>NZ_VIKA01000085.1 GCF_006704265.1 Elioraea sp. Yellowstone | reverse complement strand
GCGCTGCCGACCGGCGCCGCCATGCTCGCCCGCGCCGACCGGGCCCGGCCATGAGCGGCGAGTCCCCCCCCGCAGCAGGAGAGCCGCGATGCAGGCGCTCTACTTTCTCGCCACCCTCATCGCCGTCGGCTGGCTTTGCCTCTGGGCGGCACTTCCCGAGGAGCAGCGGCGGACCTGGCGATGGTGGCCCTTCGACATGGCCGGTGACGGCACCCCTCCCGCCGGCAGCGACGACGGGCGGCGCGCCGCGGCGCGCCGCGGCCAGCCCGCCGTCCCGCCCGCTCCGGCTGCTGACCTTCAGCACGCTCTACCCGAACCCCGCCCAGCCCAACCATGGCGTCTTCGTCGAGAACAGGCTCAGGCATCTCGTCGCAAGCGGTGAAGCGGCGAGCACCGTGCTCGCTCCGGTGCCCTGGTTCCCCGGGCGCGGACCGGACGGACGCCTGAAATCCCGATTTCCGGAAATCCCGCTGCGCGAGCTCCGTCACGGCATCGCGGTGCACCACCCGCGCTTCCTCGCCGTGCCGTGGATCGGCATGGCCTCCAACCCGTTCATGCTCTACCGTGCGGCCAAGCAGGCACTTGCCCGACTGGCCGCGGAGGGTTTCGCCTTCGATGCGATCGATGCGCACTACCTCTATCCCGACGGCGTCGCGGCGGTGTGGCTTGCGCGCGACTACGGCGTGCCCGTGGTGCTGACCGCGCGCGGCTCGGACACCTCGCAACTGCCGCAGTACCGCATCCCCGGGCGGCTGATCCGCGCCGCGCTCGCCGAGGCGGACGCGCTGATCGCGGTGAGCGCGGCGCTCAAGGAGGGGCTCGTCGCGATCGGCGCGGCGCCGGCGAAGATCACCGTGCTGCGCAACGGGGTGGATCTCGATGTCTTCCGGCCGGAGGCCGACCGGGAAGCTGCGCGCGCCGGGCTCGGGCTCGACGGGCCGACGCTCCTGTCGGTCGGGCTGCTCATTCCGCGCAAGCGCCACCACCTGACGATCGAGGCGCTCGCGCAGCTGCCGGGCCATACGCTGCTGATCGCCGGGGAGGGTCCCGAACGGGGCGCGCTCGAAGCGCTCGCCGCCCGCCTCGGCGTGGCCGATCGGGTGCGCTTCGTCGGCCCGGTGCCGCATGCGGATCTGCCGCGCTACTACACCGCGGCCGACGTGATGGTTCTGGCCTCCGCGCGCGAGGGCTGGGCGAACGTGCTGCTGGAATCGATGGCCTGCGGCACGCCGGTGGTGGCGACTCCGGCCTGGGGCTCGCGCGAGGCGGTCGCCGCGCCCGAGGCCGGGGTGGTGATCGACGAGGCGACGCCGGCGGCGCTCGCCGCCGGCATCCGGCGCGTGCTCGCCGATCCGCCCGACCGCGCAGCGACGCGCGCCTATGCGGAACGCTTCGGCTGGAACGAGACCACCGCGGGCCAGCTCGCGCTGTTCCGTCGCGTGCTCGCACGGCACCGGGACAGGGGGCCGCCATGGACCTGACGCGCCGCGAACTGGCTCCGCTCGCGTTCTCGCTCGCCGCCGCCTGCGCCGCGCCGGCGCCGCGGGCGACGGCGCAGCAGCAGAGGCCGCGCCCGGGCCCGTCGCGACCCGGTGCGGGCCCGCCGCTGCCGCCGGTGCCCCGGCCGGTGCGGCCGAACGACATCGCCGGGCTGACCCTGCAGGGCGCGCTGCCCGGCGGCAGCGATCCGATCTTGGGTCTCGCCTTCGCCCCCGGCGATCTGCCGCGCGGGGCCGGGCTCGCCGTCCGCCTGGTGCCGGGCGACCGGCCGGTCGCGGCGACGCTGCAGGTGCTGAGCCGGCACCAGGACGGCTCGGCGAAGACCGCCCTGCTCGCCCTCAGCCCGCCGCCGCTCGCGCCGGGCGCTCATGCCGGCGTGCTGCTCGAGCGGCTGCCGCCGGGCTCCAGCCCCCTGTAACGACAGGGACCGGTGCGGCGGCGCCGCACGACATTCCGACATCTCGGGTCAGGCGACCATGCGCGAAGGCTATCTCACGCTCGCGACGGGCGATCAGAAATACGTCGCGATGGCCGCCAATCTCGCCGCCTCGGTCAAGACCATGGACCCCACGCGGCGCATCTGCCTGGTGCACGACATCGCCGCCGGCCCGGCGGCCGAGCACGCGCGGTTCTTCGACGATCTCGTCTTCCTCGATCCCGATCCGCGCTACCCGCACGTGATGAACAAGCTCCGCCTGTTCCGCGCCTCGCCCTACGAGCGGAGCATGTTCGTCGATGCCGACTGCCTGCTCGTGAAGCGCGACGTGGACCGCTACTGGGACCACGCGCGACGGCTCTTCTTCTGCATCACGGGCGCGCCGCAGCGCCGGGGCGAGTGGAAGGGCGTGCGGCTCGAGGAGATCGTGGCCGCGCGCGCCCTGCCCTACATCGTGCAGATGAACGCGGGGGTGTTCTTCTTCGACAAGTCGGAGGCGGCGGCACGCTTCTTCGCCGAGTTCGAGGACTTCTACCAGAAGGAGTTCGAGACGCTCGCGATCTCGAACTACCGCGGGGCGAACAGCCACAGCTTCGAGCTCTATCTCGGCATCTTCCTCGGCATGAAGGGTCTGGCCTCGGCGCTGATGCCCAATTTCGGCAACGAGTCCTGGATGGTCTCGACCTGGCGCGCGCCGTTCTGCCGCTTCGACATCGCCTCCGGCCGGTCGGAGATCTTCAAGCTCGGCCGGTTCCTGTTCGGCCTGCCGGTGCTGCCGACATCGATCACGCGGCTTTCGCCCACCTTCGCCCATTTCATCGGCCTCAAGCCGCGCGCGACCTATGAGCGTCTGGCCGGCGAGTTCCGCCGCCGGGCCGGCGGATGCGCCTGAGGTGGCGCGGTCGCCGAGGCCCAGACCGACCGGTTCCGCCGTGCCGTCAGCCGGCCTTGCGCGCGAGCGCCCAGACGACGACCGGGAAGCACGGATCGTTCGGAAACCGTCGGCGCCAGCCCACCCGGCTCCAGGTCACCAGTGTCGCTTTCACCGCATCCAGGTTGCCCCATGACCAGGTCTGGACCGTCTCGATCGGAAACCCGCCCTCCGCCAGGAGATGCCGCATCCCCGTCTCGGTCCAGCGGCTGCAGTCCTGGGGGACTTCATGCACGCGCACGAGGAACGGCGTCATCACGAGGAAGTGCCCGGCGGGGCGCAGCAGGGCGTGCACGTTGCGCACCGCCTGCCAGGGCTGGAGCAGATGCTCGAACACGTGCTCGGCGATCACGAGATCGGCCGTCCCGGCAAGCCCCTCCGCCAGCGGCGCACAGATATCGTGGTCCGGCCAGTTCAGCGCGCGATAGGAACGGAACGGCATGCCGGACCATGTCTCGCCCGCCGCGATCTCGATCACGTCGAGCGCGCCTGGGCCGAGCTCATCGATCAGTTGCCGGCAGTGTTCGACATAGACCTTCCTGGTCAGGCGCGTCAGATCGTAGCGCAGCGCCGCGGCGACGGCGGTCACCAGACGCTTGAACCGATCGTCGGCGGCGGCCTTGGCCTGGATGTGCCGACGCAGGGCGGCAATCGGCATCATGACGTTCGCGGTCCTTCCCGATCTGCAGCAATTGGCCACGCCGATGGCCCAACCGGTCCCGCCGTGCCACCCTGCAGGAGAGCGTTCCGCATTCCAACGTGCCGCACGGCCCGTGTCCACCCAGGCCATCCTGACCGCCCTTCTGCTGCCGCCGCTCGGGCTTGCGCTCGCCGCGATCGTGCTCGCGCTGATGGCCTGGCGCGGACAGCGGATGGCCGGTCTGTTCGCGGCCATCGCCCTCGCCGCGCAGATCGGCCTTGCCACGCCCCTGGCGAGCGGATGGCTGCGCGCCTCGCTCGAGAGACTGGTCCCGGATGCCGACGGACCGGACGATACGGCGGCCGGCGCTATCATCGTGCTCGGTGCCGATCTGGTCCGCACTGCCACCGGTCCGGATGTTGGTCCCTTGACGCTCGAACGCATGCGTGCGGCAGCCGCGCTACATCGACGCACAGGCCTGCCGCTCCTGGTCACGGGCGGCGCGGTGGCGAGTGGCGAGCAGGTCGCGGTCGCCGCCGTCATGGCGCGGAGCTTTGCGGCGGATTTCGGCCTTCCCGTCCGCTGGATCGAGCCGCGCGCGCGCAACACGCGCGAGAACGCCCGACTCTCCGCCGCCCTGCTGCGGCAAGCGGAGATCGGGCGTGCCTACGCCGTCACCCATGCCTGGCATCTGCCGCGCGCGCTGCTCTCCTTTCGCCAGGCGGGATTTGCGGTCAGTCCGGTCGGCGTACGACGTGCTCTCGCTCCCGACGGCAGGGCTTCGGATTTCATCCCTCGGCCGGACCACCTGGCCCGAAGCTGGTTCTACCTGCGCGAGTGGGCCGGGCTTGCGCTCTACGCCTGGCGCGGCGGCTGAACGGAGGTCCGCTGTGCCGCCCCATCCCTATCCGTAATGCCCCGTCAGGCTGGTCCGTGCCGCCGGGATATCGGTCGCGAACTCCAAGTACTCCAGGAACGCGATCTCGCCCATCAGCCCGTTGAAGTTCTGATCCGACCCGTCGCTCGTGTTCGTGCCGACCCGCAGGTGCGACGGATCGGCGAAGGGGCCGCTGGTGCCCGAATTCGCCGCGTTGGAGGAGGTGTTCTGCACGATGCGCCGCCCCACCCCGGCCAGATTGGTCAGGGTCGTCGCGGCGAAGGCGTTGTTGTTGGTCGCCACCCCGCCGGTCGCGTCGTGGTTCAAGCCCATGTAGCGCATCCGGAGGTTCCCGTCCGACAGCAGGGTCAGATAGACCCCCGTCGCCACGTCCTGCTCCGCCGAGGTTGCGCTCGCCCGCAGCGAGTAGAGCCGCCCGTTCGCGCTCCCCGACGCCCCGAGCCGGCGGTAGTAGGTGAAGAACCCGAACCGGTTCGTCCCCAGCGTGGTGAAGCTCTCCTGCACGAAGCCGCGCCCCGCCTCGAAGCGGAACGCCGGGCGGCTGTTGGCGCCCATGCGGTAGATCGTCCCGGTCGCATCGGCGAAGACGGGTCGAAGCGACGCGCTGACCGGCACCAGATGCTGCCCCAGCGGACTCTGGTCGTACCACAGAATCACCTCGGCCTGCCCGCTGCCGATCCAGGCCGCCAGCCCAGTCTCGTCGATCAGGCCCGTCCCCGAGTCGAACCCGACATCGCGCTCGGCGTTGTCGGAAAGGCGGATCAGCCGGAACAGCGGCCCGACATAGCCGCTCCGCACCCGGCGCGAGGCGCTGTAGGCCGCGATCACGTTGCTGCCGGTCAGGTTCCAGACATAGGACCGGGGCTGCACCGTCACGTTCACCGTGCCGTCCGCGCTGCCTGCGCTGTTCTCCGCCCGCACGGTCAGGCTGTAGCTGGTCGCATCCGCCCGCTCGACACGAGTCGCCGCGCGGATGATGTTCGGCACGACCGCCTGGAACGTGTTGTTGGTGTTGCCTGCCAGGATGGTCAGAGTCGTGGGCGGCGACCCGTCGAGGGTCAGCGCGTCAAGCTCCGTCCCGGCAGGCGACAGGTCGCTGATGGTCCGCGCCTGCGGGTTCGGGTTCCACACCGGCACGTACACCGGCTCGGTGATCTCCACCGTGTAGGTCCGCTCAGCATGGGCCAGCGGTCCCTGCGCCCGCACGGTGACGTTGAAGGTCTGGTTTTCGTAGGGCGTCAGGCTGGACGCCGCGACCCGGAACTCGCGCGACGGCGTGTCCACGGTGAACAGCCCGTGCGGATCGCCCGCGACGATGGACAGCGTGATCGGCTCCGTGCCCGACACCGCCAGCGTGGCGATGACCCGGCCCTGCACCGTGTTGCTGCCGATCGAGAACGGCCCCGCCGCGCCGAGGGAGGGCGCGATGAACACCGGCTCGACCGTCACCGCCTGCACGCCCGAGACGTGCTCGATGCTCGGATCGCCCACGTTGTCCTGGTGGTAGGTGCGGCAGCGCAGCGACACCGAAAAGGACCCCGTGCCAAGCGCCGCCGCGTTCGCCACCCGCAGCACGCCGCCCTCGGAGACGGAGAGCGGGTTGCCCGCCGGCTGCGACACGATCTCCCAGGCGTTCGCCACGCCGCGCCCCGGCGCGCTGTTGCGCGGGAACGCCCCGGTGAACCGCACCAGCCCGACGATGGTGCCGTTCGCCGCGTCGCCGGCGACCTGGAACGTCTGCCCCGGCACGATCGCCGGCGCGCTCTCCGTCCGCCAGGTGTTCCCGACCGGGCAGATGGCGCAGGTGTTGAAGAACGTGCCGAAGGCCGCGCTGCCGATGCGCGGCCCGTTGCCGGTCGGGTTGTACCGCTCCGACCGCAGCAGCGCGAGCCCGTCCGCCGCACGGGCGCGGATGTCGATCGGGATCTGCGCCGCCGCATCCGGCTCCAGCCCGTAGGCGATCATCGCCAGATTGTTCAGGCGGTTGCGGTTGTAGTCGCCAAGCGCGCCGAACCCAACCCAATCCGGCGGCACGTCGGTCACCCCGACCTGACCAGGAATGGTGACCTGGAGCATCGGCACCATTCCCGCCCAGTCTGTCGGGAACGGACCATTCGCCGTCTCGCCCCAGGCCATGCCGCCGTCTTGCAGGAATGCCCGATGGTTCAGCGTCGGCTCGGCGTACCACCCCGTGCGCGCGCGGAACCACTTGGCGGCAAGCCCCGGCAGGTGCGGCCCGCCCAGGCCAAGACGCAGCATCTGGAACACCGCGTACATGAAGAAGCTCGTCATGTAGGGGCGTTCGCAGTTGTAGATGCCGGCGTGCATGATCGGCAGGCCGAGCACCTCCTGCACCGCGAGCGGGAAGCGCGTCGTCATCCAGGTCTCGCTCGCGTGCTTCCAGGCGTTGATGTGCGCGACCAGGACCTCGTTCGCGAACGCCTTCTGCGGCACCGCATCCGGCCAGATGGCGAGCGCGTCCACATGGTCGCGCAGATTCCACCCCTCGCTTCGAGTCTGCACCATCCACGGATGGCCGCCGGCGCGGATCCCCGTCGCCACGTCGCGCGTCGTCGAGCGCCAGGTCGTGCCATAAGGGGCATCCGTGCCGTTGTAGCGATGCCCGGTGACCGACCAGAACACCCGCGCCGCGAGGCTGTCGTAGCAGACCCGCCGCCCCGACAGCAGCGCCGGGGTCCAGTTGAACGAGCCGTGGTGCGCGGTGTCGATGGTGATGTGGTCGGTAGTGTTGTGAGTCGGCTGCTGGTTCGACGGCAGCCCGTTGGCGTCCGGCCGCAGCGTGCCGGCGGCGGAGTTCTCGCTTCCGCCAGGCAGCGCCAGGCGCGGATAGTCCTCATGGCTCGCCCACTTCGCCAGCGGCCAGTCGCGGTAGTACATCGCCCGCGTCGCCGCCGCCTCGAATTGGCGATGGGTGACGATCTGCGCCTCGCGCGTCGGCCACGCGATCCAGGTCGCCGCCGCCTCGGTCCGGTAGCCGATCTCGGGCCGCCCACCGGTCATATCCGCCTGACGCGCCAACCCCCAAGACCAGTAGGGGTCGTTCTGCCGGGTCGCACCGTCGTTGTAGTTCGACAGAACCGAGGCGTTCGACGGCACCTGCTGAGTGTCATAGGGCAGCATCAGCCGCGCCCGCACCAGCAGCGCATGGTCGGGGCGGAAGAACGCCCGGTGCGACGTGCCCCAATGGTCGAGCCGGGTGCCGTCCGCCTTGCGGCCGCGCCGCCGAATCCACTGCGACCATTGCAGCAGGTCGCGCCCGGCCCCGGTGGCGGGGCGCTGATCGTAGACCACCTCCCCGTCGATCTCGATCGTGTAGCCGAAGCGGGCGATGCCGCAGGTCGGGATCGGGTCGGCTGTCGAGCCCCGGAACGGCAGGCGATCGTTCGAGAAGCACACATCGAGTTCGAGGAACCCGTCCTTGGTGACGATCACGTCCACGACCAGCCGGACAGACTCGATCACCCCGGCGGAACCCGACGTACTCAACACCGCCGAGGACGGCACCGCCGTCTCGACGCGCGTGCTGAGCGCAAGGGGGCCGTTGTGCCAGCGATCGGCGCCGATCGCCGCGAGCGGGTTGAAGGTCCAGAGCGGCGTGGTGGTGTCGCCGGGCGCCCAGGTCTTGATCGCCGCCGTGCGCCCCGAGAGGGCGGTGCCGAAGTCGAGGTTCGGTCCGGGACTGGGATGGCTGGCGCCCCGGACAAGCTGCACCCCGAGCGTCGCCCCATCGGCGAGCGCCGGCAACTCGCCCGCCAGCAGCGCCGTCTTGGCGCTGCCGTCGCCCCAGGTGCTGAGCACGTTCATCTGGGTGCGGTAGAGGGTGGTGCCGTCGCTGGCGTTGCGCAGCACCACTGGCGCCCCCGCCGGGATGTCGCCCGGCGCAAAGCCATGGCCGAACAGCGCCACCGCGTTCGCCGCCGTCAGGCCGGAGCCTTCGAAGGTGAAGTTGGCGACGACGTCGGCGCCCGACGCACTGATCGTGACGGGTCCGCTCTGGGCTTCCGGACCGCCCCCCTCGAAGGCGGCATGGAGCGTGTACACGCCGGTCGTCACCGGCGTCGTGATGGTGGCCGACCAGGCTCCGCCGGCAACCACCCCCGCCGTCACGGCCGGGCCGACCTCGCTGCCGTCCTGTCGCCAGGCGACGCGGATGCCGGCCGGCGCACCGCCATAGGTTCCCGACACGACGAGCGGCGCACCGGGCGGCTGCGGGCTCACGGGCGTGGCGAGGGAAAGGAACGCCGCGGCGCCGCGGCGGCGGCGCGGGGCAATTCGGGAGGGGCCGATCAGCAGCATCTCTGGGCAGGACTCCGGTGATGGTGCACGCCGGCGCCCACCGCGCTGCCGGAGGCAGGGCGCGGCGGGGACGAACAGGCATGAGGGGAACGAACGCGGGGGAGCGGCGGCGCACGGATCGCCCGTGGCGGTTCCGTCTTAAGGTATTTTTTCCTAGGACACAAGGAGAACATTGCCGCGGCGCGGGCCATCGGTCAGGCGAGCGCCAGCGGCGGGCAGCGCAACGCCTCGATCCAGTCGGCCCGGTCCCGGTGGCAGGCGATGTAGTTGGGGCCGAGGAAATCCTCGTCCTCGTAGGCATAGTCCTTGAAGGCCACGCCTTCGGGGTAGAGCTTGCCGATCCGGAAGCCGAGCGGCTCGAGCAGGCCGTGGAACCATTTCAGCGTGGCGCCGGTATGGGCGTTGAGCCAGCCGTATTCGAACTGGATCATGCGCACCCGCCCCGCGCGGAGCGCGCCGCTGAAACCGTCGAGCACCGCGCGCTCGGCGCCCTCGACGTCGATCTTCAGGAGATCCACCGCCGCGATGCCGTGGCGGTCGAGATAGGCATCGCCGGTGGTGACCTCCGCCATCGCCTCGACCGGAGCCGCCGGGCGGTCCATGCCGGGATTGTAGGCGAGCGCGAGCGGCAGCGTGCTCGTCGCGGTGGAATCCGCGGCATCGGCGTAGATGGTCACCCTGCCCTCACGGTCGGACAGGCCGAACGGGTTGACCACGATGCGGCCGCCGAAGGGAGCGGCGCGGTCACGCAGGAGCGCCGCGGTGGCGGGTGCGATCTCGAAGGCATGCACGGTGGCTTCCGGCAGGTGCCGGCAGGCCGCCTCGGCCCATTCGCCGACATTGGCCCCCACATCCAGGAGCACGCGCGGCCGGAACGGGGCGAGCCGGGCGAGCAGCGCCGCCTCGCCGTTCCGGTGCACGTCGTACTGCCGGTTCTTCCAGGCGTGCAGGGCGTTCTGGCAGAAGCCGGCGAAGCTGCGCACCGGCAGGGCGTAGCGGTCGCCCATCAGCCGGCGGGCAAGCCAGGCCCGGTCGCCGGCAGGCAGGCGGAGGAGCAGATGGCGCAGCGCCGCCGCCGAAGCCGCCGCGAGGGCATAGGTCACGGCCCGCATCGCCTCCTCATCCTTGTCCTGCCCCCTTCTCTCCCGCCGCGATATCCCGGAAGCCCGTCTCGACAATGCGCCGATAGGTCCCGACCAGGGCATCGGGCAGGCGGCGGTCGCGCAGGCGCCGCAGCGCCGCCACCTGGCGCGCATACTCCGCCGGATCCGGTGCCGTCACCAGCCGGTCGAGCGCCCGTTCCATGGCCGCGACGTCGGGACAGAGCACGCCGATCTCGCCACCTTCGCGGAACGCCTCCGCGACGATCGGGATCGCGGTCGCGACCACCGGCTTGAGCCAGGTGATCGCATCGATCAACGCGCCGCTCGGCGACAGGCGGTAGTAGCTCTCCTGCAGCGGCAGGACCACGTAATGCATGGCGGCGAGACGGGCGAGGAAGTCCTTCCGGTCGAGGTAGCCCTCGGCAGGCGGGCCGTCGAGCACCGCGAGCGCCTCCGCCGGCGTCTCCGGGAAGCGCCGCCCGATCACGTGGAACTCCACCGCCGACCCATGGCGCGCCTTCAGCGCCCGCGCCATGGCGAGGAACGGCTCGATGCCCTTGGCGCGGGTTGTCTGGCCGACGAGCGCGAGGCGGATCGGCGGCTCGAGCGGCACCGGCGGCAGGACGACGATCTCGTTCGCGTTCACCGGCAGCGGCAGCACGTCGATCCGCCCGGCCGCGGCGGGCGCGATCCGGCCGAGCTCGGCCGCGATCGCCCGTTCGAGGGCGAGGAAGCGCACGCCCTGCGGCGGCGCCGCCATCAGTCCGGGCAGGTCGAAGCGCCGCAGCAGCGGATTGCGCGTCCGCCAGCCCAGCACCTCGTTGGCGAAGCCGTGCAGCACCATCTGCACCGCCACGCGCCGGCGCATGAGCGCGCCGGCCAGCCGGGCGGCGAACACCGCCGTCGGCGCCGCCGAGGCGAGCACCACGAGGCAGGACTCGCCGGCCGGCACCTCGGCGAGCAGCCGGCGCAGGATCGCGAACTCCGCGCGCGCGCGCGCCGGCGAGACCACGTTCACCTGGCGGCGGAAGGCCGAGATGAGCGGGATCTCGCGGAAGGAGACGTTGGCGAGCGCACACAGGTTGGCGTCCTCGCGCAGCGCCCGCAGATGCGCCGGCGGGGCGCAGACCCGCACCTGGTGGTCCGGCAACGCGCGCGCGATCACCTGCGCCCATTGGCTGTTGCCGGGCGCATGCGTCACCGCCTCGTCCATCAGCTCGAGGATCAGGATCACCTTCCGCCCTCCGCACCGGAGCCGGCCGCGAGCGGCATGCGCAGCAGGGAAGCCGCGGCTAGAAGCCCGCCCTCGGCCAGCACGATCGTGCCCGGCGGCGCGGCCGCGGTCTCCGCCGCGTCATGCGGCAGCAGGATCAGCCGGCCGAGCCCCGCCGCCGCTCCCGCCTGCATGTCGGTCGCGCGGTCGCCGAGGATGGTGGAGCGCGCGGGATCGAGCCCGTGCGCGGCGCAGGCGTCCAGGATCATCCCCGGTCCCGGCTTGCGGCGCGGTGTCGTGCGGCGATAGCGGCCGATGCCGTGCTCGGGGTGGTCGGGGCAGAACTCCACCCCGGTGAAACGGATGCCGCGGTCGGCGAAGCGGGCCAGCATCCAGGCGGTGAGCCGATGGAAGTCGGACTCGCTGTAGAGGCCGCGCCCGATCCCGGCCTGGTTGGTGACGACCACGAGGGCCAGCCCCTGCGCCTGGGCGGCGGCGCAGAGGTCGAAGATTCCCTCTCGGAACGTGAAATCCTCGACCCGGTGCACATAGCCGGTGTCGAGATTGATGATCCCGTCGCGGTCGAGGAACAGGGCGGGACGGGTCACACCCTCCCTCCCCCCGCCCAGCGGGGGATCAGCGCCTGCGCGGCGGCGTAGTCCTCGGGCGTGCCGATGTCGAGGAACGGCGCATCGGTCACGACGGCGCGGACATCCAGCCCCTCGGGCCGCCCCAGCACCTCGTGCTCCAGGCTGAACGCCGCCGGCATCGGCCGCCGCACCGGCAGATCCCGCCGCATCAGGTAGAGCCCCGCATTCACCAGCCCCGGCCCCTGCCCGCCCTTCTCGGCCATGCCGACCACCCGGTCCCCCTCGACCAGCACGCTGCCGTAGCGCGCGCGATCCTCCACGGCACGCACCGTCAGCACCAGATCCGCGGCCGGCGCTGCGGCCAGTCGGTCGAGCGCCATGCCGATCCAGGAATCGCCGTTGGCGACGAAGACGCGCGGCCCCGTGCAGAGCGGCAGCGCCGCCCAGACCGCACCGCCGGTGCCGCGCGGGCTCTCCTCCTCGGCATAGGCGATCTCGATGCCGGCGAAGCGGGCGCCGAGGGAGGCGCGCACCATCGCCGCCCGGTAGCCCGCCGCCAGCACGGCGCGGCGCAGCCCCTGGCGCGCGAAGCCCTCGAGCAGCCAGTGCAGGAACGGCCGCCCCGCGACCGGAGCGAGCGGCTTCGGCACGTCCGCCACCACCGGGCGGAGCCGCGTGCCGAGCCCGCCCACCAGCACCACGACCTCGTCGGGGACCTCGTCGGGCAGCGCCGTCATCCTGTGCGCGGGAACAGCGTCGCCTCGACCTGCGCGCAGATCGCATGCCCGATCGCCTCGTGCCCCTCCTGGATGCGCGGGGTCTCGGCATGCGGCACGCGGATCAGGAGATCGCAGAGCGGCCCCATCGCCCCCTCGCGCGCGCCGGTGAAGCCGACCGTGCGGATGCCTCCCGCCCGCGCCGCCTCAAGGGCGGCGAGGATATTGGGCGACCGGCCCGAGGTGGAGAGCGCGAACAGCACGTCGCCCGGCCGCCCGAGCGCCTCAACCTGGCGCGCGAACAGCCGTTCGTAGCCGTAGTCGTTGCCGATCGCGGTCAGGATCGAGGTGTCGGTGGTGAGGGCGACGGCGGCGAGGCCGGGACGGTCGTAGTGGAAGCGGCTGACGAGCTCGCCCGCCCAGTGCTGCGCATCCGCCGCCGACCCGCCATTGCCGCAGAGCAGGAGCTTGCCGCCCGCGCGCAGGCTCGCGACCACCATGCCGGCGGCCTCGGCCACCGCGGCGCAGAGCGCACGGTCCTCGGCCATCGCCGCAAGCAGCCGGGCGGTAGCGCCGAAGGCGGCGGCGACCGCCCCCGCCCCGCCGGTCAGATCCGCCATGCCGTCGCCCCCTCGGCGGTGAAGCGCACCCCCTCGACCCGGTGGCCGCGCGCGGCGAGCGCCTCCGTCACCGCGCGGCGGCGCTCGAGCGGCACCAGGAACATGATGAACCCCCCTCCCCCCGCGCCGGACACCTTGCCGCCGATCGCGCCGGCCGCCATCGCCGTCTCGATCGCCTGGTCGATCGTCGAGGTGGCGATGCCCTGGGCCATCTCGCGCTTGCTCTGCCAGCCCTCGCGCAGCGTGGCGGCGAGCGCGTCGAGATCGCCGGTGAGCAGCGCCTCCTTCATCGCGACCGCCGCCGCCTTCAGCCGGTGCATCGCCTCGACCGAGCGGCTCGCCCCCTGGGCCACGTTGCGCGCCTGTTCGGCGATGATCGCGGCACTCTCGCGGCTGACGCCGGTGAAGCAGAGCAGGGTGCGGGCCTCGAGCTCGGAGGCGATCCAGGGCTTGATGCGCAGCGGGTTGACGATCACCGCATCGCCGGCGCGGAACTCCATGAAGTTGAAGCCGCCGAAGGTGGCGGCGTACTGGTCCTGCCGGCCGCCGGCGAGTCCCAGATCCTGCCGCTCGATCACGTAGGCGAGGCGGGCGATGTCGTACTCGCCGAGCGGCAGGGAGAAGCGTTCGGCGAGCGCCTGCACCACGGCGACGACCAGGGTGGAGGAGGAGCCGAGGCCAGAGCCCGGGGGCGCCTCGGAATAGGTGGCGAGGCGGAGCGGCACCGCCCGGCCGTCCAGGAAGTCGCGCATGATGCGGTTGTAGGCCGCCTTCAGGAGGTCGAGCCGGCCGTCGAGGGGCAGCGGCGCGACCGCCGGGTAGCGCACGGCGAGGCCGAGATCCTGGCTCTCCAGCACCACTTCGCCGGCCGGGGCGGGATCGATGCTGGCATAGATGTAGCGGTCGATGGTGACGTTCATCACCGCCCCGCCGTGCAGGTCGGCGTAGGGGGAGACGTCGGTTCCGCCGCCGGCCAGGCCGAGCCTGAGCGGGGCGCGGGCGCGCACCCGCGGTTCGGCCCGGGCGCGGCCCGCCGCGCCGGCCGACATCGCGCCGATCTCGCCCTGCCGCGCCATGGACGCGCCTCCTCGCTCGGCGGGCTGAGGCGCGTCTCATTTGCCGCAACCCGTTCCGCCAGGGTTTCGCTTAGCGGATCGCGCCGGCCGCATGCAAGGCCGCCTGCGCAGGCCACCGCGCCAGCCGGCCCGAGGCCGTCCGCGCGGGCTGCCGGGGAGATCGGCCCCCATCTTTCCTGCTTTCTGGTTTTCCTTTTTTCCGGATTTCGGTCTTTCCGGTCTTCCCTCTTTCCGGCCTTCAGCGCAGCGCGCGGCCGCGCCGGCGCTCGTCGTGCAGGTCCTCGTCGCGCACCTCGATCCCGGCCAGCCGCAGCGCGAACAGGATCTGGTTGCGGATCGTCACCCCGCTCTCGGCGTAGCGCCGGCGCAGCTGGCGCAGCACGTAGTCCGGCACCCTGGTCGAGAGCGCCACCTCCGGCGCGGTGCGGCGCGCCGCCCGCCCGCCCGGCGCCTGTCCACCGAGCAGCCCCGCCGCCGTCTCGGCGTTGAGCGCCCGCACGCGCCCCGCCGCTCGC
>NZ_VIKA01000084.1 GCF_006704265.1 Elioraea sp. Yellowstone | reverse complement strand
GCTCGGGCCGCCGCGGCGGCGCCGCGATCGCGCGCCTGACCGCCGCGACGCTCGCACCCTCGATCAGCCGATGCCCGGCCGCGCAGGCCGGCGCGCGATGGCACGCCCCCATGCAGGGGGCGGCGATCACGCGGGCCTCCGGCAGCGCCGCGCGCAGGGCATCGTGCAGTGCCGCCGACCCGGCCATCGCGCAGGGCAGGCTGTCGCAGACGCGCACCGTCAGCGCGGGGGGCGCCGGCGCGTCATCCGGCAGCACGTCGAAATGCGCATAGAAGGTCGCCGTCTCGTAGGGCACGACATGGGGCAGCCGGAACAGCTCCGCGAGTGCGCGCAGATGCGCATGGCGGATGCAGCCGAAGCGGTCCTGCACCGCGTGCAGCGCCTCGATCAGCAGATCGGCCCGGCGCGGCATGTCCCCGATCGCCTCGCCCACCTGCGTCAGCGCCGCGGCGTCGAGCGGTGCACCCCGCGGGCCGGAACGTGCGCGCCGGGCCCTGTCCGCTGCCATGGTTCCTCGCTCCTCCCGCGCGAATCATGGGGCCGATCGTTCGGGCGGGCAATGCCGGGCGCGCCGCCTTGACACCCCGCGGAGCCGCTGCAAGCGTCGCGCACCCGCACGGAAGGGACGCCATGGCGCGCATCACCGACATCAGGATCGTTGCGGTCCAGCACCAGCTCGGCGCCGGCAGGGCCTACGGCATGGCGCGCGGGCTGACGGGCGTGCGCGGCGCCGGGATCGTGCTGCTCGAGACCGACGCCGGCGTGCAGGGAATCGGCGAGGCCTGGGGGCCGCCGACGGTCACGCGCGCCTATCTCGAGCTGATCCGCCCCTCCCTCATCGGCGCATCGGTGTTCGGCGTGCGCGCGGTCGCGCAAGGCATCTTCGCCAGGCACTACCATCTCGGCACGCAGAACCAGATGGTAGCGGCGCTCTCGGGCATCGACATCGCCGCGCACGACGCGATCGGCAAGCTGTTCGGCGTGCCGGTCGCCGACCTGATCGGCGGCCGCCAGCGCGACCGCGTGCCGGTCTACTGCTCGGGCGGCTACTTCACCGAGGAGGACGACCAGCTCGCCGCTCTCGCCCGCCAGCTCGAACCGCACACCGACGCGGGATTCCCCGCCTTCAAGATCAAGCTCGGGCGGCGCCCCGACGAGGACGCCGCGCGCGCGCGGCTGGCGCGGCGGATCATCGGCGATCGCGCGCTGCTGACGGTGGACGTGAACGGCAACTACACGCTCGATGCCGCGCTCGAGAGCATGCGGCGCATCGCGGACGCGGAGGTGCACTGGGTCGAGGAGCCGCTCGCGCCGCAGGACTGGGCCGGCTATGCCGAACTCGCCCGCCGCGCGCCGATCGCGGTCGCGACCGGCGAGGCGCTCTACACGCTGTTCGACTTCCGCCGGCTGATCGACGGCCGGCTCGCCGCGATCCTGCAGCCCGATCTCGCGCTCTGCGGCGGGCTGGATGTCGCGCGCACGATCGGCATCCTCGCCGGCGCCGAGCATCTGCGCGTCTCGCCGCATTGCTGGGGCACGGGGGTCGGGCTCGCGGCCGCGGTGCACTGGGTCGCCTCGCTGCCGAGCTACCCGCATGGCGCGAACGTGCCGTATCCCGCGCTCGTCGAGTACGATGTCGGGCCGAACCCGCTGCGCGACGGGCTGTTCGTCGAGCCGCTCCGGTTCGAGAACGGCCATCTGCACGTGCCGACCGGACCGGGCCTCGGCGTGACGCTCGATCCCGAGGCGCTGAAGCGCTTCACCGTCGACTGACCCTGTGATGGCCGGCGCGCTGCTCGCGATCGAGGACCTGCGCGTCGCGTTCCACACCGCCCACGGCACCGTGCAGGCGGTGGACGGCGTCAGCCTGTCCGTCGCACCAGGCGAGACCGTGGCCGTGGTCGGCGAGAGCGGCTCCGGCAAGTCGGTGACCGCGCTCAGCGTGCTGCGGCTGTTCGGTCGCGCCGACCGGGTGGCGACCGAGGGCGCGGTGCGCTTCGCGCGCGAGGGCGGCGTGGTCGATCTGCTGCGCCTCGACGAGACAGCGATGCGCGCGATCCGCGGCGGCGAGATCGCGATCGTGTTCCAGGACCCCTCGACCAGCCTGAACCCGGTGTTCCCGATCGGCGCACAGATCGCCGAGGTGCTGCGCCGCCATCGCGGGCTGGGCAGGAGGGAGGCGTTCGCCGAGGCCGCGCGCCTGCTCGGCCGGGTCGGCATCGCCGAGCCGGAAGCCCGGCTCAGGGCCTATCCGCACCAGCTCTCGGGGGGGATGCGCCAGCGCGCGATGATCGCGATGGCGATCGCCTGCGATCCGCGCCTGCTGATCGCGGACGAGCCGACCACCGCCCTCGACGTGACGATCCAGGCGCAGATCGTCCGCCTGCTGAAGGACATCCAGGGCGCGCGCGGCATGGGGCTGATGTTCATCACGCACGACCTCGAGCTCGTGGGCGAGATCGCCGACCGCGTCGTCGTCATGTACGCCGGCCAGGTGGTGGAGAGCGGGCCGGCCGCCGCGGTGCTGGCCGCACCGTGCCATCCCTACACGCGCGCGCTGCTCGCCTGCCGGCCCGCGCGCGACTACGCCGCGGACGGCGCCGACACGATCCGCCTCAGTGCCATTCCGGGCGCGCCGCCGCGCCCCGGCGCCCTCCCGTCCGGCTGCCGCTTCGCCGAACGCTGCGCGATGGCGCTGCCCGAGTGCCGTGTCGCCCCGGTGCCGCTCGGCTCGGTCGCGCCCGGCCGTGCCGCGCGCTGCCTGCGCGCGGGGGAGGTCGCGTGAGCGCGCCGCTGCTCGCCGCCGAGGGGCTGGTGAAGCGCTTCCCGCTGCCGCGCCGGGGGCTTGCGCCCCGCCGCGTCGTGCACGCGGTGGAGGAGGTCGATCTGGCCGTGGGGCCGGGCGAGGTGCTGGGCCTGGTCGGCGAGTCCGGCTCGGGCAAGTCGACGCTCGCACGTCTGGTGCTGCGTCTGGTCGAGCCGACCGCGGGCCGCATCGTCTTCGAGGGCCAGGACATCACGGCCCTGCCGCGCGCCGCGCTGCGCCCGTTGCGCCGGCGCATGCAGATGGTGTTCCAGGACCCCTATGCGTCGCTCAATCCGCGTCGTCCCGTGGGCGAGGCGATCGCCGAGGTGCTGCGTCTGCACGGGCTCGCCGGACGTGACGGCGGCAGGGCGCGGGCGCGCGGCCTGCTCGAGCATGTCGGGCTCTCGGGCGACGACTACCCGCGCCTGCCGCGGAGCTTCTCCGGCGGGCAGCGCCAGCGCATCGCGATCGCGCGCGCGCTCGCGGTCGAGCCGAGGCTCCTGGTCGCCGACGAGCCGGTCTCGGCCCTCGACGTCTCGGTGCAGGCCGGCATCCTGACGCTGCTGCGCCGGCTCCGTGCCGAGCACGGGCTCGCGATGCTGTTCATCTCGCACGACCTCTCGGTGGTCGAGGCGATGGCCGACCGCGTGATGGTGCTCTATCTCGGCCGGGTGATGGAGGTCGGCCCGGTGCGGGCGATCTTCACCGCGCCACGCCATCCCTATACCGTCGCCCTGCTCTCCGCCGCGCCGGGACGCGCGCATCGCCTGCCGCCGCTCGCCGGCGAGATCCCGAGCCCCGCCGACCCCCCCTCGGGCTGCGTGTTCCGCACCCGCTGCCCCTTCGCGCTCGCCGCCTGCGCCGAGGCGGTGCCGGCGCTGCGCCCGGTCACGCCCGGCCATGCCAAGGCCTGCATCCGCGACGACCTGGCCCTCTGAGGGGCCGTTGCGGCGCCGCCTGATCCGCGCGACGCTGGGGCCCGCACGAGGGTGGACCGCATGAGCATCGCCGAACGCCTGCACCAGCTCGGCCTTGCCCTGCCGCCGCCGCGCGCGCCGGCCTTCGCCTATGTCCCGGTCGTCGTCGAGGGCGGGCTTGCCTGGGTGTCCGGCCAGCTTCCCTGGGCGGGGGAGGCGCTGCGCGCCACCGGCAAGGTCGGCGGCGCGGTCGACCAGGCGACCGCACAGGCCTGCGCGCGCGACTGCATCCTGAACGGGCTTGCGGTGCTCGCCGAGGCGATCGGGCCGCTCGACCGGGTCCGGCGCATCGTCAAGGTCGTGGGCTTCGTCGCCTCCGCGCCCGGCTTCACCGCGCAGCCCGCGGTGATCGATGCCGCCTCGGCGCTCCTGGTCGAGATCTTCGGCGAGCGCGGACGCCATGCGCGCTCCGCGGTCGGTGTCGCGGAGCTGCCGCGCGACGTGCCGGTGGAGATCGAGTTCGTCGCCGCGATCGACGCGGCACGGGACGGAACGAACGGAGGAGGAACGACATGAGGGACTTCGTCATCGGCCGGCGCGAGGCGCTGCTCGCCGGCCTCGCGCTCGCCGGCCTGCCGCGCGCGGCGGCCGCCAGCGACGACCTGCTCTACGGCCCGACCGACCCGCAGGCGCGGCGCAGCGGGCGCGTCACCGTGGGCTCGCTGGTCGAGCCGCCGGCGCTCGATCCGTTCCGCCAGGCGGCGGATGCGCGCATCCGCGTCTCGGTGCTGATGTACCAGGGCCTGTTCTTCGAGGACCAGTCGGGGGTCGCGCGGCCGCTGCTCGCGCGCGGCGCCGAGGTCTCGGCCGACGGACTGACATGGACCTTCCCGCTGCGCGAGGGGGTGAGGTTCCACACCGGCCAGACCATGAGCTCGGCCGACGTGAAGTACAGCTACGACTTCCTGCGCGACCCCAGGAACGGCTCGCCCGGGGCGGGCGACCTCTCCTCGATCGCCGCGATCGAGGCGCCGAACCCGGCCACCGTGGTGTTCCGCCTCTCGCGACCGAACGCCGCCCTGCCGATGACGCTGACCAACAAGTACGGCGCGGTCGTGCCGGCGGGGTTCCTCGACGATCCCAACTCCGGGACGCGGATGAACGAGATCTCGGTCGGCACGGGGCCCTTCAAGCTGCGCAGCTTCCGGCCGAACTCGGCGATCGTGCTGGAGCGCTTCGCCGAGTACTGGCAGCCGGGCCAGCCCCATCTCGACGAGATCACCTTCGCGGTGATGCCGAACAGCGCGGCGATGGCGGTGGCGCTGCAGGCGCGGCGGATCGACCTTGCCGTGTTCTCGCGCCCGCAGGACACCCAGCCGCTCGAGCGCGCGGCCGGGCTGGAAGTGAGGCGCTGGCCCTCGCTCGGCCAGCGTTCGCTCGACCTCGACTGCAATTACGGGCCGTTGAAGGACGTGCGGGTACGCCAGGCGATCGCGCTCGCGATCGACAAGAAGACGGTGATGGATGCGGCGATCGCAGGCTACGGCCAGGTGCTGGGCACGATGGTGGCCGGCATGCAGGACGCCTGGGGCGTGCCGCTCGACCGACTCCCCAACCAGAAGGTCGATCTCGATCGCGCAAGGCGCCTGCTCGCCGAGGCGGGTCATCCGGACGGGTTCGAGATCGATCTGACCACGATCATCGGCTATGACTGGATGGACCCGGCGGCGCTGACGATCGCCGAGCAGCTCCGGCGCGTCGGCATCCGCGCCAACATCAAGCGCATCGAGCTCGGCGTCTGGATCCGCAACTTCCGCGCCCGCGAGATGGGCTTCACCTTCAACGACTGGGGCACCACGCCGGACCCGAGCCTGCTGTTCTATCGCCACTTCCGCGCCGCCCCGCAGGGCGCCGACTTCCGCAACTGGAACAACGCGAAGGCGAGCGCGCTGCTCGACCGCGGCCAGGAGGTATCCGACCCGGCCGAGCGCAGGCGCATCTATGCCGAGTTCCAGATGCTGCTCGCCGAGGAGGTGCCGACCATCATGCTGTTCTCGGCCGACCTGCTGACGGTGAACACGGCGCGGCTGCGCAACTACCACCAGCACGGCACGGGCTGGTATTTCGGCCTCGCCAAGGCCTGGGTCGCGTCCTGACGCGATCCGCGCCATGGCGGTGATGCTCGCGCGGCGGCTCGCTTCGGCCGCCGTGGCCGCCTTCCTCTCGGCACTCGCGGTGTTCCTGCTGATGCGCGCGGTGCCGGGCGACATCGTCGCGCAGATGCTCGGCCAGTCCGGCACCGACCGGACGGCGGAGGAGGCGCTGCGCGCGTTCTTCGG
The DNA here is from genome assembly GCF_006704265.1 of Elioraea sp. Yellowstone. Taxonomy (GTDB): domain Bacteria; phylum Pseudomonadota; class Alphaproteobacteria; order Acetobacterales; family Acetobacteraceae; genus Elioraea. Next base: position 8,623 of record NZ_VIKA01000084.1, on the reverse strand, counting down.
CCTCGATCGTCCGGCGCATGCGCAGTTCCTCGACTGGCTCGGCCGCACCTTGGCGGGCGATCTCGGCCGGTCCTGGTACCAGGGCCGGCCGGTCAGCGCGATGATCGCCGAGGCGTTCGGCGTGACGGCGCAGCTCGCGGCGCTGACGCTTGCGGTCGCGACGCTGATCGGCGTGCCGCTCGGCGTGGTGGCGGGCATCCGCGAGGGCACGCGCATCGACACCGCGATCCAGACCTTCAACCTGCTCGGCCTCTCGGCTCCGGTCTACTGGGTCGGGCTGATGCTGCTGGTCGGCGCCTCGGCCTTCCTCGGCTGGTCGCCCCCCTTCATCTGGCGCGACTTCGCCGACGATCCGGCCGAGAACCTCGCGATCATGCTGCTGCCGGTGATCAGCCTGGCGATCCTGCAGGCCGCCGCCTACAGCCAGTTCGTGCGCGGATTGATGGTGGCCGAGCTCCGCCGCGAGCACATCCGCACCGCGATCGCCAAGGGGCTTGCGCCGCACGAGATCTACTTCAAGCACGCGCTGCGCAACGTGCTGATCCCGCTCACCACCTTCATGGGGCTGATCCTGGTCCAGATCCTGGGCGGCGTGGTGGTGATCGAGTCGCTGTTCTCGCTGCCGGGGCTCGGGCGCCTGATCCTCTCCGGGTTGCAGGGACGCGACTATCCGGTGGTGCAGGGCGCGCTGCTGTTCGTGGTGCTGATCGCGATCGGCATCAACCTGCTGGTCGACCTGCTCTACGCGGCGATCGACCCGAGGCTCAGGCCGTGATCGCCGCCGCCACGCTCGCGGGCACGCGCATCACGCCCGGGCTCGCGCTCAGCCTCGGTCTGCTCGCCGCGTTTGCGGTGCTGATCGTCGCCCCGGGCCTGATCGCCGTGCAGTCGCCCTACGATGTCGATCCTTCGCGCGCGCTGCTCGCGCCGTCCGCGCAGCACCTCTTCGGCACCGACGACGTCGGGCGCGACGTGTTCGCGCGCATCATCCACGGCACGCGGATCACGCTCGGCCTGGTCGCCGGGTCGCTGCTGCTCTCGGCGCTGGTCGGCGGCGGGTGCGGCGTCATCGCGGGCTATGCCGGCGGCTGGTTCGATCTCGCCGCCGGGCGCCTCGCCGACATGATCCTGACCTTCCCGCCGATCATCGCCGGTGTCGTGATCACCGGAGTGCTCGGCCAGGGGGCGGGCAATCTCGTCCTGGCCCTCGCGGCCGTCTACCTGCCGACCTTCTTCCGCATCGCCCGCTCGGGCGCGCTCGCCGAGGCCGCGCGCACCTACGTGGAGGCCGCGCGCGCGCTCGGCTTCCCCGAGTGGCACATCCTGCTGCGCCAGGTGCTGCCCAACGTGCTGCCGCTGGTGGTGCTGCAATACGTGATCCTGTTCCCGCTCGCGCTGCAGATCCAGGCCGCCCTCGGCTTCCTCGGCCTCGGTGTGGCGCCGCCGACGCCGGACTGGGGGGCCACGCTCGAGCAGGGCAAGAACTTCATCCTGGTCGCGTGGTGGCTCTCGCTCTGGCCGGGCGTGTTCCTGCTGGCGTCGGCGGTCGCCGTCACCGTGCTCGGGCGGGCGCTGCGTGAGCGGCTCGGGGGGGATTGAGGCATGACGATCGCCTTCGCGGCGACCGAGGATGTGCTGGCGGCGGAGGCGACGCTGACGCTCCCGCCGGCGGCGCGCGTGCTCTACCTGCGCAGCGGGCAGGTCAGCGCGGGCGAGGGCCGGGACGGCAGGCCGCTGCCGCGCGAGGAGGCCGTGCTGTGCGTCGGTCCCCTGCGGCTCTCCGGCGCGGGTGTCGTCTGGGGATACGAGGCGGCGCGCGCGCTCGATCCGCCCGATCCGCGGCGCACCGTGCTGCGCGTGACGCTGCCGCGCGATCCGGACGCCCCCCTCCTCCTGCGCGCCGACCGCGTCGACTTCCCGGCCGGCGCCGTCACGCCGCGCCACGGCCATGCCGGCCCCGGCATCCGCCGCCTGCTCGCGGGCCGGCTGTTCGCCGAGATCGGCGATGCGCATCGCCGCATCGATCCCGGAGAGGCCTGGTTCGAGAGCGGCGCCGAGCCCGTGGTCGGCCGCAACCTCGCGTCCGCCAGCGCGTTCCTCCGCTGCATGGTGCTCGATCCCGATCTCGCCGGCCGGCCGACCTTCCGCCCGGCCTCGCCCGAGGATGCGACGAAGCCGCGCGCCGTCGCCTACCGCCTGTTCCTCGAGACCATCGTCACCCTGCCGCGCTGAAGGAGACGCGATGCCCGACACCTCACGGCTCTGGCACGGGCTCACGGCGGAGGAGCACGAGGCGCAGTACAACCCGCGCGCGGCGGTGGCGGACTTCGCCGACTGCCAGGCGCGGCATCAGGGCTGGAGCGCGGCCGCCGCTGCCCGGCTCACGGCCATCCGCGACGTCGCCTATGCCGAAGCGCCGCTCTGCACGCTCGACATCTACCCGGTGCCCGGCCTGGCGAGCGCGCCCGTGCATCTGTTCTTCCACGGCGGCTACTGGCGCGCGCAGGACAAGGCGAACTTCGCCTTCGTCGCCGAAGCGCTGGTCGCGTCCGGCAGCCTCGCGGTGATCGCCAACTACCCGCTCTGCCCCGCGGTCACGCTGGACGAGGTCGTGTCCGCAGCGCGCGACGCGGTCGCCTGGACGCATCGCCACATCGCGCCGTACGGCGGCGACCCGGCGCGACTGACCGTGTCGGGCCACTCGGCCGGCGCGCATCTCACCGCCGCTGCCCTCGCCGAGGACTGGCCCGCGCGCGGGCTGCCCGCCGATATCGTCAGCCGTGCGGTGCTGATCAGCGGCATCTTCGACCCCGCACCCGCGATCGGCACCAGCGTGAACGCCGAGATCCGCCTCACGCCCGACCTCGCCGCGCGGCACGACTTCGAGCGCATCCCGCCGCGCATCCTCTGCCCGTGCTGGATCGTGGCCGGCGGGCGCGAGCCGTGGCACTGGATCGACCAGTCGTTCCGCTACGCACAGCACCTGCGCCGCCACGGCGGCGATCCCGGCGTGCTGGTCGTGCCCGGCCGGCACCACTTCGACATCCTTGACCTGGTCCGCGACGAGGCGAGCGGGCTCGGCCGGATCATGTGCGGGAGGCCATGAGCATGAGCGGAACGATCCGGGTCAATGCCGAGACCCTGCGCCGCTTCACCGCCGCGCTGTTCGCCGCCGAGGGCGTGCCTGAGGCATCGGCCGCGCGCATCGCCGAGTGCCTGGTGCTGGCCGATCTGCGCGGCGTCTCGACGCACGGCGTGTTTCGCGTCGCGACCTACCTGAAACGGCTGCGGCTCGGCCTGTTCGAGCCCGACCCGGCGATCGTGGTCGAGCGCGTCGGCCCGGCGATCGCCGCGATCGACGGCGGCAACGGCTTCGGCATGGTGGTCGCGACACGGGCGATGGACGAGGCGATCGCGATCGCGCGCGAAGCGGGGATCGGCATGGCGGCGGTGCGTCGATCCACGCATTTCGGAATGGCGGCGTGCTACCCGATGCAGGCGATCGCCGCCGGGATGATCGGCATCGTCTGGACCAACGCGTCGCCCGCGCTGCCGCCCTGGGGCGGGCGGGCGCCGTTCTTCGGCACCTCGCCCATGGCCTACGGCGTGCCGGCCGGCGAGGAGGAGCCGTTCCTGCTCGACATGGCGATGACGGTGCTCGCGCGCGGCAACGTCTTCGTCGCCAAGAGCCGCGGCGAGCGCATCCCCGAGGGGCTCGCGCTCGATGCCGAGGGCCGGCCGACCACCGACCCGGATGCCGTGCTCGCCGGCGGCTCGATGCTCGCCTTCGGCGGCGTGAAGGGGGCGAGCCTGTCGTTCCTCATGGACATCCTCGGCGGCGTGCTGACCGGCGCCGCCTTCGCCGGGCAGGTCGGCAATCCGCACACGGACTTCGACCGTCCGCAGGGCACGGGGCATCTGCTGCTGGCGATCGATCCGGCGCGGCTGATGCCGATCGAGGCCTTCCGCGCGCGCATGGACCACCTGATCCGCGAGGTGAAGCGCCAGCCGCGCGCCGCCGGGGTGGACGAGATCCTGATCCCGGGCGAGCGCGAGGCGCGGCGGATGCGCGAGACCCTGCGCGACGGCATCGCGCTCGGGCCGGAACTGGTCGCGGCCCTGCGGGCGGAGGCGGAGAGGACGGGAGTCGCGGTGCCGTTCTGACCGCTATCCCGTGAACGCCTTCGCCGGCACGAACACGTGCCCGTCCATGATCTTGCGCGCGGTGCGGATCACCCCGCCGCCGACCACGTCCATCGCCGCCCCCCGGCCGCGCGTGGCGAGCGCCACCTCGAACACGCCGGAAGGATGCTCGACCACCACGAGCCGGTCGTCGCCCGGCGGACGCAGCGCGAGCCCGTCCGCGACCGACCCCTCCATCACCGCGCAGGTGGCGACGCAGATCGCGCCCGTCACCGCGTGCGCGGCGTGGGTCTTGTGGGGCACGAAGTAGCGCGAGGTGATCGCGCCGCCCTGCCGCGGGGGCGCGAGAATCGCCGCCTTCGGGATCACCTTGTCGGCGACGTCGCCGAGACCCATGCGCCGTCCCGCCTCGCGCCGCAACGTCTCGAGCCGGGCGAAGAAGGCGCGATCGGCATCGAGCTCCTGCGGCGTCTCGTAGCCTGTCTTGCCGAGATCCGCCGCGCGGAAGATGACCATCGGCATGGCGACGTCGATCAGCGTGGCCGGCACGCCGTCGATCGTCTCCTGCGCCCTGCCGGTCGGCAGCAGGCCCGCGGTCTTCGAGCCGACGATGTCGGCGAAGTTCAGCCGCACCGGTGCTGCCGTGCCCGGCACGCCGTCGATCGCGACATCGCCCGTGTAGCGCACCTTGCCGCCCGGGGTCTGGATCAGCGCCTCGATCCGGCTGTCGGTGTTGACGTTGTAGATCATCACGCGCGTGACACCGTCCTCGGCCTTGACCATGCCACGCTCGATCGCGAACGGACCCACACCCGCGAGCATGTTGCCGCAGGAGGGGTTGGTGTCCACCAGCGCCTTGTCCACCGAGACCTGGGCGAACAGGTAGTCCACATCGACGCCGGGGCGCTGCGAGGGCGAGACCATCGCCACCTTGCTGGTCAGCGTGTCGGCGCCGCCCAGCCCGTCGATCTGGCGCGGATCGGGCGAGCCCATCGCGGCGAGCAGCACGCGGTCGCGCGCGCGCACATCGGCCGGCAGGTCGGCGAGGCGGAAATACGGCCCGCGCGAGGTGCCGCCCCGCATGAACAGGCAGGGGATCGCGACCAGATCGTCCATGGATGCCTCAGCGGAACGGCCAGGGGAGATCGTAGATATCCTGGAGCAGGCCGCCGGGAAAGACGAGGTTCAGGGCATCGGCGAGCACCAGCACGAAGGCCGCCGCACCCGCCGTCAGCACCGCGATCTGCACCCAGGACGAGCGCGCGACCAGCCGCAGGAAGAGGACGAAGAAGAGCAGGAGCGCGGCGAAGAAGCCGATCAGCGCGACCAGGCCGATGAAGGCGGCGAACCAGCCGAGGAACGGCCACGGACCGGAATCGGCCGCATTCGCCTCGCCGTCGAAATTGGCCGTCCCCGCCGCCTCCGGCCCGCGCAGCAGCGCCCACAGCAGCAGGAGCGTGGCAAGCCCACCGACGACCGCGACCGCGACCGGCATGATCAGGGCCAGGAACGAGTTCTTCAGCCCCTGCTGCAGCGTGAAGGCGAACACCGCCAGGGTGACCAGCGCGAACGCGATCTGCGGCCCGAGATGCCTCGCCCGCGCCGCCTCGGCGCTGCCCTCGGTGTGCACGGTGGCCGCGCCGCCTGGTCGCGCGCGCAGACCCGCCCAGACCGACAGCAGGGTGATCGCGAGGATCACCAGCACCACCGGCCGGGTGATGAACGACCAGCCGGCGAACTGCACCGCCTGGTAGAGATAGCGCTCCGCGCCGTTCGCCAGCACGAAGCCGATCAGGAAGGCCGGTCGCGACCAGCCGAAGCGGCGCAGGAACACGCCGACCAGGCCGATGCCGAGGAGCGCGAGCAGGTCGTTCAGGCTGCGTGTGGCCTGGAAGGCCGCGAACGAGATCGCCAGCATCATGAACGGGGCGATCAGCGGGTAGCGGATCGCGGTGAGCTGCGAGATCCCGGGCGCGAGCAGGATGCAGAGCGCGGTGCCGATCACGTTGGAGAGCGCGAGCGACCAGACGATCGTGTAGGTGATGTCGAGATTGCGCTCCGCCATGGCCGGACCCGGCTGCAGCCCGAGCAGGATCATCGCGGCGAGGAAGATCGCCATCGAGCCCGATCCGGGAATGCCGAACAGCAGTGTCGGCAGCAGTGCTCCGCCCGCGGTCGCGTTGTTCGCGCTCTCGGGGGCGATCACGCCGCGGATGTCGCCCTTGCCGAAGTGCTCGCGGTCCTTGGTGGTCTGGATCACGTGGCCGTAGGCGATCCAGTCCACCACGCTGCCGCCGATCCCGGGGATCGCGCCGATCAGCGCGCCGATCCCCGAGCAGCGCAGCGCCAGCCACCAGTTGGCGAGCGTATCGCGCACGCCCTGGATCCAGCCGCGGCCGAGCGGGGCCCGGTCAGCGATCGCGTTGCCGCTGCGCAGCAGGTCCACCATCTCGGGCAGCGCGAACATGCCGAGCCCGACGATCACCAGCGGGATGCCGTCCATCAGGTACAGCAGGTCGAAATCCATCCGGTACTCGCCGGTCGCCGGGGCGGCGCCGATCATGCCGAAGGCGAGGCCGAGGCAGCAGGCGGCGATCCCCTTGACCATGTTGGCCCCGGAGAGGACGCCGACCATCGACAGGCCGAACAGCGTCAGCATGAAGAGCTCGGCCGAGCTGAACAGCAGCAGGATCGGCCGCGCGACCAGCACGAACCCGGTCAGCACCGCCGCGCCGAACAGCCCGCCGATCAGCGAGGCGAAGAACGCCGCGGAGAGGGCGCGCGCCGCCTCGCCGCGCCGCGCGAGCGGGAAGCCGTCCAGCACCGTCGCCTGGCTCGCCGAGGAGCCGGGAATGCCCATCAGGATCGAGGTGAAGGTATCGCCCGTCGGGATGATCGCCAGCAGCCCGATCATCAGCGCGAGCGCGGAGGTCTGGTCCATGCCGTAGATGAACGGCAGCAGCAGCGACAGCCCCGCGATGCCGCCGAGCCCGGGCAGGACGCCCACGACGAGGCCGAGGCAGACGCCGACGAACAGATAGAGGAAGTGCTGGACCGTCAGCAGCGCAGCCAGGGCGTCCAGCATCGCCGTGGTCATGGGGGCATGTGCTCCCGTCGCGCCCGGGCAGGCCGGCGGGCCGTCGTCGCCACGGCCCGCGCGCCGTCAGTTGAAGCGGACGTTGTGGTTCTTCGCGAGGTAGTCGCGCACCCAGGCGCGCGCCTCCGGCGCGATCGTCGTGGCGACCCTGTAGAGCGTGTCGACCTGGTCGCCCACCGCCTGCTCGTAGTCGCCCAGGACGTCGCCCTTCCTCGCCTGCAGGTCGGGATCCGCGACCGCGTCGGCGAACGCCTTGCGATACGCCGCGACGATCTCGCGCGGCGTGCCGCGCGGCAGCATCGCCGGCTTCTGCGCGGCGAAGCCCGCGCCGAAGAAGGCGAGATAGGCGTCGAAGGCCACGCCGGAGGGCTTCCGGCCATGCATCATCTCGTAGGCTTCGACGAAGTGCGGCAGATCGGGAAAGGTGGGATCGCGCGCGACATTGCCGTTCGCATCCAGCACGCCCCAGGAGAACAGCGGCACGGCGGTGCCCGCCTGGACCAGCGGCGTCACCTGGGTCAGGTAGGCCGAGGAGGTCTGGTAGTCGATCGTCGCCTCGCCGCGCTCGAAGGCAAGCCGTCCTTCGCCGCGGCCGCGCATGCCGAAGACGTGGCGCACCTTCAGCCCCATCACCTCGAAGGCGAGCATCGGCACGAGGTCGAGCGAGGTCGCTCCCTGGCTGCCGTAGACGAGCTCGGTGTCCTTGAGCCTGCCGAGCTCGGCGGCGTTCCTGATGCCGAACCTCGCCGGCAGGTAGGCGACGCCGCCGGTGGGCGAGACCAGCACGGGCGGCATCTGCGCGTAGTCGTAGCGCACCCGCGCATCGCCGAGGAGGTAGGGGAACTGCGTCGAGCCCGAGGTGCCGATGAAGCTCAGCCCGTCGGGCTTGGCGCGCAGGTAGAACTCGTTGGTGCCCGTGATCGAGCCGCCGCCCGGCACGTTGCGGATGATCACGTTGGGCCGGCCCGGCAGGTACTTGGCGAGGTAGGGGGCGAAGAACCGCGCCCAGACATCGCTGCCACCGCCCTCGGCGAAGGGGATCACCCACTCGATCGTCCTGCCCGAGAAGTCGACGGCGCGCTGCGCGACGGCCGGACGGGCGAGGGCCGCCACGCCTGCCGCCGCCGTCCCCGCCATCGCCGCACGGCGGCTGATCCTCGCCATCTCGCTCCTCCCCGTGTCGTGTTGCCGTTCCACGCGGCCGCGTTGCGCGTGTCCGCCGCGAGAGCCTTGCCGCCGCGGACGCCCGGGGTCAAGCGGCGATCGGCGGACCGGACGGATCTGCCGCGGCAGGGGCGCGGCCGGGCACCGCGCTGCTCGCGACCGTCTATTACGCCGTCAAGACGGTGGTCGATCCCACCATCCTGCCCAATGCCGGCCTCG
>NZ_VIKA01000083.1 GCF_006704265.1 Elioraea sp. Yellowstone | reverse complement strand
CCGGCAGACCGACCAGGGCGCGGCGAAGGCGGCGGCCAGCGCCGCCTGCACCGCGCGCGCGGCCGCGAGCCCATCGCGGATCGCGGCGAGGTCCCTGGGCGTGCCCCGACCCAGCGCGATGCGCGCGAGCGCGCGCGCCATGTCGGGCGTCCCCCTGAGCCGCGCCCGCACCGTCTCGCAGAGATTCGGATCGGCGAGGAAGAACCCGACCGCATCGAGCCGGGCCGCGATCGTCGCCGCGACGGTGGAGGGTGCGGCGATGCGTGCGGCGAGCAGGCGGGCTCCGCCCGCCGTCACCGTGCGGTCGATCGCGCCGAGGAGCGTATCGGGGCCGGTCCGGTCGAGCTCGAGGCTGCGCCGGGTCGCCGCGTCGATCGCCATGGTCGCGGCCTCCGCCTCGCGCGCGAGCGGCTCGAGCCGCGGCAGCCGTCCCGCCTGGGTCGCGCGCACGTAGTCGAGCAGCGCGCCGGCGGCGGCGAGCTCGGGGTCGCTGAACGCACCGAAGGCGTCGAGGGTGGCGACACCGTAGGCCGCCTCGAGCACGCGCCGCCCCGCCTCCGCCCGGAACCGCGCCGCCGGCAGCGCGACGGCGCGGGCACGCCATTCGGCGAAGAGCGGATCGGCGAGCCGGTCCTCGGGCAGGAGGAGCTCGGCCGGATCGCGCGCGGCCAGCGCCGCCGCGAGCGCCGCGCCGGAGGCGGGGCGGACGCCGAAGACCCCCGTCGAGACGTCGAGCCAGGCGACCGCCGCGCCGGTGCTGGCGGCGATCCAGTTCGGCCGCGCGCCCTCGAGCAGCGTCTCCTCGGTGACGGTGCCGGGGGTCACCACCCGAACCACGGCGCGCGGCAGCGGACCGCGCAGGCCGCGCCTCTTCGCCTCGCCCGGGTCCATGGTCTGCTCGACGATCGCCACCCGGAAGCCGCGCCGGATCAGCCGCGCGAGATAGGCCTCATGGCTCACCACCGGCACGCCGCACATCGGGATCGGCCGGCCGTCATGCTCGCCGCGCGTGGTCAGCGCGATGTCGAGCGCCTGAGCGCCCTTCTCCGCGTCCTCGAAGAACAGCTCGTAGAAGTCGCCCATGCGGAAGAACAGCAGCGCGTCCGGGTGGTCGGCCTTGGCGGCGAACCACTGCGCGAGCATCGGCGAGGGCGGGGCGGGCATGGGCGGCGGACGTTAGCCGCGCCGCCCCGATCGCCCAAGGCCCGCCTGCAGCGCTATGCTTCGGGCCGGCCAGCGGGGAGGAGCGCGATGCGGCTCTCGGGGATGAACCATGTGACGATCAACTGCGCGCCGGCCGATCTGCCGGCGCTGCGCGACTTCTACATGACGGCGCTCGGGCTGACGGAAGGCCCTCGCCCGGCGTTCACCTTCCCTGGCCACTGGCTCTACCTCGACGGGCGGCCGGTGGTGCACCTCGCCGGCCGGGATGCGATCGCGCCCGGCACGCGCGCGCCAGCGAGGGGCGGGGCCGGGTTCGACCACGTCGCCTTCACGGCCGAGGGGGTGGAGGCGGCGCGCGCCCGCCTCGGCGCCGCAGGCATCGCCTACGAGGAGGCGCCGGTGCCGGGCTTCCCGCTGCACCAGATCTTCCTCGCCGACCCGCTCGGCCAGCGGATCGAGCTGACCTTCGCGGTCTGAGGGGCCTCAGGTGACGCGCGGGCCGGCCGCAGGGGCTGCGCCGTCGGCGTGGGTTACGGTCACCACCAGCGCCACCCCGCCCGGGATCGCCTTCACCGACTTGGCGCCGCTGCGCGGCAGGCGGATGCCGCGTTCCATGCAGGCGCGGATCAGGGCGGCGGCCACCTCGACCGCCTCCATGATGACGCTGCCGCGCTCCGCCCCCTCGGGGGAGGCGATCTCGAGGGCGAGCTGCAGCGGATCGGCACGCGCCACGCTGGCCGCCACCACCGTGCCCGCGAGCGGCGCGACACCCGGGCCCTGCCGCGCGTTCGCCTCCAGCAGCCGCGCCTGGAGCGCGGCGCGCAGGGCGCCTGCATCGAAGCGAATCTCGCGATACTCCGAGATGGGCATGGCGGTTCTCCCTGCTGCAGATGGCTCATCCTGCGGCCGCAGTTGTTGTCCGGGCGTGAAGATCAGCGCCGGGCCGAAACCACGGCCGCCGCCAGCAACACCAGCCCGAGCGCGATCTTGAGGGCGTCCGCCGGCGCGGCCGCCGCCAGGACGGCGCCAAGTGCCGCGCCCGCCACGCTGCCGACTCCCATCGGCAGGCCGATGCCGGTGGCATGCGCCCGCAGCGGCAGCCGGCCAAGCCGGGCGTAGCGGATCAGCGCGGCCGCGACGATCACGATCGAGATCGCGAGGCTCGCGCTGCCGGCCGGCTTCACCTCCAGCCTGTGGATGAACACCAGGGTCGGGATCAGCAGTTCCCCGCCGGCGACGCCGAGCAGGGTCGCGACCAGCCCGATCGCGGCACCGAGGACGATCCCCGCCGCCACGCGCGGCACGGCCCGGTCGGGCAGGATGTCGAGGCGGAACGCCGCCCCGGCGAGCCCCTCGGCGATCAGCAGCAGGCCGATCCCGACCAGCAGCACGAGGATCGCCTGGTGCAGCCGGTGGTCCGAGAGGCGGGCGACCAGCCCGGCGCCGGCGAGCGCGGCGACCAGCCCGCCCGCCGTCAGCGCGGCGATGTCGGCGAGGTGCGGCGCGAGCGGCACGAGGCTCAGGCTGCCGGCGCGGAAGGCGAGGGCGGCGACCAGCGTGACGAGGCTGATCACCGAGTTGAGCGGCACCACCTGGCCCGGGGAGAGGCCGAAGCGCCGCAGCAGCACGGGAATGCGGAACTCGCCGCCGCCGAGCCCGACCAGCCCGCCGAGCAGCCCGACCGGGAGGCCCCAGGCGGCCGCCTCGCCGGCGCCTCTCATGCGCCGGGCCGGGTGACGGCGACCGACTTCACCAGCGCGACCACCGGGCGGCCCGGGGCAAGACCCAGACGCGAGACGGCGTCCTCGGTCACCTGGGCACGGAGCCGCGCCGCGCCGACGGCGACCAGAAGGTCGGCGAGACCTCCCGCGCGCGGCTCGACGGCGGCGACCGTGCCGGCCAGCGCGTTGTGCACCGACAGCCCCTCGGGTGCGCGGTCGGCGAGGATCACGTCGCGCGCAGGGATGCGCACGCGCAGCCGCGCGCCGGGGGCGGCGTCGATCACCGGCGCGACCAGCCGCCCGGCCGCCGTGTCCAGCACCGAGAGGCGGCGCGCAGCCAGGGTCTCGACCAGGGTCGCATCCAGCACGCTGCCCGCTTCGGCGGCGGCGGCGATGATCGGCAGGTCGGCGCGCGCCGAGATCGCGCCGACATCGCCCTCGGCGATGATCCGCCCGTCCTCCAGCACCAGCACGCGGTCGGCGAGCCGCGCCACCTCCTCGAAATCATGCGTCACCAGCACGATCGGGCAGGCGAGGCGCGCCCGCAGCGCCTCGATCTCGGCGTAGAGGGCGACGCGCACCGCGCGGTCGAGCGCGCTGAACGGCTCGTCGAGCAGCAGCACCTCGGGCTCGCGCGCGAGCGCGCGCGCGACCGCGACGCGCTGGCGCTGCCCCCCCGAGAGCTCGGCCGGGCGCCGCGATGCGAAGTCCTGGAGATGGACGAGCGCCAAGAGCGCGCGCGCGCGGGCCGCCCGTTGCGCGCGCGGCAGATGGCCGAGTGCGGCGGCGACATTCGCCTCGGCGGTCATGTGCGGGAACAGCGCGTAGTCCTGGAACACCAGCCCGATACGGCGGCGATGCGACGGCAGCCACAGATCGGCGTCGCTGTCGAACCAGGTCTCGCCGCCGCAGCGGATGCGGCCGGTGCGCGGCCGATACAGTCCGGCGAGGCAGCGCAGTACGGTGGTCTTGCCCGCCCCCGAGGCGCCGAACAGCGCGGTCACCTCGCCGGGGTGGAGCGCGAAGCCGAGATCGAGCGGGATCGGCGCCTCCTGCCGGAGCTCGGCCGCGAGCACGGGTTCAGCCACGGCGCCGTCCGATCCGCCGCGAGAGCGTGTTCGTGATGCCGAGGGCGGCGATCGAGAGCGCGAGCAGCGTGGCCGCCATGATGCCGGCCGAGCGGTCGTCGAAGGCCTGCACCCGGTCGTAGATCGCGATCGCGATCGTCCTGGTCTCGCCGGGGATCGACCCGCCCACCATCAGCACCACGCCGAACTCGCCGAGCGTGTGGGCGAAGGTGAGCACGAGCCCGGTCACCATGCCCGGCCAGGCGAGCGGCAGCTCGATGCGCAGGAACACCTGCCAGGGCGTGAGCCCCGAGACCGCGCCCGCCTCGCGAACCGAGGGCTCGATCGCCTCGAAGGCGCGCTGGACGGGCTGGAAGGCGAAGGGGATGTTCACCAGGATCGAGGCGATCAGCAGGCCCTCGAAGGAGAACGCGAGAAGCTGGCCGGTGAGCGCTTCGACCGCCTGGCCGAGTGGGGAGTGCCGGCCGAACGCGACCAGCAGGTAGAAGCCGACCACGGTCGGCGGCAGCAGCAGCGGCAGCGCGACCAGGGCCTCGACGAAGCCCTTGCCGCGGAAGTCGCGATAGGCGAGCGCGCGGCCTGCCCAGAGCGCGATCGGCGCGAGGCCGAGCACGGTGCCGATGCCGAGCTCGATCGAGAGGAGGAACGCTTCCCAGTCCATGCGGGCCGGCGGTGCCTCGGTGTCACTCGCCGGGCAGCACGAAGCCGTGGCGGACCATGATCTCGCGCGCCGGCTTCTCCTGCATGTAGGCGTAGAAGCGCTCCGCCACCGGTGTGGCGTTGCGCAGCAGCACCATGCGCTGGCGCAACGGCTCGTGCCACTCCTCGGGGATGAGTGCGAAGCGGCCGCGATCCTTCATCGCCGGCGCGAGCACCAGCGAATAGGCGACGATTCCGCCCTGGCTGCTGCCGGTCAGCGCGAACTGCGCCGCCTGCGAGACGTTCTCGCCGAGCACGAGCGCGCGCTGGATTCCGTCCCAGAGTCCGCGGTTCCGAAGGGCCTGCATCGCGGCGCGCCCGTAGGGCGCGTGCTCGGGATGGGCGATCGCGAAGCGGTGCAGGCGGTTGCCCTCGATCGCCGCGCGCAGATCGGCAAGCGTTCCATCCGGCACGAGGTCGGAATGGGTCGGGATGAAGATGACGATGCGGCCGATCGCATAGAGCACGCCGCGGTCGCGCGTCAGACCGCGATCGGCAAGTCGGAAGACGAATGCCTCGTCGGCCGAGAGGAACACCTGGAACGGCGCCCCCTGCTCGATCTGGCGGGCGAAATTGCCCGAGCTTCCCACCGACAGGCGGACCGTGCCGTGGCCGTCGGCGCGGAAGCGCTCGGCCACCTCGGCGAGAGCGAAGTGCAGGTCGGCGGCGGCAGCGATGGCTGGCGCCTCCCGTGCCAGCGGCAGGGACGGCAGGGCGGCGAAGAGCGCGGCGAGGGCGGCGCGGCGGACCGGGTTCGGCATCGCTTCGGCTCCCCGGGGAATATGGATGGTAGAAAATATTTCTGGCGGGACCGGTTTGGCAAGCCGGCCCGTTTCGTGGTCGGATAGGGCATGGCCCGCGCTGCTCCCCTGCGCCTGTTCCTGCGCCTCGAGCTCGGCGAGGATGTCGCGATCGGTCCCGGCAAGGCCGACCTGCTCGCCGGCATCGCCGAGACCGGCTCGATCGCCGCCGCCGCCCGGCGCATGGGCATGAGCTACAAGCGGGCCTGGCTGCTGGTCGAGACCATGAACGGATGCTTCCGCGCGCCGGTCGTGCTCGCCGCGCGCGGCGGCCGCGGGGCCGGCGGGGCGCGGCTGACGGCGGAGGGCGAGGCGGTGCTGGCGGCGTACCGGTCGCTCCAGCGCGCCGCCGAGGCCGCCGCCGCCCCCCATGCGCGCGCGATCGCCCGTCTGGCGCGTCCGGCCAAGGGGCGTCCATAATCCCGCTCCCGAGGCGGGAGGAAATGATGGAAGGGGTAGTCGACGGCACACGATCCACCAAGGTGACGGCCGAGGAGGCGCTGCAGCTGCACGCGATGGGCCGGCCGGGCAAGCTGGAGATCCGGCTCACCAAGCCGCTCACCACGGCGCGCGACCTCTCGCTCGCCTACTCGCCCGGGGTGGCCGTCCCCTGCCAGCACATCGCGAAGAATCCCGCCCTGGCCTACGACTACACCGCCAAGGGCAACATGGTGGCGGTGATCTCCAACGGCACCGCCGTGCTGGGCCTGGGCAACCTGGGCGCGCTCGCCTCCAAGCCGGTGATGGAAGGCAAGGCCGTGCTGTTCAAGCGCTTCGCCGACGTCGATTCGATCGATCTCTGCATCGACACCGAGGACGTGGACGCCTTCGTCAACGCGGTGCGCCATCTCGGCCCCAGCTTCGGCGGCATCAATCTGGAGGACATCAAGGCCCCGGAGTGCTTCATCATCGAGAGCCGCCTGCGCGAGCTGATGGACATCCCGGTGTTCCACGACGACCAGCACGGCACCGCGATCGTCGCCGCCGCCGGGCTGATCAACGCGGCCCACCTGACCGGGCGCGACCTGCGCGACATGACGCTCGTCATCAACGGCGCGGGCGCGGCCGGAATCGCCTGCGCCGAGCTCCTCAAGGCGATGGGCATGCGGCCCGACAAGGTGCTGCTCTGCGACACCAAGGGCGTGATCTTCAAGGGTCGTACCGAGGGGATGAACCAGTGGAAGTCCGCCCACGCGGCCGAGACCAAGGCGCGCACGCTCGCCCAGGCGCTGGAGGGCGCGGATGTGTTCTTCGGCCTCTCCCAGGCCGGCGCGGTCACCAAGGCGATGGTGCGCTCCATGGCGGACAAGCCGATCATCTTCGCCATGGCCAATCCCGATCCCGAGATCACGCCCGAGGAGGCGCGCGAGGCGCGCGCGGACGCGATCGTCGCCACCGGCCGGTCGGACTATCCGAACCAGGTCAACAACGTGCTCGGCTTCCCCTACATCTTCCGCGGCGCCCTCGACGTGCGCGCCTCAACGATCAACGAGCCGATGAAGATCGCGGCCGCCGAGGCGCTCGCCGCGCTCGCCCGCGAGGACGTGCCCGACGAGCTCGACGCCGCGGCCGCCACGCGCGGCAAGCGGCTGAAATACGGCCCCGACTACATCCTGCCGCTGCCCTTCGACCCGCGCCTGATCAGCCGCGTGCCGCCGGCGGTCGCCAAGGCGGCGATGGACAGCGGCGTGGCGCGCCGGCCGATCGCCGATCTGCGCCGCTATGCGCGCGACCTCTCCGCCAAGCTCGACCCGACGGGGGCCGCGCTCGACGCGATCCTCGAGGCGGTGCGCGCCAATCCGCGCCGCGTCGTGTTCGCCGAGGGCGAGGAGGAGAAGACCATCCGCGCGGCGATCGCCTTCCGCAACGCGGGCTACGGCACGCCGGTGCTGATCGGCCGCGAGGAGCGCGTGTTCGACACCCTGCGCACGCTCGGCATCGACGGCTCGGACGGGATCGAGGTGCACAATGCGCGCCTCTCCGGCGCCAACCGCAGATATGCGGACTACCTCTACGGCCGGCTGCAGCGCCGCGGCTTCCTGTTCCGCGACTGCCAGCGCCTCGTGAACCAGGACCGCAACGCCTTCGCCGCCTGCATGGTCGCCTGCGGCGACGCGGATGCGATGGTGACGGGGCTGTCGCGCTCCTACGCCGTGAGCCTCGAGGGCATCCGCCTCGCCATCGACCCGGCCCCGGGGCATCTGCTGTTCGGCATCTCGCTCCTGCTGACCAGCCAGGGCACGGTGCTGGTAGCCGACACCGCGATCCACGAGCGCCCCGATGCCGCACAGCTCGCCGCGATCGCCAAGGCCTCCGCGGCCGCCGCCCGGCGCATGGGGCGGGAGCCGCGCGTGGCCTTCCTCTCCTTCTCCACCTTCGGCGACCCCAAGGGCCAGATCCCGGAGAGCATCCGCGAGGCGGTCGCCCTCCTGGACGAGACCGGCCAGGACTTCGAGTACGACGGCGAAATGGCGGCCGATGTCGCGCTCGACCCGACGCTGCAGGCGCTCTATCCGTTCTGCCGCCTGAACGGCCCGGCCAACGTGCTGGTGATGCCGGGGCTGCACGCGGCGCACATCCTGACCAAGGCGCTGCCGCGGCTCTCCTCGGCGACGGTGATCGGGCCGATCCTCCAGGGCCTGTCGCGCCCGGCGCAGATCGTGCCGCTCGATGCGCCGACCAGCACGGTGGTGCTGATGGCCGGGCTTGCGGGCTACCAGAGCATCGTCCGCTAGCCTGCCCCGAGGTCCGCGATGACCCGTCCGCTGACCCGTCTCGCCGTCGCCGCGCTCGTGGGCGCCGTGGTGGTCGCGGCCTGGTCGTGGATGCCGCTCCTGCACGAGGGGCTGTTCGCCGCGCGCGGCACGCCCCGCGCCGTCACGCCGCGCGGGGCGCTCGCCCCCGACGAGCAGGCCACGGTGAGCCTGTTCGAGCAGGCGCGCGGATCGGTGGTCTCGATCGCCACCACCGCCCGCGTGCTCGACCCGTTCACGCGCAACGCGCTGGCGGTGCCGCGCGGGGCGGGGTCCGGTTTCGTCTGGGACGAGCGTGGCCACATCGTGACCAACCACCACGTCGTCGCCGGCGCGGCCGAGGCCTTCGTGCGGCTGGCGGACGGGCGGGCCTATCGCGCCGCCCTGGTCGGGACCAGCCCGGCGCACGACCTCGCCGTGCTGCGCATCGGCGTCGGCGCCTTCCGGCCCGCGCCCCTGCCGATCGGCACCAGCGCCGATCTGCGCGTCGGCCAGAAGGTCTTCGCGATCGGCAACCCCTTCGGCCTCGACTGGACCCTCACCACCGGCATCGTCTCCGCCCTGGGCCGCGACCTCGCCACCGAGGCGGGCGCGCCGATCCGCGACCTGATCCAGACCGATGCGGCCATCAATCCGGGCAACTCGGGCGGTCCGCTGCTCGACTCTGCCGGCCGGCTGATCGGCGTCAACACGGCGATCGTCAGCCCCTCCGGCGCCTCGGCCGGGATCGGCTTCGCCGTGCCCGTGGACACGGTGAACCGCGTGGTGCCGCGCCTGATCGCCACCGGCCGCTACGTGCGCGCCGCCCTCGGCGTGCGCGTGAGCGACGAGCTGAACGCGCGTCTCGCCGAACGCTTCGGCGTCACCGGGGTCTATGTGCTCGGCGTCGAGCCCGGCTCGGCCGCGGCGCGCGCGGGCATCGCCCCCGCCGCCCAGACGCCCGAGGGCGCGCTGCAGCGCGGCGACGTGCTGGTGGAGCTGGCGGGGCGGCGGCTCGCGCAGGTCGCCGATCTTCTGGCCGCGCTCGACGCCCTGCAGCCGGGCGAGAACGTGTCCCTGGTGATCGACCGCGACGGGCAACGGCTCGAGCGGAGCGTCACCCTGGATGCCGCGTCGTGAAGACCGACTGGCCGGCCTGGCGCGCGAAGTGGAACGCGCTGTCGTTCTACGAGAAGTTCGAACAGGTGGTCGTGCTGGTGCTGACCGGCGTGATCGCGGTCGTCATCGTCTCGGCGCTGTGGCACCTGATCCTGCGCGTCGCACTCGGCCTCGTGCTCGTGGACGTGTTCGATCCGACCGATCCGATCATCTTCCAGACCGTGTTCGGCGCGATCTTCACCGTGATCATCGCGCTCGAGTTCAAGCGCTCGCTGCTGGTGGTCGCGGAACGCCGCTTCGGCGTCGTGCAGGTGCGCGTGGTCGTGCTGATCGCCATGCTGGCGATCGTGCGCAAGCTGATCATCCTCGATCTCGCCAAGACCGAAGCCGCGACCGTTCTGGCGCTCGCCGCGGCCATCCTGGCGCTCGGCGTCGTCTACTGGCTGGTGCGCGACCAGGACCGCCGCGACCAGCCGGCACACAGGCCGGATTGACGGCCGGGCCGGAGTGGCGAACATCCGCGCCCGGCCACGCCAGAGGGGCGCGGAACCGACAGAGGAGACGACCATGCTGACCCGCCGCACGCTCGGCGCGCTCGCCGCCGCCGCGCTCGCCCGCCCCGTCGCCGCCCAGGCCTGGCCGCCGCGTGATCTCACCGGCATCATCATGTGGGGCGCGGGCGGCGCGACCGATGTGGTGGCGCGCGCGCTCACCCCGCATGTCGAGGCCGCGCTGGGTGCGAAGATCGTACTGCAGAATCGGCCCGGCGGCGTCGGCGCGATCTCGGTCCAGGCCGTGCATGCCGCACCCGCCGACGGACTGACGCTGCTCTACGGCGCGGAGAACCCGCAGCTGCACAAGGTGCTCGGCCTCGCCCAGATCGACTACGCCGACTTCTTCCCGGTCAACGTGATCGCACGCGGGGTCGGCGTGATCGTCGCCAACAGGGACAAGCCGTGGACCGGCCTGAAGGCGCTGGTGGACGAGATCAGCGCCAATCCCGGCCGCGTGCGTATGGGCGCGACCGGACCGGGCGGGCTGCCGCACGTGATCGGCGCGATGCTGAACGCGGTGACGCCCGTGCGCGTGATCGCCGTGCCCTTCGACGGCGAGGGGCCGGGTCTCACCGCGCTGCAGGGCGGGCATGTCGACTTCATGCCGGTGGGCGTGGCCGCCGCGGCCGAGCACATCCGGGCCGGCCGCGTGAAGCCGCTCGCGGTGGTGAACCCCGAGCCCGTGCCCTCGCTGCCCGGGGTGCCGCCCGTCACCGCCGACTTCCCCGGCTTCGCCCGCTACCTGCCCTGGGGCCCGTTCTACGGCGTGTGGGTGAAGCGGGAGACGCCCGCGCCGGTGCGCGCGCGCCTGGTCGAGGCGTTCCGCGCGGGTGCCGCGAACCCGGCCTTCACCGAGCTGATGGCGCGCAACGGCAACGTCATGATGAACATCGCGGGCGAGGAGGCCGACGCGTTCCTGAAGCGTTGGCAGTCGGTCACGTCCTGGCTGCTGCAGGAGGCCGGCGCAGCCAAGCGGTCGCCCGAGGAGTTCGGCATCCCGCGCCCGTGACCCCGCCGCGTGGCTGAGCCCGCAGCGCGCCCGGGCGCGCGCCTCCTGTCCCTCCCGCTGTTCGCCGCCGCCCTCGTCGTCGTGCTGGAGGGATTGCGGCTCGGCGGGCTCGACTCGCCCTCCTCCCCGGGCGCCTTCCCGCTGCTCGCCGGGCTGACCATGGCGGGGGCGGCCGTCGCGATCGGACTCGGCCGGCACGCCGGGCCCGCCGACGGGCTGAAGCCGCTGCCCGGCCGTGTCGCCGCGACGATGGCGCTGCTGGTCGGCTTCGTCGCGGCGATGCCGCTGATCGGCTTCCATCCCGCCGCCTTCCTGTTCCTCGCCGCGGCGATCTCGCTCTCGCGCCGGCGCCTGTCGCTCGGCGCCGTGCTGATCGCCGCCGCCTCGGTCGCCGCCGTGCACCTCGTCTTCCGCCTCGCCTTCACCGTGCTGCTGCCCGAGGGCACGCTCTGGCGATGACCGCCGGGCACCTGCTGACCTCCTGGCTCGACCCGTCGCTGTTCGCCGCGACCGCGCTCGGCACGCTCGCCGGCATCTGGATCGGCGCGATCCCCGGCCTCTCAGTCACCATGGCGGTGTCGATCCTGGTCTCCTTCACCTTCGCCTGGCCGCTCGAGCCCGCGCTCGCGCTGATGGCGGGCGTGTTCACGGGCGGCGTCTATGGCGGGTCGCGCAGCGCGATCCTGCTCAACATCCCCGGAGCGCCGGCCGCGATCGCCACCGCGCTCGACGGCTACCCGATGGCGCGCCGCGGCGAGGCAGGCGCGGCGATCGGGCTGACCACCCTCGCCTCGTTCCTCGGCGGGATGATCGGCGTCGCCGCGCTCGCGCTCGGCGCGCCGGCGATCGCCGAGGTCGCGATCCTGTTCGCGCCGCGCGACTACCTGCTGCTCGCCGTGCTCGGGCTGCTGCTGGTCGGCAGCCTGTCGGGCGAGTCGCTCGCCAAGGGCCTGTTCGCCGCCGGGCTCGGCGTCACGCTCGGCGTGGTCGGGCTCGATCCGATGACCGCCGAGCCGCGCTTCACCTACGGCTCCGTCGCGCTGCTCGGCGGCATCCCCTACATCGCCGCGATGATCGGCTTCTTCGGCGTGGCCGAGGCGCTGGCACAGCTCCGCCTCGCCGACGCCGAGACGGTGCGCCAGCGCATCGGCCGCATCGTGCCGCCGCGCGCGGCGCTGCGGCGCCACCTGCCGCTCGCGCTGCGCGCATCCGGCATCGGCGTGGCGATCGGCGCGCTGCCGGGCACGGGCGGCGACATCGCCGCGCTGATGGCCTACGACCACGCGCGCCGCAGCACCCGCACGCCCACCCACCCCTTCGGCACAGGCGCCGAGGAGGGCGTGGTCGCGCCGGAAGCAGCCAACAACGCCGCGGTCGGCGGTGCCTATATCCCCATGCTCACCCTTGGCATCCCGGGCGATGCCGTCACCGCCGTGCTGATCGGCGCGCTCTACGTGCACGGGCTGAAGCCAGGGCCGATGCTGATGATCGAGACGCCGCACCTGTTCTGGTTCACGGTCGGCAACCTGACGCTCGCCAACGTCGCCCTGCTGGCCTTCGGCCTCGCCGGCGCGCGCGCCTTCGCGCGCATCGCCGAGGTGCCGCGCGCGGTGCTGGTGCCGCTGATCCTGGTGCTGTCCGTGGTCGGCACCTTCGCGATCCGCAACAGCCTCGCCGATGTCTGGTGGATGCTCGGCTTCGGCATCACCGGCTACGCGCTCAGGCTCTACGGGTTCCAGCCGGGACCGATCATCCTCGGCATGATCCTCGGCCCGCTGATGGACGCCTCGTGGCGGCGGGCGGTGATCGCGGCTGGGGACGACGTGCTCGGCGCCGCCGTCGAGGCGACGGAGAGCGCGATTTCCCTCGTGCTCATCGCCGCGATCGTATTGATCGCGCTCAGATCGTTCTCATGGGGGAAGGGCCGCAAGGCCCTTCCCCCAACCCCCCATCCCTAGAACCTCGAGCCGTCGCGGCACCGGCGCCTCGGCCGCCACGCCCAGCGACGGGATCGCCACCGACCGCGCCAGCAGCGCGAGCCCACCCGGCTCGGCCCCGCCGTACACGACATCGCCGAGGATCGGCCAGCCCATCGCCGCGCAGTGCACGCGCAGCTGATGCGTCCGCCCCGTGCGCGGACGCAGCTCGAGCCAGACATGGCCCTCGCGCCGACCCAGCACGCGCCACAGCGTCACCGCCGCCTGCCCGGCCGGATCGACCACCATCCGCCAGCCGGCGGCGCGGCTGCTGCGCTTCGCGAGCGGCAGCGCGATCTCGCCCGCCTCGGCCTCCGGCCCGCCGCGCACCACTGCCCAGTAGACCTTCTCCACCGCGCCCTCGGCGAAGGCCCGCCCGAGCGCGGCGAGTGCCGGCCTGGTCCGCCCGAGCACTAGGCACCCGGCCGTGTCGGCATCCAGCCGATGCGCCGGCTGCGGCAGGCGCCGCTTGCCGAAGCGCAACGCCTCGAGCCAGTCCTCCACGCTCGGCCCCGCGCGCGGGCCGCGATGCACCGGCAGCCCGGCCGGCTTGTCGATCACCAGCACCGCCTCGTCGCGATAGAGCACCGAAGGCGTCACCGCGCCTCGCCGGCAAGCTCGGCCAGCGCCTCCTCCTCGGCCGCGAGATGCAGCGTCAGCAGCGCCTCCAGCGCGAACAGCGTGCGCCGCAGCTCCGCCGCCACGCCGTCCCAGCCCTCCGCGCGCCCGGCGAGCCTGAGCAGCGTCGCCAGCCGCCGGCACAGCGCCTCGATCTCGGCATGCATGCGGATCAGCGGTCCCATCGGATCGCGCCCTCCCAGCCGGCGCGCCGCTTCCGGATACAATGCCGCCTCCTCTTCCGCCTGGTGCGGCAGCAGTTCCGCGCGCAGCTCCGCCTCCAGCGCCGCGAGCCGATCGAGCGACCGGGGCCCGTCGCCCACCGCCTCGGCTCCCTCGCGGATGCGCTCGGCGAGGCGGCGCAGGCCGGCATGCTCGGCCACGCGCTCGGCGAGGCCTGCCCCGTCGGGCAGCGGCTCGGGGGCGGCATCCTCGCGCCCGGGCCGGAGCGCGGTGAGCGCGAACAGGATCGTGGCGACGTCGATCCCCTCCTGGACCAGCGCGCCGGCGAGCGGCGGCAGGAACCCCGCCGCGGCCGCCACCATCGCGATGCCCGACAGCGCCATCCCCAGCGCCATCGCCTGCAGCGCGATCGCGCGCGACCGCCGCGCGATCGCCACCGCCTCGGCGACGCGATCCACCCGATCGACGAGCAGCACCGCATCCGCCGCCTGAGCCGCCGCCGCCGTGCCGTGCGCGCCCATCGCGATGCCGACATCGGCCGCGGCAAGGGCCGGTGCGTCGTTCACGCCGTCGCCCACCATGGTAACGGTGCCGTGGGCGCGCTCCTCGCGCACCGCGGCGATCTTGCCCTC
Source organism: Elioraea sp. Yellowstone (assembly GCF_006704265.1). Lineage (GTDB taxonomy): Bacteria > Pseudomonadota > Alphaproteobacteria > Acetobacterales > Acetobacteraceae > Elioraea. The sequence goes on along the minus strand of NZ_VIKA01000083.1, from coordinate 417 downwards.
GGGCGAGACCCCGGCATGCACGCCGTCCAGCCGCAGTACCGCCGCGACGGGCGCTGCCGCCTCGGCGCGGTCGCCCGTCACCAGGACGATCCGCCGCACGCCGAGCGCGCGCAGCCGACGCACGGTGCGGCGCACCTCGGGGCGCAGCCCGTCGGCCATCACGAACGCCGCCACGATGCGCCCGTCCGCGGCGAGCCACGCGACGCTGCCGGCCACCGCGAGCGAGGCCGCGATCGAGAGCGCCTCTGGCGGCACGAGCCCGCGGCTGCGCAGGAACCCCTCCGAGCCGAGCAGCACGGCCTGCCCCTCGACGCGGCCGGCCACGCCACCGCCCGCACTCTCCGCCACCGCCTCGGGCACGGGCACGGCGAGGCCGCGCTCGCGTGCCGCTGCCACCAGCGCCGCCGAGGCCGGATG
>NZ_VIKA01000082.1 GCF_006704265.1 Elioraea sp. Yellowstone | reverse complement strand
CGCCGTGGCGGGCGAGGATGTAGGCGGTGACCGCGAGCTTGTCGTCGTCCGAGACCCGCGTGGGGTCGTCGAACGGCCTCAGCGTCAGGTTCTATTCCAGCAGCCCGGCGCCCTGGCGGACGCTGTCCACCGCGCGGGCGGCGGCCGAGAGCGCCCGGGCCAGCGCGCTGGAGAGGCCGATGGCGCGGTCGAGCTGGCCGAGGAAGTTCTCGGTCGCCGCCGTGAGCTGGCCGAAGGCGCGGCCCAGCGAGAGCGGCGCCCTGTCGAGCTCCGCCCCGACCCGCTCGGTGGCGCGCAGCAGGGCCGGGAAGACCCGCTCGGCGGTGAGCCGACCCTCGCTGCCGAGCTTGCGCAGTTCGCCGATGGAGACGCCGAGCTCGCGCGCCAGGCCCTCGGCGAGCAGCGGCATGGCCTCGAGGATGGAGCGGAGCTCGTCCCCCTGCAGCACGCCGGAGGCCAGGGCCTGGGCGAGCTGGAGGGTGGCGCTGCTGATCTCCTGCGTGGAGGCGCCAGAGACGATGGCGACGCGTTGCAGCCCGCCGACGAGGCGGACCACCTGGTCGGAGGTGGCGCCGATCTCGCGCGCGGCGATCGAGAAGCGCTGGAAGGCGTCGACGCTCTCGGAGACGGCGACGCCGGTGGAGAGGGCGTTGCGGTAGAGGGCCTCGTAGACCTGCCCGGCGCGCGCGACCGAGCCGGTGGCGTTCTGAAGCCGGGAGAGGCCCTGGGTCAGCGTGTCGCCGGCCTGGACCAGGGCGCGGGCGGCGACGGCCACGCCGGCGATCTGGCTGCCGCGGATGGCGAGGTCGAGCAGTTCGAGCGAGCGCGAGGCCCGCTCGGCGCCGCCCTTGATCCGGTCGAGGGAGCGCTGGCCGGTCTCGCCGACCTCGCGCAGCCCCGCCTTGACCCGGGCGGCGTCGTCCAGCGACAGGCGGACCGAGACGCGGCGGGTGGCGTCGGCCATGTCAGGTGGTCTCCCCCTCGCGGCGGGCGGTGGCGCCCTCGGCCATGCCGATGCGGATGGCAAGCAGCAGTTCGGCGGCGGCCCAGCCGGACGCGCCGAGGTCGCGCGCGGCGGCGAGCGCGCCGCCGATATCGAGGCTCAGCCCGCCCATCGTGGCCTCGGCGCAGGCCGTTCCTGCGGCCCATACGGCGGCGCCCTCGACGCTCGCGGGGGCGTGGGCGGCGTAGGGGCAAAGGGCGCCACAGTCGCGCCCAAGGGCCGCGCAACCGCGGCAGTATTCGGACCCGCGCCCGAAGTGCCAGGCGGCGCGGGCCCTTAGCCGTTTCCCTCGGCGGCCACCGCGGCGACCGGCGCGGTGGCGCGATCCCAGAAGGCGGCGGCGATGTCGTCGAGGTCCATCAGCCGCTCCACCGCCTCGGGCGAGAGCGGCAGCGGCTTGCCGGCGGCGTCGCCCACGCCCTCCCAGGCGGTGACGGCGTGGCGGGCCAGCGCCTTGACGAGGAAGGCGAAGGACAGGCCGCGCGCCATGTCGGGGTCGAGGTCCGGATCGGCGATGCGGATCGCGGCCAGCCGGCGCGAAGCGGCGGCCTGGGCGGCGGCCATCACGGCCGTGGTCACCGGCCGGATCTCGACGCGCACGCCGCGCGGCAGGTCGAGCCAGTACGGCTCGATGGGGAGGTCGAGGGTGAGCATGGGCGGTCTCCGGACTTGAAGTGGGCAGCCGCCATGTCAAAGTCTGACATGAAGAGGGACAGGAGGGCGGGATGCCGAATGTCAGCCTGACGCCGGAGCTCGAAGGCTTCGCCGAAGCCTGTGTCGCCTCGGGCCGTTACGGCAACGTCAGCGAAGTGATGCGCGCCGCGCTGCGGCTGCTGCAGGCGCAGGAGGAGAAGCGCGCGGCCTTCGTGCGCATGCTCGAGGCGGCGGAGCGCGAGGCCGACGAGACCGGGTGGTTCGAGGTCGAGCAGGTCGCGGAGGAGATGGACGCGATCATCGCCGAGGCGGAAGCCAGGCGGGCGCGGGAGCAGGCCCGCTGAGCCCGACCGGCAGCCTTCGGGCAACGCCCGATGGGCGGTAAGCGCCCGGCGATCCTCTCGGCGCAGGCGCGTCGTGACCTTGCCGAGGCGGCGGCGTTCATCGCCACCGACAATCCCGCCGCGGCCCGCCGCCTGCGCGAGCAGGTCGTTGCGGCTGCCGTCCGGATCGGGGCCTATCCGCGGATCGGGGTCGTCCGCCCCGCCCTGGCGCCCGAGGAGGTGCGCTTCCTGGTCGTCCCGGACTTCCCCTACGTGATCGTCTATCGGGCGACGGCGACGCCGCCGCGCATCCTGCGGGTCCTGCATGGCGCGCGCGACCTGCAGGAGCTGCTGCGTGACCTGCTCGGCGGCGCGTGATCCTCACGCATACTCGCTCGCCTGCTGCTGGTTCCGGAGCACCACGGTCATCATGCGTGTTGCCGTGGCGTTGTAGGCGGCGCGGAACGCGAAGCTCGCCTCGACGCCGGCCGGCCCCTCGATCGGGGTCTTGGCGAGGGCGAGGTAGACCTCGTGCAGGGTGATGGTCAGGCTGCGGTTGGCGTCGATCGTATAGCTGAAGGCGAACTCCGCCGGCGCGTTGTCCTGCGCCTGGGTCAGCAGCGTGCTGTCGGCGAAGCGCGCGGTGATCTGCCCGGTGGCGCGCGCGATGCCGGGATCCACCCCCTCCACCTTCCGGTCGGCGCGGATGGTGCGCACCATCTCCATCCCGTTGGCGTAGGTGAGCCGGGCGCCGGTCACCTGGGCGAGCGCGGCGCCGTTGCGGCTGATCGCCCCCTGCGCCTTGTGGAAGGCGGCGTAGGCGGCGCCGGTCGGCGTGCCGCCGGCGCTCGAGGCGCCGCGCGTCGAGCCCTGCCCCATCAGCCCGATGGTCGCGGTGGCGGGGCCGGTCGGCGAGAAGTCGAGCTCCAGCGTGTCGGCCCGCACGCCGGTGCAGAGGTCGTAGGAGGGCACGTCCGGATAGCCGATCTCGATGCTGTTCGAGGGCAGCGCGGCGGCGCCCGAGCCGAAGCTGTGGACGAAGTTCGGGCTGGTGCCGGTGGTGGTCGGGACCCCAAGCAGCAGGCGGAGCCAGTGGCCGATGTTGACGAGGTCGACCGGCACCACCGCCTGGCCCTGGACGGTGACGGTGTCGAGGAAGGGGGCGGCCGGATCGCGGCTGGAGCCGACGCCGATGACGTCGGCATCGAGCAGCGGCTGCTCGGCGCCGAGGTCGCAGGAGAGGAAGGGCAGGCGCCGCCAGTCGCCCGCGGGCGCGGTGCCGTAGGTCGCCTCGGGGCTCATGAGCAGGCGGCAATTGGCGCCGATGGCACGGGGCATCGGGGGTCTCCGGGATCAGCGGGAGGAAGGAGCGTCAGGCCAGCGGCGAGCCGGCGACGGTGAAGAACAGCGCGACGGGGACCGAGGCGGCACGGGCGGCGGCGGCACCCTCGACCTCGACGTCCTCGAACTCGGGCGCGCCGGGCTGCGCCCATTCCACCGCGCCGCCCAGGGTGCGGTCGGCGGTGACGGCGGCGGCGATGGCCGCCAGCAGCGCGTCGAGCAGCGTGCTGCGCGCGGCGGCGGCGGCGCCGGCGACGGTGACCTCGATCGCGGCGCGGTGCTCGATGGCCCAAGCCAGCGGCGAGAGGATCGCCGCCTCCTCCACGGTCTCGCCGTCGCGCAGGACGACGAGGCCGCCCGGCGGCAGGCGCTGCGGCGCGGTCTCGCCACGGAGGACCAGAGGCGCGGGATTGCGGGTGGCGAGCGCGGTCTGCAGCCGGCCGTGCAGCGCGGCGATCGCGGTCTCGCGCATGCTCATGGCGCCGCCCACCTCCCGCTCTCGTCGGACGCATGCGTCCGACCCCAGGCCGCCACGAAGCGCCCCGGCAGCCGGCGCAGCCCCCGTTCGGCGGCGCCCTTCACGTCGAGCCGCCTGGCGAGCGTCACCTGCGGCAGCAGCAGGAACATCGGCACCATCCCCCGTTCCAGCATGCCCCGCGCCCAGGCCTCGCGGCCCTTGCGGTTGCCGGTGCCGATCTCGGCGAGGCCGCCGGCGATCAGCCGGGTGCGGCGGCGGCGGCCGGTCTGCTCGCCCTGCCGCAACGGCAGGCACCAGACGAAGCCTCGCCCAGACCTGAAAGGGCGGAGAAAGCCCTGGCCGGAGGCGACCATCTGCGCCGGCGTGACCCGCAGGCCCTTCTCTCCGCGCCCTCTGCGCCCCCGCGCCGCGTTGAAGCCGGTCGGGATGGCCAGGAACTTCCGGCCACCCTTGGCGCGGATCAGCGCGCCGCGCGCGAAGGCGTCGATGACGTTCGGCACCTTGGTCCAGACCAGGCCTGCCGGACGAAGCGACTGCCCCATGCGGGGAAACACCTGTGACCGCCAGGCATGGGCGATGCCCCGCGCGTTGCCGCCGAAGCTGCTGGTCACCTGCCGCCGCAGCTCGGCCTTGACCTGCTCGGTCTCCGCGCGGATCGCCGTCATCGCCGCGCGCTCGCCGGCACGGACCTCGGCGGCGAGCACCTGGCGCAGGTCGCCGAGGATGGTGGCGGCCAGCCTCACGGCGTGCCGCCGCCCGGCGGCAGGCCGGTGCGGTGGCGGATGATCGCCACCGCGAGGTCATGCAGCGCCGCCTGGCCGAGGTAGCCGAACACGAAGGCGAAGAGGAACCGGCCGTACTCGTTGAACTCGAGGAAGCCGCCGAGGGCGTAGCCGGCGCTGCCGACCAGGGCGGCGGAGGGCACCTCCCAGGCCAGGCACCAGCCGAAGCGGCGGCGCCCGGGGTTGTTCCACCGCACGAAGCCGCCGGCGAGGCCGGCGGCGGCACCGAGCAGCAGGTCGCGCAGCACCTCCAGCAGGCCGAGGGTGGTCTGCGGCATGGCGGGGTTCCTATCGCTGGCAGAACACGCGCCAGGCGGTGCCGGTGGCATCGCGCTCGGCGTGGGTGACGGTGAGCAGGTCGGGGCCGAGGGCGAAGCTGTCGCCGGCGGCGAGGTCGGGCAGGACGGCGATGGCGACCGAGAGGATGTCGGTCGCGGAGAGGATCTCGGTGCCGAAGGCATCGGCCCCACGATCCGGGGAGGACCGCAGCACCCTGACGACGATGGGCGCGCCGGTGCCGCCCTGCCGATAGACCGCCTCGACCCCGAGGTTCGGATCGGCGACCAGGGCGGCCATCGCGACGTCGAAGGCGTTCACCGCTCGCCCCCATCGGCCGGGTTCAGCCGCCGCACCGCGGCGAGCCGCCCCGCGCAGTCGGCGTGGGCGGCGTCATAGGCCAGCAGCAGCTCCGCCACCTGGCCCTGCGTGAGGTGATCCGTGGCCGGAAGCGCCGGCGCCGGGGCGCAGACCAGCAGCGCGTCAGGGAGGCGGAGCGGCAGCAGGCGGATCTCCGGCGCTGCGGTTGGCGCGCAGGCGCTCGACAGCATCGCGCAGCACAGGGGCAGCGCCGGCGGCATGGCTCGGGTCACGGCGGAGCGCCTCCAGGTTGGCGCCGAGGCGCGCGGCCTGGGCGCGGGCACGCTCGGCCTCGTCGGTGAGCGCGGCGATGTGGCGCGCGTGCTCCGCCGTGGCCTGGGCGAGTGCGGCCGCATTGGCTGCCGCCGCACGGCTGGCCATCGCCGCGTCGAGGCGTGCGGCATCGCGCTGGCTGCGGAAGTGCCAGGCGGCCAGCGCCGTCATGGCGCAGGCCGCTGCCAGACCGATCGGCAGGGCATGCCGACCGAGCAGCCCAAGGATCGCCGCGCCGGTCACGGATAGGCCTTGCGGTCAAGCTCGAAGTGCGGCCCGTCGCGGAAGGAGGTCCAGTCGCCGCCCCAGACGATCGGCACCCCGAGCGCCTTGGCCGCAGCCTTCATGGCGGCGCCGATCTGCTCGTAGAGCGGCCAGTCCCAGCGGATCTCGCCGTGTTCGGGGACGCCGTCGCCGTCGTCGAGCCAGTAGGCCAGGTCGACGGCGTGGCCGGTCAGATGCCGGCTGTCTATGGTGCGCGAGGCGCCGATCGCGACCAGCCGGGCCTGGCGCTCCCGCGAGCGCACCCCTTCCGTCACGATGAACGGCACCTGCTGGCGAGCCCGTTCGACGACGCGGACCAGGTCCCGGTGCACGCCCGCGAGGCGCGCCCGGTCGCGCGGCAGCAGCGCGGCCATCACGCCCCCGACGCCGGCACGCGGGCGAGCATCACCCGCACCGTGGCGTCCGATGCCGCGGCTGCCATGGTCGCGATACCGACCTGGAAGTTGCCGGTCGCGGTGGTGGTGATGCGGCGGTTGGTGTTGTCCCAGAAAACGCGCGCGCCGGCGGAGATCGCCTGTGCGGGGTCCTTGGGCAGCTCGAACTCGCCGCGGGTCTCGCACTCGACGGTAGCGTTCTGGGCGGCGTCGGAGGCCGCCACCCCGAAGAACGCGCCGACCAGCATGCCCTGGCCGGCGAGGATGCCCCCCGCGTAGGGCACCACCATCGGGATGGAGCGCGCGTCGGGACGGAGGCAGTTGCGCATGGGAGGGTCTCCTGAAGGCGCTGAGGGCGCCCCGCAGGACGCCCTCGACGAAGCTGCTGTGGTGGTGGGAAGGATCAGGTGCCCGGGTTGAACCAGGCGCCGCGCCAGTCGATGGCGCCGACGCCGAAGTCGAAGATCACGCCGACCTCGACGCCGTCGGCGCCCTGCACCGGGCCGGTGGTGACCTGCGGCCCCTCGGCGCCGTTGAGGTAGCCGTAGACGTAGACCGGCGCCGCGGCCGGGTCGGAGAACAGGTACCAGCGGTTCCCCGGGATCAGCGGCTCGATCACCGGCTGCACGAAGCCGGCGAAGACGTTCGCCTTGGCCGTCTCGCTCGCCTGCACCACCACCGTCGCCTGGCGGGCGGCGAGCTCGAGGTTCGGCCCGACCAGGAGGCGCATGGTCTGGCCGATCGAGATCGGCAGCCCGTCCAGCGTGCGCTGCTTCATGATGGCGGCGCGGCCGGCGCCGATGGTCGCGGTGTCGAGCACCGTGCCGGTGCTGGCCTTGTTGGCGCGCGCCGCGCCGGTGCCGAACACGGGCGCGTTGCCGGTGGCGAGCGTCGGCCCGTCGCCATTGGCGCTGTTGAGCAGGTTGTAGGCGGTGGCGTTCTCGAACTCGGCGACGCGGCGGCCGATCATGGAGGCGAAATCGGTGAAGGCGCCGAGGTCATCGTTGACCAGCATCGGCCGGGTGACGCGGAGGCGCCGGGCGAAGGTCTGGAGCAGGACGATCTCCTGGCTCTCCGACATGGTGCCGACCTGGATCTCGCCGTTCTCGGCGAGGGGGAGCAGGGTCGGGAAGTCGCCGATGCGGAGATGCCGGTGCGGCTTGAAGTCGCGGAAGTCGCGGCGGAGGAAGACCTGTCGGTAGGTCGGCTGCGCCGGCTGGTAGGCGGCGAGCAGCATCTTGTTGGCCGCCGCCGCGAGCAGCAGCGGGAAGTCGGAGGTGGTGTGGAAGGCGCGCTCGGCGAGCAGGGTCGGATTGCGGGGCGGGTTGCGCTCGCCGCGGCGGGCGAGCAGCTCGCGCAGCATGTCGGAGGGGCGCCAGCCGAGGAACTCGGCGTGGCGGCCGGAGCCCTGCGGCTGGTAGCCGGGCATGGCGCGCACAGCGAGCGCCTCGGCCATGGCGTCGAGGATCTGCGCCGGGTCGTCGTGGCCGGGGCCGGTCTCGGGGCGGGCGGGGATGGAGGGCCGCGGGCCCTTGGCCACCAGGGCGTCGAACAGGGCGCGGCGGGCCTGGTCGCCGGTCCAGCCCTGGGCGATGGCCTCGGCACGGATAGGGGTGATGCGGTCCGCCGGCAGCAGGGCGCGGGCGGCCTCCACGGCGGCATCGATGCCGGCGATGCGCTCGCGCTCGGCGCGGCTCGCCTCGGCGCGCACGGCATCGAGATCGGGCGGTGCGACCGCTGCGGGCGCGGCGCGGCTGGGTTCTGGGCTGGTGGTCACGGTGGTCTCCTGGGGCGGGGTGGGGGGCGCCGACGGCGCGGGAACGTCCCGGGCGGCCGGCGCGGCCGGGGTCTCCGGCGTCGTCTCGAGCATGGTGGTGTCCTCGTCAGGCAGGGCGGGTTCGATCGCGATGGCGGGCGCGCCCTGCGGCGCCTCGCCACGCACTGCGGCATCCCGGTCCACCGGGACCGGCACGACGGAGATCTCGAAGGGCTCCCAATCCACCGCGCGGTGGACGATCTCGCCGGTGGCGGGGTCGGCCCGCGGCTCGTAGCGGTGCACGCGGTAGCCGACGCTCACCGCCCGCAGCGTGCCGTCGGCGATGCGCTGCCAGACCGGCTCGACGTCGGCGGCGGTCGAGAACTGCAGCGTGGCGTAGCCGCGGCCGCGCTCGAGGCGGGCGGCGGTGACCCGGCCAAGGACATCCCTGGCACCATCACGGCGGTGGGTGTCGAGCACCGGAGCGCGCCCGGAGCGCAGCGCATCCATGCGCACCGCGTTCGGCGACATCTCCAGCTCCTCGGTGATGAGGCCAAGGGCGGGGACGAAGTTGCGGGCGCGGGCGCCGGTGCTCCACACCACCTCGACGGTGCGGGCGGCGCGATCGACGGTGGCAGGCGCGGCAATCGCGCGCTGCGCCAAGATGGGCGCAGCAGCAAGCTCCGGTGCGGGGTCTCCCCCGCCCGGTTCGATGATGTCCGTCATGGTCAGCCCTGTGCTGGGATCTCGCGCGGCGGGGCCGCGGCGCCGGTGGCGGCAATCTCGACCGCGGCCATCTGCGCGGCGTCCTGCGCTGCGCCGGACTTCGCGACCCGGCGCGGGTCGGTGTCGAGCGAGATGCCGGCCTCGTCGAGCAGGGCGTTGGCCTCGCGGATCATCTCCACGGCGGCCCGGAAGTCGTAGCCGAAGGCCCCGGCCGCCTCGGGCTGCGGGACGAAGCCAGCGCGCACCTGGGCAATCAGCGCGGTGGTATCCTTTAGCGGGTCGATCATCTCGTGCGCCGGCGGAACGTGGCTGACGCCGTCCGGCATCTCCGCACCCCACAGGCCGAGCAGCGCGCCCTGGGCGTGGAAGCGGTCCGCGACGGGCCGCACCAGCATCGGGATCAGCATGCCGTACTGCACCTGCTCGCAGAGGCGGCGGAACTCGATCTTGCCGGCGCGGAGGGACGAGTAGTTGGCCTGCGTCAGGTCGCCGGAGACCTGGTCATAGGTCAGGCCGGCGCCCACCGCCGCCGCCTCCAACGCCCTGCGGGCGAAGGCGGCGTGCGACCCGCCCCCCGAGGGATTCACCACCTCCACGCTGCCCATGCCACGGCGGTACAGGATCATCCCCGGCTCGAAGCTCTCGACCGCCCGGCCCTGGGCGTCGCGGAGCAGACCGGAAGCGGCGCCGGTGAGCGCCTCGTCGCCCTCCTCCGTGACCACCGCGGCGAGGCAGGCCTCGATCTTCGCCTTCATCAGCAGCGCCGCCTCGTAGTCCCCGAGATCGCGCAGCCGGAGCAGCACCGGCGCCAACCAGGAGACGTCGCGCAGCTGGCCGGGCCGGCGCTTGCGATAGACGTGCAGCACCTCCGACGCCGGGATGCGCTCGCTGCTCTGCCAGGTGGCCCCGGGCAGGATCCAGGCGGCGCCCGGATGCACGCTGTGCAGCCAGTAGCCGATCGGCGCGCCGGCCTCGCCGAGCGCGATGCCCTGGATGGTCGGCACGCCGTCCACCATGCCGTTGCGCGCCGTGTCGAGGTGATCGCTCTCCAGCACCTGCAGGCGCAGGCCGATCGGATTGGCGGGCGACGGCGGCGCCAGCAGGAAGCGGACGAAGCACTCACCGCTCTCGACCACCGCCCGCATCACCAGCGCCTGCAGGCCGTAGAGGTCGAGCCGTCCCTCGGCATCGCACGCGGTGCCCTCCGCCCAGCGTTGCCAGGCGCGGCCATGCGCGTCGTCCGGCCAGCGCGTGGTGATGCCGGCGCCGACGGCGTTGCCGGTCCAGAGGTCGACGATGCGGCTGGCGTAGGGGTCGTTGCGGACGGCGTCGCGGGCGCGGCGGGCGACCGTCGCGGCAGCCAGACCGATCTCGGCATTGGCGCTGCCGCCGGAGGGCGCCCAGGCAGAAGCGCGGTGGTCCTGCGCCGCGGCGTAGCCGCGCAGGACCTGCCATGCGTCGCGGAGGCGTCGGATCACCCGGTTCTCTCCCGCGAGAAGCTGGCCAGCGTCACAGAGGGCCGACGGGCGGCGCTGTTCTCCGCGCCGCGCAACATGGCCAGCGCCCGGCCGAGTTCGTCGAGGCTCCGATACTCGACGGTGCGCCCCTCGAAGCTCGCGCGCGTGGTGCCGCCGGTGTAGGCGGCGGCGAGCGCCGCCGCGCGGCTGCCGGGGGGCTGCGCCAGCGCCCAGGCGAGGACGGCCGGGTCCATCACGCGGCCCTGAGCGTCGGCAGCGGCGTCGCCGCGTTGACGAGATAGGACAGCCCGCCCGGCGGGTTCGGCATGATCGGCACGCCAGCCTGGTGCGTCAGCGCCGCGAAGAAGCCGTTCTCGCTGCCCGTCGTGCCCCCGCCGGCACCGCCATCGGCCGCGGCCGAGCCGAGCAGCAGCGTGTTCCCGCCGCTGAAGGCCTGGGTGGAGGTGCCGCGCACCGAGGGCGCGCCCGAGAAGCACAGCAGCAGCCACCAGATGCCGGCCGAAATCCAGCGCGGCCGCGCGAAGGGACAGACCGCACCGCCGGCGGCGGCGGTGTCGGCGTCCGCCAGCGGTTCCTCGATCAGCGGCCCCGGCCGGCCGGCGCCGTTGTCGGCGGCGAGCGCCATGCGCAGGAGGCCCGCGGCGCCGGTGGTCACGCTCACCGCCATGGCCGAGAACAGCCCCGGCCGCGCAAGAACGTAGGGGACGCAGTAGAGGCGGTTCGCGGCCATGGCGACGGCGCCGCCGACGGCGCGCGCATGCTGCGAGGCGTAAAAGCGCCCCGAGACGTAGGGCAGCATCGCCGGGCTGGGCGGCAGGTGATGCTGGAACAGCGCGGTCATGCGAGCGGCCGGATGCCGAGGGTGAGCAGCCGCTCTGCCGCCTGGTTCACCGGCGCGGCGGCAAGCCCGGAGCGCAGCCTGAGCCAGCGCCAGCCGAGCAGCAGCGTGGGCGGCAGGGTGAGCGCCCGGCCGGCGGCGACGCTCAGCACCACCTCGTTGCCGAGGTGGTCGTGGAGGTCGGCCCAGGCGGCTGGCTCGCCCTCGTCGAGCGAGCCCTGGACGGTGAGCGGGGCGTCGGTCCAGGCGGCGGGCAGCAGCAGCAGGCAGACGCCGTAGCCGACGCTGGCGACCGGCGCGCTCAGCGCCTGGCCGGCGGCGATCGTGGTGCGCACCGGGACGAGGGCGGTCATGAGGGTCTCCAGATCAGCGCAGCCAGCCGCCGCGCGGGGCGAGCCAGGCGCGGGGGCGGGTGGCGACAGGCGCCGGCGCATCCGGCGTCGCGGGTGGCGTCGGCTCCGCTGCTGGCAGGGACAGCGCATCGGCCATCCGCGCCCAGCGGCCCTCGCCCCAGCCGTCCATGCCGAGCGCCGCCGCGGCGGCGCGGGCATAGACCCGGCAGTCCAGCGCCTCGTTGCGCTCGCGGGTCTTGACCCATTCCAGCCGGCGGAAGCCGTTCTTTCCGGCGCGCGCGACGAGCTGCTCCGCCGTGAGCTGGCGGCAGAACTCCTCGCCCGCCGCATGCACCGGCAGGTGGACGTAGCCGGGCGGGAACGGCTCGCCGCTCTCCTCGGTCGGCCGGTCGAGCTTGAGCCAGCCATAGGTCTCGGCCTTGAGGAAGGAGGATCCCACCGGCCAGAGCTTCAGCCCGCCGAGCTTGCGGCCCTGCCGCCGCACCTCCGTCGCCGCCGGCTGGCCGACCGCGGCGCGCAGCCCGTCCTGGCCCTTGACGGCGATGGCGCGGCCCGACCCGGCGCGGCGCACGAAGGCGTAGACCTCGGCCGTGGTCATGCCGTCGCCGCTGTCGATCGCCGCCATGGCGACCGGCAGCCGATGCCCGCTGGCGTGCCGCCAGGTCTCGCCGAGCAGGAGCCGCAGCTCCTCCCACACCGCCGCCTCGAACGGGTTCCCCGCCAGCACGCGGTGCTCGATGAGCCAGGACTGCCGGTCCTGCCCCCAGGCCCAGACCGAGGCCTCGAGCCGGTCCCGCTGCACGTCCACGCCGGCGGTCAGCAGCAGCCCGCCGGCGGGGACGCTCCCCACCGGCCAGTGCTCCCGGCGGTCGTAGAGCCGCCGCCAGTCCGGCGCCTCGCCCGCCTCCTGCCAGGTCTCGCCGAGCACGGTGTTGCGGAAGGTCTTGATCGCGCGGTCGTCGCCCTGCGCCGCGAGCCAGAGCCGCGCGATCTCCGACCAGGGCATCCAACCGGGCGGCGAGTAGAGCGCCGAGATGTGGAAGCCGATGGCGTGCGGGTCAGTGGCGGTGGCCGTGGCCCGCCATTCGCCCGCGGCCAGCAGCGCCGCCTTGTGCTGTTCGCCGATCGCGCCGTCGCAGGCCTCGCAGAGGTAGCGCGCCGTCTCGGGCTCGCCCTCATCCCAGACCAGCCGCTCGAAGCGCAGCCACTGCATCGCCCCGCAATGCGGGCAGGGCAGGAAGTAGCGCCGCTGGTCGGTGGCGAGATACTCGCGCTCGATGCGCGACAGGCCGGCGATGGTCGGTGTCGAGACCAGGAACAGCTTGCGCCGCCAGCCGAAGGTGCGCGCCCGTGCCTCGGCCAGCGCGATCGGGTCGCCCTCGCCCTCGACGTCGCCGGGATAGGCGTCGATCTCGTCGAGGAACAGGAAGCGCGCCGACATGGAGCGCAGGCCAACGGCGCTGTTGGCGCCGGTCATCACCAGCTGGCCGCCGGGGAACTCCTTCGAGAGCTGCCGGTTGCCGGAGTCCCGCGAGCGGGCCGGCGCCACCCGCTCGCGGATCGCCGGCGTCTCCTCGACCAGCGGATCGATGCGCTGGTCGGAGAAGCGTTTCGCCAGCTCCGTGGTCGGCTGCACCGCGAGCATCGGCCCCGGCGCGTGATGGATGACGTAGCCGATCCAGTTGCTGCCGCAGGTGGTGGCGCCCACCTGCGCGCCCTTCATGAAGACCACGCGCCGGGCCGGATGGGCGGGCGAGAGCGCGTCCATCACCTCCTTGAGATACGGGGTGCGCGCGGTGCGATAGGGGCCGGGCTCGGCGGAGTCGCGGCTGCCCAGCATCCGGTGCCGGTCGGCCCATTCCGAGACCAGCAGCGCCGACTCCGGCATCATGCCGTCGCGCCAGGCCTCAAGGATCTCGGCGTCACCCTCGAAGCGGCCGAGCTCCTCCAGGAGATGCTCGCCCGCCATCACGACACCTGCACCCGGACATCATGCCGGGCCGCGAGATGCTCGCGCAGACGCTGGTCCATCATGATCTGCAACCGATGCGCATCGACGCCGAGCTCGGCTGCCATCTCGGCGGCGACGCGGGCGGGCCAGGCGAGGATGGCGTCCCGCTCCTCCTTGGCGAGGCGGTGCACGAGCAGGAGTGCGCGGGCCTTGTCGACCAGCTTGCCCTTGCGCTCGTCGATGCGAAGCCGGCGCTCCTGCGCCTTGAGCACCTCGTTCGCCGTGCGCGCGTCGTGGAACGTGCTGCCGGCGGCGCGCGGCAGGGGATCGGGCGGAGGCGCAGCGATTGCTGGCGGCGAAACAGGGCGCGGTGCCATCGGCGGGACGGGCGCAGGTTGGGGCGCGGCGAGCGTCGCCGTCTTGCGCGTCGGGTCGCTGCTCTCCGCAAGCCGCGCGCGGGTCTTTGCCACATCCCAGGCGCCGTCCGGCTCGGGCGCGATGCGGCCGGCCCGCTGCGCCTTCTGCAGGGCGGTGTGGGAGACGCCGAGGCGGCGCGCCAGCTCGCGCTGCGAGGCCACGAGGCCCGGCTCGGCGCTGGCGATCATGATGTGATCGAGATCCCTCGAAGATAGCAATCGACGAAGCGCCGATGGCGCTTGGCTCAGCCCCCGCCGCAGCGCGAATGGTCCGTCACGCAATGCGGATGACGGAGACCACGATGACGAAGCGTGAAGCCAACCAGCAGCGGAGCCTCGAAGCCTTCCTCGCCAAGAAGGCCGAGTTCGACGCCCTGCTGGCCGAACTGCAGCAGGCCAGTGTGGACCACTTCGGGGCGGACCCCGAGGCGGTGCTCTGGGGCGAGACCGCCTGGCTCGCGGACGCCACCGCGAAGCTGAAGGACATCGCGGACCAGCACTTCCGCCGAGGCGAATACGCCCGCTGACGCGGCGCGCCTCCCGCACCGCCCCGACCGGGCCGAGCCCGGCGGGGCTCCCGGCAGTAGGGGGCCGAGAGGGTCGGCTCCCGGAACCAGAGACCCCGACGATGAGGCTGACCGACACCCAGCGCACCATCCTCAGCCAGGCGAGCCAGCGCGACGACGGGCTGGCAGTCCCGCCCGAGCGCCTCCCGGCCGCGGCGCGGCAGACGGTGGCGAAGGCCCTGCTGAAGCACGACCTGGTCATCGCGGTGCACCGCCCCGCCCACGACGCGCGGGCGAAGTGGACGGTGGATGGCGACGAGATGCTGCTCAAGATCACCGACGCAGGCCTGCGTGCCATCGGCGTCGCGCCGGAGGGCGATGGCGCGGAGCCGGCGGACGCCCGCCCGCGCGACGAGCGCAACGGGGCGGATCCCCGCCTCGTCGACGGCGACGACGAGCCGGCAGAGCCGGCCACGGTGGGCGACAGGGCGCCCCTGGGCGGGACGGACGCCGCGCCGGGGGACACGCAGGCCACCGCGCCCGAAGCCGCCCTCGACCCCGCCCGGACCGAGGAACTCGCCCTGCTCGACCAGGCCCTCGCCGCCCCGCGCCCGGCGCCGCGGGCGACGCTCCGCGCCGCCGCGCAGCGCG
>NZ_VIKA01000081.1 GCF_006704265.1 Elioraea sp. Yellowstone | reverse complement strand
TTTGGTCGGCAGCGTCAGATGTTTATAAGAGACCGGGCTGGACCGGCGGTACGACGTCGCGCGCCGCCGCCCAGAGCCGCGCCCGCAGCGCGGTCGCCGCCGGGCGCAGGAGGGCGGGCAGGAACACGGCGTGGCGGCCGATCCTCAGCCCGAGCTGCCCGAGCCGCGCCGGCGCCAGCCGCGGCAGGAGGGCGGCATGGCGCGGCACGATGCCCAGTCCCTCCTCGAGCAGATGCGCAAGTCCGCGCAGTCCCGGCTCATCCGCTGCGGCACGCCGGAGCGCGGCGAGCGGGCCGAAGGTCGCCGCGACCTGGCCGGCGAGCCATGCCGCGAGCCGCGCGCGGATGCGCTCGCGCTGGGCGCCGTCGAGGAACTCGCCGCCCGGCACCTCGATCAACGGACGCAGCACCGAGGCACCGGGCCTGAGCCGCGCCACCTCGGCCCCGCGCCAGGCGATCCGCCCCCCCGCCGTGAAGGCGAAGGCGTCGTCACCCTCGGCCTCCAGCAAGGCAACGCGGCGCGGCACCTCGGCCGCCATCGCCCGGCGCGCGGCGCGCAGCACCACCTGCCTGCCGACCCCCTGCGCCCCGGGGTCGGGGTGGAAGACGAAGCCCTCGATCCGCCCGACCGCGTCACCCTCCACCACGACCGCGCCGTCGCGGGTGACCGCCGAGAGCAGCTCGGCGTCCGAGGCGGCATCCAGCCGGCGGATCAGGTGCGCCGCGCGCCGATCCACGAAGCGCGCGGTGAGCCGCTCGTGCAGCGCGTCCGAGATGCGGTCCTCGAGCGCGCGGCAGCGCTCGATCAGGGGGGCCGGCTCGGCGAGCCAGCCGGGCCGGCCGGCGATGTAGGACCAGGTGCGCACGCAGGCGATCCGCGCCATCAGGGTGTCGAGCTCGCCGTCAGTGCGGTCGAGCAGGTCGAGCTCGCGCGTGACCCACCCCGGATCGACGCGGTGCGGCCGGTCGCGCAGGAAACGGAAGATGCGCGCGCAGATGCGCGCGTGGGACTCGTCGCCGAGCCGGCGGTAGTCCGGCACCTGGCAGGCGTCCCACAGCAGCGCGACCGCCGCCCGGCCGCGCGCGAGACCGGCAATCTCGGCATCGCGCGCCAGGGCGGCGAGCGCGAGATGGTCGGCCGCATCCGCGCCGCGCACCAGTCCCGGCCCCGGCGGCGCGCGGTCGAGCGAGGCGAGCAGCGCCTCGAGGCTCTCGAACTCCAGGGCGGAGTTGCGCCAGACGAGGTGATCGAGCGGATCGAAACGGTGCCCCTCCACCGCCTCGACCATCTCAGGCGCGAGCGCCGCCGCCTCGGCGGTGGTGCCGAAGGTGCCGTCCGCCATGCCGCGCCCGGCCCGTCCGGCGATCTGGGCGACCTCGCTCGCGGCGAGACCGCGCAGGCGGCGGCCGTCGAACTTCGCGAGGCCGGCGAAGGCGACATGGTTGACGTCCATGTTGAGCCCCATGCCGATCGCATCGGTGGCGACCAGGAAATCGACCTCCTTGGCCTGGTACATCGCCACCTGGGCGTTGCGCGTGCGCGGGCTGAGCCGACCCATCACCACCGCGCATCCCCCCCGGCGGCGGCGCAGGGCCTCGGCGATCGCATAGACCTCGGCGGCCGAGAAGGCGACGATCGCCGTCCGGGGCGGCAGGCGCGAGAGCTTGGCATGGCCGGCGAAGGCGAGCGCCGAGAGGCGCGGACGGGTCTCGATCTCGGCCTCGGGCACGAGCCGACGCAGGAGCGGACGGATCGTCTCGGCGCCCAGGAACATGGTCTCCTCGCGCCCGCGCGCATGCAAAAGCCGATCGGTGAAGACGTGGCCGCGATCGGGGTCTGCGCAGAGCTGGATCTCGTCCACGGCGAGGAAGGCGAAGGGCCGGTCGAGCGGCATCGCCTCGACCGTGCAGCAGAACCAGCGTGCGCCGGGCGGGACGATCTTCTCCTCGCCGGTGACGAGCGCGACCCGCTGCACGCCCACGCGCGCGGCGATGCGGTCGTAGTTCTCGCGCGCGAGCAGCCTGAGCGGGAAGCCGATCACGCCCGAGCCATGGGCCAGCATCCGCTCGATCGCGAGATGGGTCTTGCCGGTATTGGTCGGGCCAAGCACGGCCCGGATGCGGGGAGACTCGACGACCCCGGTCATGGGCGGAGACTGGACGGAGGAGGGGGCGCGGCGCAACGGCGAAGTCGCCGTGGCGACTTCAGCGGAGCGCGACCTGCCCGGCCGCCAGCACCGGTCCCTGGCGCGGCTTCTGCAAGAGCAGCGCCACGGCATCGGCGCCTTCGGCCTCCGCGGCGGAGAGGCTGAGCTCGACGGGCACCGCCTCGATCACGGCCACGGGGCCGGCCCAGCGCACCACGTTGGCGTGTCGCAACAGGTGGCCGGCATTCTCGCCGTCCAGCACTTGGCGCGCCTCGGTCCGGGTGAAGGCGACCAGCCAGAGCTGCGCGCCGCCCTGCGGCAGCTCAAGCGCGGGGATCGACACCGCCAGGATGGGCGGGCTGTTCGCCGCGACCGCGACCGCGATCGTCGCGGCGGCGGGGGCGGCGGCGATCAGCCGCTCGACCGCCGGCCGGTCGTGGCCGACCGTATGCGCCGCACCCTGCACGACGAGCTGCGGCGTGTAGATCGAGCGCTCCTTCATCGCCCGCGCATAGCCGCGCTGGCGCTGCACCGAGACCGGCAGCGCGAAGGGATCGCGCCAGCCCATGTGGTCCCAGTACGGCACGTGGAAGGAGAGCGCGATCACGCCGCCGTCGCGCGCCAGCTTGGCGAGCAGCCTGTCCGCCGGCGGGCAGGCCGAGCAGCCCTGGCTCGTGAACAGCTCGAGCACCACCGGGCCCCGCTCCTCGCCGGCCGAACTGGCGCGGGGCAGGGCGGCGACGGCGAGCGCGAGCGCGACGAACAGGAGGCGGGCCATGGGCGGCAACAATCGACGCCCCGACTGGCGCGGCCAAGCCACACGCGCGTGAAGCGGGCCACAGCTGTGGCGTGGCTGCATCACGATCCGGTTCACTGCCGCCGGGCCGGCGCGCCGGCGTCCGCTTGCGGCGCGGCCGACCGCCCCCTATGCGGGCGCGCATGCGGCCCGCGCGACGGATGGCCCTGTTCTACGCTGCCCTGTTCGCCGGACCGGGGATCAGCCTGCCCTTCCTGCCGGTGTTCCTCGCCGCGCGCGGCCTCGATCCCGCCTTTCTCGGCGCCACGCTCGGCGCGAGCCAGGCGGCGCGGCTCGTCTCGGCGCCGCTGGGCGGCCGGCTCGCCGACGCGATCGGCGACCGCCGCGCGGTCGCCGTCGGTGCCGCCGGGCTCGGCGCGATCGCGCTCCTGCTGATGCTGCCCGAGGCGGGGCCGGTCCTGCTGGTCACCGCGGTCGTGCTTGCCGCGCTGGCGGCGGGGCCGCTCCTGCCGATCGGCGACGCGGTGGCGCTGAGGATGGCGGCGGTCGGCGGTGGCGATTTCGGCCGGATGCGCGCGGCGGGATCGCTCTCGTTCATGCTGGCGACCGGGCTCGGCGGGATGGTGCTCGGCGCCACCGGACCGTGGCTCCTGCCCTGGCTGGTGCTCGCGCTGCAGGCGGGGGTGGTGGGTGCTGCGGCGCTGCTGCCGGATGCCGGGGTGGGGCCGGCGCGTGGGCGCGGCGGCGCGGCCGACCTGCTGCGCAAGCCGGGCTTCGCGCTGCTTCTCCTGGTCTCCGGCCTGACGCAGGGAAGCCACGCCCTCTACTACGGCTTCTCCGCGCTGCACTGGGGCCGGGCGGGGCTGTCGCCGGGGCTGGTCGGCGCGCTCTGGGTGCTCGGCATCCTCGCCGAGATCCTGCTCCTGACCTTCGGCCGCGGCGCGATGGCACGGCTCGGCCCGGTGCGGCTGCTGGCCGCGGGGGCCGGCGGGGCGGCGCTGCGCTGGACCGGTACGGCGCTGACCGCCGATCCGCTGCTGCTCGCCATGCTGCAGCCGCTGCACGCCGTCTCCTTCGCCATGACCATGGTCGGGGCGGCGCAGCTGATCGCGCGCATGGTGCCGCCCGAGCGCGGCGCGACCGCCCAGGCGCTGCATTCCGCGCTCGGGCCGGGGCTGGCGACGGCGGTGCTGAACCCGCTCTCCGGCCTGCTGTACGAGCGGTTCGGTGGCGGATCGTTCCTGGCGATGGCGGCGGTGGCGGCCGCGTCCTCGCCGGGGATCGCCGCGCTGGGCCGGATGACGGCCGGGCAGCCCGCCATGTCCGATCCGGACACAAGACTGTAACCTTCCCGTGCCAGAACACGCCGCCGGAAGGGATGACCGATGGCCTTCGACGAGGAAGCCTTCGCCGCCAGGATCGACGCGCTCGGGCTGAAGCACTTCACCTACAAGGAGCTGCTGGCCCGGACCGCGTCAAAGAACAAGTTCGGCACGAAGAACAGCAAGCCGCCGATGCGGCTCTGGGACAACATCATCCCCACCATCATCATCCTCGACGCCCTGCGCGAGGAGCTCGGCAAGTCGATCAAGCTGCAGAGCGTCTATCGCAGCGAGGCGTTCAACCAGGCCTCCGACGGCCCGACACAGGGCTACACGGGGCGGGCCAAGACCAGCCAGCACATGGCCTTCACCGCGATCGACTTCACCGTCTCGGGCATGTCGTGCACGAAGGTGGAGAAGATCCTGATGGAGTGGCGCGACGGCGGGAGGATGTTCTACTCGCCGTACACGTTCGAACGGAAAGCCGAGAAGGTGAAGGCAGGCACGATCCCGTTCGGCGAGCTGCCGCGGCAGTGGCATGTCTGGCCGTTCGGCGTGTGGTTCTCATTGGTTCTCATTCAAGGGCTACATCCACGCCTATCCGAGCGAGAACTTCACGCATGTCGACACGCGCGGGCTGACGTCCAAGATGACGGAATAGATCGCTGTCATACCCGGAGCACAAGGGTTTGACCTTTGTGCGGAGGGTATGGCGCGCGGGGCTCAAGGGGCGGCCGCGCGCAGAACCAAGGCCTGATGCCCGGCCGGCAAAGGTCGAACCTTTGTCGGCCGGGTATCAGACCGACAGGTACTGCGCCTTGATGTCCGGCTCGGCATCGAGCGCGGCGAGCGTGCCGGTCCAGCGCACGATCCCCTTCTCGATGATCGCCGCGCGATCGGCGACGCGCCGCGCGAAGTGCAGGTTCTGCTCGGACAGCACGATCGTCAGCCCCGCCGCCTTCACCGCCGCGATCGCCTCGGCCATCTGCTGCACGATCACTGGCGCCAGTCCCTCGGAGGGCTCGTCGAGCAGCACCAGGCGCGGATTGCCCATCAGCGTGCGCGCGATCGTCAGCATCTGCTGCTCGCCACCGCTCATCCGCCCGCCGGGCCGGTCCCTCATGCGCGCGAGATTGGGGAAGATCGCGAACAGCCGCTCCGGCGTCCAGGGCTCGAGCCCGTCGCGCGCGGGCTGGCGGCCGACCTCGAGGTTCTCCATCACCGTGAGGTCGGTGAAGATGCGCCGGTCCTCGGGCACGTAGCCCAGGCCCATGCGCGCGATCTCGTGGGGCGCGCGGCCGGCGATCTCGGTGCCGTCGAAGCGGACAGAGGCGCCGGGCGCGGGACGCACCAGCCCCATGATCGCCTTCATGGTGGTGGACTTGCCCGCGCCGTTCCGCCCGAGCAGCACCAGCACCTCGCCGCGCGCGACCTCGAGCGTCACGTCGCGCAGGATGTGCGCGCGGCCGTAGAAGGCGTCGAGATGGCGGATGCTCAGCATCAGTGTCCGCCGCTGCCGAGATAGACCTCGCGCACCGCCGGATTGGCCCGCACCGCGGCGGCGTCGCCCTCGGCGATCAGCGATCCGCGGTTCATCACGATGATGCGGTCGGCGTGGCCGAACACCACGTCCATGTCGTGCTCGGTGAACAGGCAGGCGAGCCGGCGCTCGCGCACCAGCGACCGCGTCAGCTCCATCAGCGCGATGCGCTCGGAGGGCGCCATGCCCGCGGTCGGCTCGTCCATCAGCAGGAGCTTCGGATCGTTCGCCAGCGCCATCGCCAGTTCCACGCGCTTCAGATCGCCATAGGCGAGCACGCCGCAGGGCCGCTCGGCCTGGTCGGCCATGCCCACCTGCGCGAGCAGCGCGTCCGCTTCGTTACCGAAATGGCGGCGCGCCGGCCGCCAGAACGACCAGACCCGGCGATGGTGGCTGATCAGCGCCACCTGCACGTTCTCGCGCACCGTCATCGAGGCGAAGGTGGCGGTGATCTGGAACGTCCGCCCGACACCGAGACGCCAGATCGCGCGCGGCTTCAGGCCGGCGAGCGGCCGGCCCTCGAGCCGCACCTCGCCCGCATCGGCGCCGAGCTGGCCGTTCAGCAGGTTGAAGCAGGTGGACTTGCCGGCGCCGTTCGGCCCGATCAGCGCCAGCATCTCGCCCGCATGCACCGCGAGCGAGACGTCGTTCACGGCATGCACGCCGCCGAACCGCTTGTGGAGGCCGCGCGCCTCCAGAACCGGGCCGCTCATGCGCCTTCGATCCCGCGCGCGCGTTCGTAGCGCTGACGGACGAAGCCGGCGATCCCTTGCGGGAAGGCAAGCACCAGCAGCACGATCGCAAGGCCGAGGACCAGCCGCCACCAGGCGAAGGCCTGGAGCACGGTGAGGAACAGCGTGTGGTAGGCGAGCGCGCCGACGATCGGCCCGGAAACCGTCTGCACGCCGCCGAGCAGGACCATCAGCAGCGCGTCGATCGATTTCGGGATCGAGATGTAGGTCGGGAACACGCTGCCTTTGCCGTAGGCATAGACGCCGCCCGCGAGCCCCGCCCCCAGCGCGGCGATCACGAAGGCGCCGAGGCGGATACGCACGGCGTCGAGCCCGATCGCCTCCGCGCGCAGTTCGGAATCGCGCGCCGCCCGCAGCGCGTAGCCGAAGGGCGCGTGGATCATGCGGCGCAGGAGCAGCGTGGCGCCGATGCAGAGGACGATCGCCAGCCAGAGATAGGCCGCCTTTCCGCGCGCCCAGTCCGACGGCCAGACGCCGAGGATGCCGTTGTCGCCGCCCGTGAACTCCACCCACTGGAACGCCGCCGCCCAGACGATCTGCGCGAAGGCGAGGGTCAGCATCGCCAGATAGACGCCCGAGAGCCGCACCGCGAACCAGCCGAACACCAGCCCGAACAGGCCGGCGAGCAGGGGTGCGAGCACGAGCCCCGCCTCCATCGGCACGGCGAGGAAGCGCAGGCCCAGCGCCGCGCCATAGGCGCCGAGCCCGAAATAGGCGGCATGGCCGAAGCTGACGATGCCGCCCGGGCCCATCATGAGATGCAGGCTCGCCGCGAACAGGACGAACACCGCGAGCTCGACCAGCACGGTGACGGCATAGGGACCGGCGAAGAACGGCGCGGCGGCGGCGAGCGCGAGTGCCACCGCCCCGGCCCAGCCGAGGATCGCCGGTGCCGGGCGGATCACCGGCTCGACCGTGCCGGTCGCCGCGCGCGCATGCGCCTGCGGCCGGCCGAGCAGGCCGTAGGGCCGGACGATCAGCACCCCGGCCATGACGAGGAACACCAGCACCAGCGTCGCCTTCGGCACCAGCACGATGCCGAAGGCCTGCACCTCGGCGATCAGCAGCGAGGCGAGGAACGCGCCGGGGACCGAGCCGAGCCCGCCGACGACCACGACCACGAAGGCCTCGGCGATGATCGCGAGATCCATCTGCAGGAACGCGCTCTGGCTCGGCAGCACGATCGCCCCGCCGAGACCCGCGAGAGCGGAACCGAGGAAGAACACGCCGGTGAACAGGATGCGCTGATCGACGCCGAGGGCGGCGACCATCTCGCGGTCCTGGGTCGCAGCGCGCACGAGGATGCCGAAGCGCGTGCGCTGGAACAGGAACCAGAGTGCGGCGAGCACGGCCGGGCCGACGAGGATCAGGATCAGGTCGTATTGCGGGAAGCGGCTGCCCGCGATCTCGACGAAGCGGCGCAGCCAGGGCGGGCGCGGCAGCGGCAGGTCCTCGGGGCCCCAGACGGCGAGGGCGATGTCCTGGATGATCAGCACGACGCCGAAGGTGGCGAGCAGCTGGAACAGTTCGGGCGCGCGGTAGATGCGGCGCAGCAGCACGATCTCGATCAGCGCGCCGAGCGCGCCGACCGCGAGCGCTGCGAACAGGATGGCAAGCACGAACAGCAGGGGCTCGCGACCGCCCCAGTCCCAGAGCGCGCGCGTGATGGTCCAGGTGAGGTAGGCGCCCAGCATGTAGAAGCTGCCATGCGCGAAGTTGACGATGCGCGTGACGCCGAAGATCACCGTCAGCCCCGAGGCGATCAGGAAGAGCGCCGAGGCGTTGGAGAGGCCGGTGAGGAACTGGATGAGGATGAAGTCCACGCGGGCACCTTGAGGGAACGCACCGGGGGACCACGCTGGTCCCCCGGACCCCCTGCACAGGGGCCCCCTCCCGTTGGTCGGGGGCCGCGCGCCGGCCAGCGGGAGGCGCGCCCTCCAGGGGGGGCGCGGGGGGCCCTGCGGCCCCCCGCAACGTCTGGCTTCAGCCGCTCTGCGGGCGCATCTTCCGCACCTCGTCGTCCGGCGGCAGGTACTTCGCGCCGTCCGCATAGCGCCAGTCGACCATCGTCCCCTTGCCGCCCTTCAGCGCCGTCCGGCCCACGAAGGCGCCGAGCGTGGACTGGTGGTCGAGCGCGCGGAAGGTGCACGGCCCGAACGGCGAGGCGAACGGCAATCCCCTCATCGCCTCGACCATCTTCTCGGTCTCGGTCGAGCCCGCGCGCTTGATGCATTCGGCGATCGCGGTGATCGTGTCGTAGCCCACCACCGTGCCCAGCCGCGGATAGTCGTTGTACTTCGCCTGGTAGGCGCGGCGGAACGCGACGTGCTCGGCCGTCTCCACCTGGTCCCAGGGATAGCCGGTGACGATCCAGCCCTGCGGCGTCTCGTCAGCCAGCGGATCGAGATACTCGGGCTCGCCGGTCAGCAGGCTGACCACGCTGCGACCCTCGAACAGCCCGCGCGTGTTGCCCTGGCGGACGAAGTTGGTCAGGTCCGGCCCGAAGGTGACGTTGTAGATCGCCTCCGGCCGCTCGCGCTCGAGGGCGGCGACCGTCGCGCCCGCGTCGATGCGCCCGAGCGCCGGCCATTGCTCGGCGACGAACTGCACGTCGGGCCGCTTCGCCGACAGGAGCTGCTTGAACCACTTCACCGCCGACTGGCCATACTCGTAGTTCGGCGCCACCGTCACCCAGCGCCTGGCCGGCAGCTTCGCCGCCTCCTCGACCAGCATCGCCGCCTGCATGTAGGTGCTGGGGCGCAGCCGGAAGGTGTAGCGGTTGCCCTTCTCCCAGACGAGCTGGTCGGTCAGCGGCTCGGAGGCGACGAACATCCGCCTGCGCTGCAGCGCGAAGTCGGCGACCGCCAAGCCGACATGGCTGAAGAACGTGCCGGCGAGCAGGTCGACGCGCTCGTTGTCGAGGAGTTCGCCCGCGAGCCGCACGGCGTCCTGAGGCCTGCCGGCGTCATCGCGCCAGATCACCTCGAGCGGGCGGCCGAGCACGCCGCCGGCGGCGTTGATCTGCTCGACGCGGAGCTGCCAGCCGTTGCGGTAGGGCAGCGTGAAGGCCGGCAGCGCGGTGTAGCTGTTGATCTCGCCGATGCGGATCGGCTGCGTCCCCTGGGCGCGGATCAGCGCCGGCGCGGCGAGCGTGCCGGCGGCACCGAGAAGGACAGCGCGTCGCGTGGTTCGCATCATGCTCGTCTCTCCTGTCGTCGTTCCCTGTTGTCGCGCGGGCAATCTAGCGCAGCCCGTCGCGTCCTTCGATCTGATCGACCGTCAGCCCGCCGATGCGCGGGCGCGGCCGGCCGCTGTCGGTGACCACGACGGCGACGACGATCTCGTCGCGCCGGGGTGCGTCCGGCACCCGCACCTCCATCGCGTCGAAGTGGCTGCGCACATAGGCCGCGTCCTTGTGGCCGAGCGGCACATCGATCGGCGTGCCCATGCCGCCGCGCTTCTTGGCGGACGGGATCAGGGCCGCGCCCTTCTCCAGCACCGCGCGCACGGGCGCGCCCATCTTCGGGTGCAGGATCGCCGCGGCGTGTTCGAGTTCGCCGTCCTCGCCGACGATCGCCGCCTTGCCGTAGCTGTGCGCCGCGCCGCCGGGGATGCCCAGGGCGGCGACCGCGCGTTCGGCGAGCAGCCGCCCGAGCATCGCGCCCACCTCGACCAGCTCGGTCAGGTCCTCGACATGGCGGCCCGCGCACGGGTTGCCGATCACCGCCACGGCGGCGGCCTTGCGCGTCGGCGGCGCGACCGCCCGGTCGCCCTCGCGATGGGTCTCCTCGAGGATCACGGTGAGCTTGCGGATCAGCGCGTCGGACATCGCGTTCTCCCGGGTCAGGCGGCGATCGCGACGGGCGCGGGGCCGCACACCGCCCGCGCGCCGGCGAGATGCAGGATGGCGGCGCGGATCAAGCCGCGCGAGCGGAACCGCTCGGCCTCGGCCACCCCCGCGGCGAGGGCGTGACGGATCTCGATCGGCTTGAGCGCACCGAGACCGACCGTCACCGGCCGGTCGCCCAGGTCGCTGTCCGGGTCGAGCGAGACGGCGGGAACGCGCGCGACGGCCGGATGGCCGGGCAGGTCGACCGCGTTGGCGATCAGCGTCGCCGCGGCATCGGCGGTCGCGGCATCCGCGGCGAGGACGGTGACGGCATCGGCGATGCCGAGGCTGAAGGACCGCCCGCCCTCCCCCTTGGCGGCGCGGCCCGAGGTGGCGATGCCGCCGATCCCGTCCTCGGCGCGGATGGTCGCGACCGCGTCGAGCCCGGGTGCCATCAGGTCGGTGACGATGCCGCAGCGGAAGGACTGGTCCGGCTCCAGGTGCAGCGCGATGTCGCCGCCGTCGTTGACGAAGGCACGGGCGAGGCGGCGGCCGTCGCGCATCGCCGCCAGCAGGTGGTCGGCGACCGCGCCGGCGACCGCGGCCATCGGCGTGATGAAACGATCCGCGAACGGCGTGGCGGCCGCGTGCATGCGCCGGGCGACGAAGCCCTCCGGCCGCGGGCCGGGCAGCGGCCGGCGCAGGAGCGGGAGTTCGCGACAGAGTCCGGGCAGGATCGACCGGAACGCCGCCGCCGCCTGCATGTAGGCGCGCTTCACCTCCGCCCCGTCGCCCCAGGCGCGCAGCACGACGTCGATCGGCCCGTGGTTCAGATGCAGCCGCCCGTCGGGCAGCATCCGCGCGGTGGCGCTCATGCCGGGCTGCGCTCCAGGGGCCAGGGATTCGCGGCATCCCAGGGGATCGCCTTCAGCCGCGCCTCCGTGCGCAGGGAGGCGAGCGGCCGGACGCGGTCCATATGGCCGCCCATCGCGGCGTAGTCGGCGAGCGGCAGGGTGAACTCGATCGGCGCCACCAGCGCCGGAGTCGGCACGGAGCCGAAACTGCCATCGGGCATGGCGCGCACGTCCACCATGTAGGTGATGCCGCCGCCGGGCCAGACGAACACCGGCGCACCGCCCGAGGTGACGCGCGTGACCTCGCGCCGCACCGACCGGGTGAGGCGCACGGGGTTGTCGGTCACGCCGGCGCGCAAGCTGCCGCCCGCCCCCGCCATGAACAGCACCGAGACGAGGGCCGGCTCGCAGTTCTCGCCGATCCGCTCGACCACCGCGGCGATCCCGGGCGGCATCGGCGCGGGGCGCGGCGTCAGCGTCTCGTCCAGCACATACCATTCCGCATGCTCGCCGGTGGTGGAGACCATCAGCAGCCGCAGCCCGGGCCAGGCGATCTTCGGGTCGATCCTCTCGATGATCTCGAGCGGATCGGTGATGTCGGTGCCGCCCCAGCCGGTGCCCGGGTTCGCCACCTGGAAGTAGCGCCCCGGCGTGGAACGGCGGCCGCGCACGCGGATGCCCGAGGGGCGCATGTCGAGGAAGCGCCCCGCCTGATGCTCCGTCAGCACCCCGGTGATGTGGTCGTCCACCACGATCACCTCGTCGGCGTGGCCGAACCATTGGCGGGCGAAGATGCCGATGGTGGCCGAACCGCAGCCGACGCGCATCCGCTCCTCGCGCACGCCGTCGATGATCGGTGCGGCACCCGCCTGCACGACGACGTGCGCGCCGCCATCGATCGCAAGCTCCACGGCGCCCTTGTTGGCGAGCGTCAGCAGGGTCTCGCAGGTGACCTGTCCCTCCTTCTTCGACCCGCCGGTGAGGTGGCGCACGCCGCCGAGACTGAGCATCTGGCTGCCGTACTCGGCGGTGGTGACGTGCCCCACCTGCTCGCCGCGCACCCGCACCGGCGCGCATTCGGGCCCGAGGAAGCGGTCGGTGTCGATCTTCAGCTTCAGCCCGCAATAGCTGAAGATGCCCTCGGTGACGACGGTCACCATGTCGACGCCGTCGATCTCGGAAGCGACGATGAAGGGCGCGGGCTTGTAGTCGGGATAGGTCGTGCCGGCGCCGATCCCGGTGACGAAGGCGGTGGCCCCCGAGAGCGGCGACCCGTCCCAGTCCGCGCCGAGGAACGGGATGACCCCGTCCTTGCCGGCGCGTGCGGCGATCACGAAGGGATCGAGCCGTGTCAGCCGCCCCTCGATGTTGCCGTAGCGGTCGCAGGCGCCCGTGCGGCCGGGGCGGATGCGGCAGAGCACGGGGCAGGCGTCGCAGGTGACGATGCCCGCGTCGCGGTCGCGCGCGTGCGCGAGCGCCTCGGCGTCGGGCGTGTCGGTGGACTGCCTGGTCTCGGTCATGGCGGAGGCGCCGCGAGGAGCGCCGCGCGCACGCGATCGGGGGTGGCCGGCACGCGGGTGAGGCGTACCCCCGTGGCGTGCTCGATCGCGCCGAGGATCGCCGGTGCGGTGGCGATCAGCGCCGGTTCGCCCACGCCCTTGGCGCCGAAGGGGCCGAGCGGCTCCGGGTCCTCGATCAGGATCGTCTCGATCGGCGGGATGTCGCCGATGGTCGGGATCAGGTAGTCGTGCAGGTTCTCGTTGCGCCCAGGGAAGAACTCCTCCATCAGCGCAAGCCCGAGCCCCTGGGCGATCCCGCCATGGATCTGCCCCTCGACCTGGGTCGGGTTGATCGCCCGGCCGACATCGTGCGCGGCGACGATGCGCGTGGCGCGGGTCGTGCCGAGCTCGAGATCCACCTCCACCTCGGCGAGCTGTGCGGCGAAGCCGTAGGTGGCGTAGGGCACGCCGCGCCCGTCCGGGTCGAGCGCGGTGGTCGGCGGATCGAAGCGGCCAACGCCGACCAGCACGTCGCCGTTCGCATCCGGTGTCAGGCGCGCGAGATCGGGGCGCACCACGCGATCGCCGTCGCGGATCGTCAGGTCGATCGCGATCGTCGCGTCCGGTCCGGCATTGACCAGCGCGAGCAGCCGCCGCCGCAAGTCCTCGGCCGCCAGCCGTGCGGCGTTGCCGGAGACGAAGGTCTGGCGCGAGGCGGAGGTCTTGCCGGCATCGCGCGTGCGGTCGGTGTCGCCGGCCACCAGCCGCACCGCCTCGGCCGGCACACCGAGCGCGTCGGCGGCGATCTGCACCATGATCGTGTTCGCGCCCTGGCCGATGTCGACCGCGCCGGAGTAGAGCGTGATCGCGCCGTCGGCGGCGATCCCCATCGTCATCTCGGAGGGGTTGGACATCGAGGTGTTGCCGATGCCGTACCACATGCAGGCGACGCCGACGCCGCGCCGGAGCGGCCCGGCCGCCGCACGGTTGAACGCCTCCGCCGCCGCACGCCAGGTCCGCCAGCGCGGCCGCAGCGCATCGAGACAGGCGACCAGTCCGACCGAGTGCTCCAGCACCTGGCCCGTTGCCGTCGCATCCCCCTTGCGCAGGGCGTTCAGCGCGCGGAACTCGAGCCGGTCGATGCCGGCACGGTCGGCGAGCGCATCCATCAACGCCTCGTGCGCGATCGCCGCCTGGGGCACGCCGAAGCCGCGGAAGGCGCCGGCCGGCGTGTCGGTGGTGTGGATCGCAGCACTGGTCGCGCGCACGTTCGGAACGCGATACGGTCCCATCGCATGCACCGGCACGCGGTTCGCGACCGTCGGCCCCCAGGAGGCGTAGGCGCCGGTGTTGAAGTCGCCGTGAAAGCGGTAGGCGAGGAGCCGCCCTCCCACGTCGCACGCCGCCTCCGCGGTGATGCGCGCGGGATGGCGCTTGGTGGTGGACGCCATGCTCTCGGGGCGGGTGTAGACGCAGCGCACCGGCCGGCCGAGCCGCCAGGCCGCGACGGCGATCATCGGCTGCAGCGAGAGGTCGAGCTTGCCGCCGAAGCCGCCGCCCGTCGCGGTCGGGATCACGCGCACCTGTTCCGGCGCGATGCCGAGGATGAGCGCGAGTTCGTCGCGATCCATGTACGGCGTCTGGGTGCAGGCGACGATCTCGATCCGGTCGCCGACGCGGCGGGCGTAGCCGGCCTCGGGCTCGATATAGGCGTGCTCGACGAAGCCGGTCTCGATCGCGATCGCCGCGCGGTGCGGCGCCTGCGCGAACGCCGCCTCGGCATCGCCGCACACCACCCGGCCGCGGCAGAGCACATTGCCCGGCGCGTGCGAGTGCAGATCAGGTGCGGTGCCGGCGAGCGCATCGTCGAAGGTGACCGGCGGCAACACCTCCCAGGCGATCGGCACGTCCGCGTCGCGGATCGCCGCGACGGTCTCGGCATCGCCGACCAGCGCGCACACCGCCTCGCCGCGCATGCGCACGGTCCCCTCGGCGAAGACCGGCTGGTCCTTGCCGGTGGGGTAGATGCCGAAGCGGTTCGATCCCGGCACGTCGGCGGCGGTCAGCACGGCGACGAGGCCGGGGAAGCGCGCGTGCAGGGGAGCGAGGTCGCCGATCCGGAAGGCGGCGCGGGCGTGGGGGCTGCGCACCGCGCGCAGGCTCAGCCAGGCCGCCTCGGGCAGCGCGTCGGCGCCGAACCGGTCCGCGCCCGTCACCTTCGGCTCGCCGTCGGTCTTGGGGAGCCGCGCGCCGACGGCGCGCCCGGCGGCCGGCGCCTCGGGCGT
>NZ_VIKA01000080.1 GCF_006704265.1 Elioraea sp. Yellowstone | reverse complement strand
GGGCGGGATCACGCCGGGGCGAGTGGCGGCGGCCGTGCGGGCCGGAGCGGTTGCGGTGGCGGCGGTGGGGGCCCTGGCGCGCCCTCCCGCCTCGTGACCCCGCTCCCCCGCGGAGGCAAGCGCCGGTGCGTTCGGCCGGGAGCCTTGCCCCCGGCCGGATCGGCAGATCCGCACCGTTGGGATCGCGGCACGCTTGGAGCGGTTTCCGGTCGAGCGGAGACCGCTCCGGCCCACGCCGGCGCGCATCAGCACGCCTGCGGTTCGGTCCAGCCCCGCGCGACCGGCTCTAGACGAGAGCGAGGGTAAGCGGCAGGGTCGCCGCCGCGACGAGCGTCTGCAGGGTGGTGATGCCGGCCATCAGCGGCGCATCGCCGCCGAGCTGCTTCGACATGATGTAGGAGGAGGTCGCGGTCGGCAGGGCGGCGAACAGCACTGTGACCTCGGCCGGCACGCCGCGCACGCCGAAGGCCGCGCAGGCGAGCCAGGTGAGTGCCGGCAGCAGCACGAACTTCGCCGCCGAAGCGACCGCTGCCGCGCCCGGCCGCGCCCGGAGCGCGCGTGGGGTGAAGGCCGCGCCGACACAGAGGAGCCCGATCGGCAGGCTCGCCTGGCCGAGGCTCCTGAGCGCCGCCGACACCACGCCCGGCACCGGCGCCGCCGTCGCCTGCCAGACCGCGCCGATCGCGCAGCCGAGGATCAGCGGGTTGGTCGCGAGCGCCTTCAGCGTGCCGGCGAGGTTGGGCCGCGCGGTGCCGAAACGCGCGAAGGCGAGCACCGACATCACGTTCACGGTGGGCACGATCGCGGCATTGGCGAGCGCGGCGAGCGCGACGCCGGGGGCGCCGTAGAGCGCGGCCGACGCGGCGAGCCCGATGTAGTTGTTGAAGCGGATTCCCCCCTGCAGCACGGAGGTGAAGCCGGGGCCGTCGATGCCGAGGTGCCTGCGCAGCGCGACCAGCACGGCGGCGGTGACGAAGAGCGGGGCGACGATCGCGGCCGCCATGCCTGCAACCGGCACGCCGCCGAGATCGGCGGTGCCCAGCCCCTGCGCGAGCAGCGCGGGCAGCAGCACGACGAAGCAGAGCCGCTCCGCGCCGGGCCAGAACGGGTCGGGCAGGAAGGCCGCGCGCCTGAGCCCCCAGCCGAGCCCGATCAGGAGGGCGACCGGGACGACGGCGAGGGTGACGGCGGCGAGGCGGTCCACGATCAGCGCGGGAAGCTGACGGTCGCACTGCCCGCCTGGAGCGTGCGCGTCGCGAGGTCGTACTCCATCAGGTCCTCGCCCAGGATCAGCGGACCGTGCCACTGCGCGCGCACCTCGGCGACCAGGGCCGTGCGGTCGAACGTCGTCGGCACGAAGTGGGTGAGGATCAGCATCCCGACATCCGCCTCTGCGGCGACCGCGCCCACCTCGGTCGAGAGCGTATGGTAGGCGGCGACCGCATCGATCCCTTCCTGCGTGCGCACGCCGTCCAGGGGCCGCATCTCGCGCTTGATGAACACCTCGTGCAGCAGGCAGTCCGCACCGCGCGCCGCCTCGATCAGCGGCTTCCAGACGATCGTGTCGGCGGAGTGGACGAAGCGGTACCCCTCGTGCTCGACCGCGAAGCCGTAGACCTCCGGGAACGGATCGTGGTTCACCTTCACCGCTGTCACGGTGACGCTGCCTCCGCGCAGCGTCTGGCCGTCGGCGAACTCCTTCACCTCGACATCCAGCCCCGCGACCGAGGGGCGCCTCTCGTGCTTCACGCGGATCTCGAGTTCGGGCTTCCACAGCGCTGCCGAGCGTTCGACGAAGCCGATCGTGCCGGGCGGGCCGAACACCTTCCACGGCCGGTCACGCCCCTGGTGCCAGGACGAGACCAGGAGCTGGTGGAAGTCCACCACATGGTCGCTGTGCAGATGGGTGAGGAAGAGCGCATCGATCTCCGCGCCCTTGGTGCCGGCCTGGACGAGCCGTTGGGTGACGCCGGAGCCGCAGTCGAACAGAAGCCGTCGTGTCGCGGCCTGGATCAGGACGGCGGGGCCCATGCGCCGGGGATCGACCTGCGGGCAGCCGGTACCGAGGAGGACGATCTTCATGCGCCGAGCCTATACGGCAGGAGCCGCGGGACCGGAACTCGGCAGCTCGAGTCCACCGCAAGGGCGGCCTGCCCTTCCGCATGCCGATGCGGCCCGAGCGGACAGGATGCGCGCGAGGTCGGCTCCCGCACCGCGCCGGCAGGCCCCTGTCCGCGTCGCAGGCCGGGCCGCACCTTGGCACTCCGGAGATCCGTTCAGGAGTCGGCTGCTGCAGGGGGCAGGTCTTTCGGCAGCACCGCCTCGAGCGCCACGTCGCGGTCGGCACGGAGGTGGTCCCGCATCAGCGTCTCGGCCGTCGCCCCGTCGCGGGCCAGGATCGCGTCGATGATCCTGCCGTGCTCGGCGAGCGCGCTCGCTGCCCGGCCATGCCGCAGCGTCATCAGCCCGAAACGGTGCACCTGATCGGCCAGCTGGTCCATGAATTTGACAAGGCGGGAATTGCGCGTGAGGGCGATGATGCGAGCGTGCAGACGGACAGAGAACTCGTATGCCTCCTGCAGACGTCCGGCGGCGAAGTGGGAGAGGGCATCGGCATGGTCGGCCGTGAGGATCTGCGCATCCGCCTGCGTCAGGTGCTCTGCCGTGACGCGCGCCGCAAAGCCTTCGAGCTGCTCGCGCAGCTGGTAGACCTCGACGATGTCCTGTACCGACGGCTCCGACACCTCGACGCCGCGCTGCGGCAGGATGCGGACAAGGCCGCTGGTGGCGAGTTCCCTCAACGCCTCGCGCACCGGTGTCCGGCTGATGCCAAGCTCCTCGGCGAGCTGGTTCTCGGAGAGCAGGCTGCCGGGTGGGTAGTGCAGGTCGAGGATGCGCTTACGGACAATGCCGAGCGCCCGCTCGCGCAGGCTCGCGGCTGGCTTACGTCGACGCGTCATGCGCCAGCCTGCGCCGCACATAGCGTCCCGTTCCTACAGCGTCCTGGTCCGGTGCGCCGTCGCGCAGCACGAAACGCCCGCGGACGATCGTATGGACGACGCGCCCCGTCAGCGCCCAACCCTCGTAGATGGAGTAGCCCGCCGCGCTGACCACCGCTTCCCGGGTGACAGTCCAGCGCGCGGCCGGATCGACGACGGCGAAATCGGCATCCATGCCCGGGGCGATCGCTCCCTTTGCATGGGCGAGGCCCATGGCGCGCGCCGGATTGCCGGCCGTCAGCTCGGCAATCCGCGCGAGGCTAAGACCCCGCTTGGCGTGACCCTCGCTGAGGAGCACCGGCAGCAAGGTCTCCATCCCCGGGCAGCCCGGGGAGGCTGACCAGATGCCGCCCGCCTTGGACGCGAGGTCGCGGTGGACGTGGTCAGAGGCGACGGTATCGATGCTGCCGTCGCGCAGGCCGCGCCACAGCGCCTCACGATCCGTGGGCTCCCTCAGCGGCGGATTGATCTTGCCGACCGCGCCGCCCTGCCAGCCGACATCATGCGTCAGGTAGTGGGGGCAGGTCTCAATGAAGACGCGGGCCCCCGCTGCCCTCTGGCGCAGGGCGGCATCAAGCGCCTCCGCCGACGAGGTGTGCACCACATAGAGCGGCGCGCCGGTGATCCGGGCGACGTAGGCGGCACGCTGTATCGCGTCGGCCTCGACGAAGGGGGGGCGGGTGGCGTTCCAGCTTGCCAGCCCGCCAGCGCCTTCGGGATCGGCACGCATGACCCGGTCGCGCAAGACCCAGGCCATCTCGATGGTCTCGGGATGCGGGCAGACCATGCCGCCATACTTGGCCGCGGCTTCGCACAGTCTGAGCAGGAAGCCGTCGTCGATGTCGGGCAAGCCGAGTCGTCTTCCCTCGCCACCCCGGTTGTTCATGAAGATCTTGAAGCTCGGGGTGCCCCAGTCGCGGATGCAGGCCTCGATCCCGGCGAGCTGCGCCTCGGTCGACACGATCGGGTGATAACCGAAATCGACACGTGCGCCGGCCGCCGTGACGGCGATCACGTCGGCGAAGATGGCGTCGAAAGGCTCGGTCGCCATGAGATAGGAGACGAAGCAGGTGATGCCGCCGGCGGCGGCCGCAGCCGTCTCCCGGTCTGCGTCGCCAGGCTCGCGCGGGCGCGCGATGTCCGTGCCGTGTCCGAGATGGACATGCACGTCGATCGCGCCCGGCAGCACGACCAACCCACGCAGGCAGACCCGTTCCTGCGCCGCAATTGCCGTGCCGGGAGCGAGCAGGGCGGCAATCCGTCCCTCCGCGACCGCGATGTCGCAGGAGACTGGCTCGACGACGCCAGGGAGCACCGCCCGGCCGCCGGTGAGGAGAAGGTCGCAGGCCACGCGCGTCACTCGCTCGGCGGCAGCGCCGCCAGCGCTGCCACGCACTCCTCCGTGCTCATGACGTCGGCGTATTTCGCAGACATGTCAAACAGATTCACCGCGTGGGACACGCGACTGCGGTCATAGACCGCATCATGGGGCACGACAACCTTGAAATTGTAGGCGAAGCCGTCCACGACCGACCCGCGCACGCAGCCACTCGTCGTGCAGCCCGTGATGACAAGCGTATCCGCAGCAAGATCGATCAGGTAGCTGACCAAGGGGGTGCCGAAGAAAGCGCTCGGGTGCTTCTTTGGCAGCAGGATGTCATGCGGCTGTGGCCGGATCGGTTCGACGAAGTCGTAACCGTTGCGCCCGACCGTCATGAGTGCCGGCACCTTTTCGGCCAGCCGTCCCTGGTCGAAGACCTGCTTCGGCGAGACGTACGGATAGATCACCGGCCAACCGCGAGTGCGGAACAGCGCAAGGAGCGTCCCGATCCGGTTCACGGCCTGCCAGCCCCATTCACCACAGGATGTCGGGAACTCCGCGATCGCCTCCCGCCATGGCATGGGGCGAGATCCGACCGTGCGGTACTGCACGTCGATGATCAGCAGCGCCGGCCGTCGCCCGAGGCCGGCCGGGCGGCCGAAGCCGGCCGCGCGATAGGCATCCTGTTCGTGGTCGGGAATGATGCCGTCCCATGGGTTCATGCTCGTTCTCCGGCAGGCTGTGGGACCCGCTTATGTACACTATCACCATACAGCTTGGATCCTTGTCTATTGACACCGCTCTGGCAACGGCCTTACCAACATGCCGCGCCGTTCCGGACGATTACGGCCGCCCGAAGGCGATGTACCGCCAACGAGCTGTCGGCCCGCTCGCCACCTGATGCGACAGCGGCGGCTGCAGCTTCAGGCCGGAACCGTTCAGCAGCGCGCGCAGGCGCCGCTTTCGCAGGAGCATTCCGATGAGGACGTCGCTCTCCCGCCGTGCCGTGCTGGGATCTGGAGCGCTGCTCGCCCTGGGCGGGCCGGCCAGCGCCTTCCCCGACCGCGCAGTGCGCATTGTCGTGCCGTGGAACGCGGGCGGAGCGACCGATGTCGTCTCGCGCGCTCTCGGTTCCGCGATGGCGCCCCTGCTTGGTCAGCCTGTGGTCGTGGACAATCGGCCGGGCGCAAACGGAGCCGTCGGCGCCCAGTTCGTGGCGCACGCGCAGCCGGACGGGCATGTGCTTCTGGTCGCGAGCGCGGAAACGCACGCGGTGAATCCACTCGTCTATGCGCGCCTTTCCTACGATCCTACGACCGATTTCGAACCTATCGCCGTCTTCGCGAACGGTCCGTTCGCGCTCGTGGTCGGTTCCGGGCTCGGGGTGGACTCGTTGGCAGGCTTCATCGAACGCGCGCGCAGTCGGCCCGGCCAGCTGACCTATGCGTCATGGGGGGTCGGCTCTACATCGCAGATCGCGGCGGTGCGCGTCTTCCAGCAGGCCGGCCTGGAGCTCCTGCACGTGCCCTTCACGGGGGCTGCTCCGGCATACACCGCACTCGTGGCAGGCCAGGTCGATGCCATGTTCATGAATGCCGGCCCGGCCGAGGCGCTGGCGCGCGACGGGCGCGTGCGCATCCTCGCCATCGGCTCCGCCGAACGCGTGCCACTATTGCCGCATGTTCCGACGCTGCGCGAGTTGGGAATGGCCATTGAAGCCGCAAACTGGTTTGCCCTGGTCGGTCCGGCCCGCATGCCGGCGGCGATCGTCGCGCGCCTCGCGGCTGCGGCAGCCGAGGCGCTGCGGGCTTCGGCGACGCAGGACGTCTTCCGCACCCAGGGCATCCTGCCGGTTGGTTTGCCGCCTGAAGAGACGCGCGCCTTCATCGCCGCCGACCGCGAACGGATCGCCGCGGTCGTCCGATCCCTCAACATCCGCCTGGATTAGCCGCCGCGCGGGACGCGCCCGGCTGGCCGGCAGCGGGCCGGCAGGACGGGTTCCAGACCCCGGCGGGCTCGCCGGAAGGCGAGTGCGTCCCCGCCAGTTCAGGCGCCGGTCATCTGCGCGGCCGGCATCCCTTCGACACGCTCGCTGCCGCTGCGCCAGCGATGCGTGCCCTGGCCGGTGGCGACCAGCGTGCCGTCGGCGCGGAACACCTCGGTGCGGGTGAAGAACGTCGTCCCCCCGCGCCCGACCACGCGCGCCTCCGCCACGACCGGACCGGGCGTGACCGGGGCGATGAACTGGGCCGCGAGCGCGAGCGTCAGCCCGCGCCGGGCGTTGCCGGGCACGCTGCACCAGAGGCCGGAATAGGCCGCGGCCTGGTCGATCAGCCCCAGCACGAAGCCGCCATGAACGACGCCCGCGCGGTTCATGTGCTGCGGTCCCGCCTCGGCGGCGAGCCGGGCGAAGCCGTCGCGCCAGTCGAGCAGGCGGAAGCCGAACAGGTCGTGATAGGGGGCGGGCAGGGGGTCGGGCGGAACGTCGCTCATGGCGCGAGTGAGCGCCGGCGCGGCGCCGTGGTCAATCAGGCGATCTGCAGGTTCTGCAGCGCCTCCTCGAGCTCCTGGAACGAGGGCATGTGCTCGGTCGGTGCCATCTTGCGCCCGGTCTCGACCGAGACCTGCGGCGCGTTGCCGTGCAGGTGGGCCACCAGCACGGCGCGGATCACCTCGTAGTACTTGATCTCCTCCTCGACGACCGACTGAAGCCGTGACGCCATCGGACCCATCAGGCCATAGGCGAGGAAGACGCCGAGGAACGTGCCGACCAGTGCCGAGCCGATCATCTTGCCGAGGATCGGCGGCGGTTCGGTGATCGAGCCCATGGTCTTGATCACGCCCATCACGGCCGCGACGATGCCGAGGGCCGGCAGGGCGTCCGCCACCTTCTGCATCGCATGGGCCGGGTGCAGCTCCTCGTTCAGGAGCTTGCGCAGTTCGCGCGCGAAGACGTCCTCGATCTGGTGCGGATCGTCCGCGTGCATGCCCACCATGCGCAGGTAGTCGCAGATCAGCGTCACCGCGTGATGGTCGTCGCGGATGCGCGGGAACTTGGCGAAGGCGGGGCTCTCCATCGGCTTCTCGATATGCGGCTCGAGCGCCATCGCGCCCTTGGTGGCGGCCAGCCGCACCAGCCAGTACAGCAGCGAGAGCAGGTCGATGTAGTCGGACTTGCGGAACTTGCCGCCCTTGAGGACCTTCGAGAAGCCCGCGGCCACGTGCTTCACGCCGTGCATCGAGTTCGCCATCAGCAGCGTGCCGAGTGCGGCGCCGCCGATGATCATCATCTCGAAGGGAAGGGCGGCAAGGATGATGCCGATCTTGCCGCCGGCGAGGATGTAGCCGCCGAACACGCAGATGATGATGAAGACGAAGCCGCCGATGGTCAGCATGGGGGCACGCCCTCAGTTCACCGGCGGGACGGCGGGCGCGGCCAGGGCCGCGCGCTGCACCAGGATGGCGACGCGGCGGTTGGCTGCCGCGCGCGGATCGGCCGGCAGCAGCAGGTCGCGATCGGCCCGGCCGGAGATGCCCTGGATGCGCGCCTCGGGCACGCCCGCCTCGATCAGCAGCCGGCGTGCGGCGTTCGCGCGATCGGCCGAGAGCTCCCAGTTGGTGACACCGCTGCCGGAACGGAACGGGGTCGCGTCGGTATGGCCCGCGATGGTGATCGGGTTGCCGAGCCGGGCGAGCACCGGCGCCACCTTCGCGATCAGCGCCTTCGCCGCTTCGTTCGGCCGGCTGGAGCCGAGCGCGAACATGGGCTGGCCCTCGCTGTCGAGAAGCTGCAGCCGGAGCCCTTCGGGGGTGACGTCCACCGCGAGCTGGCGGGCGAGCTCGGCGAGCGCCGGATCGGCGGTGACCGCCGCGCGGATCGCCTCCGCCGCCTGCTCGAGCGCCTCGGCCTCCGCTTCGGCCGCCGCCTGCCGCTCCAGCGCCTCGACCGCGCCCTCCGTGGCCTGCTCGCCCCCGGCGCCGGCGGTGCGCGGATCGGCGAAGCGGCCGCCGGCGTCGAAGCGGTTCGGGAAGGCGCCCCCCTCGGCGAAGATCGCCTGGTGGGGCTCGCCCTCATCGGGCAGGTCCTCCTCCTCGGGCGGATAGCTGCGCTCGACCTGCGGCACGGTGGGCGTGCCGGCCTTGCCGACCGCAGAGCCGTCCGAGACGATGTCGGTGCCGGCGAAGGGCTTGCCCGAGCCGGAATTGTCGTTGCCGAAGACGTTCACCGGCGCGAAGTACTGGGCGATGCCCATCTTCTGCTCCTCGGTGGTGGCGTTCAGCAGCCACATCAGCAGGAAGAACGCCATCATCGCGGTGACGAAGTCGGCGTAGGCGACCTTCCACGCGCCGCCGTGGTGCCCGTGCTCGGCTCCTTCCTCGCGCCGGATGACGAGGGTCGCGCCGTCCTTCTCCTTCTTGCCCCTGCGAGCGCTCATCGCCCCTGGCTTGCCCGTGCCTGCTGCGGCCGCGCATACGGCGGCCCTCCCGGGCACCCTGCCCGAGAGGGATTAAGCCTTGCCTAAGCCGCGCCGGTTCCGGCTTGCACGCACGGCCGGTGGCGTCCATATCGGGCGGGCCGCGCGGGTGCCGCCGGCAAGCGAGAGGGAGACGAGCGGGGCGGCGCGCCTGCCCCGGACCGGTGCCGGCCGCCGCGCCGGACCTTTCTGGGGGAGGGAGATGCCACAGCCGAGGGCTCAGATCACCGCACACGGTCCGCGCCGGCCGTGCTGATCGCCGTCCTCGCGCCCTTCGCCGCGGCCGGATTCGCGCCGCTCCTGGTGCGGCTGCTCGGCGACCGCGCCGGTCTCGTGCTGGCGATTGTGCCGGCCGCCACCTTCGTCTGGCTGCTCTCGCGCCTGCCCGAGGCCACGCCGGGCGTGCTCGAAGCCACGCCCTGGGTGCCCGGGCTCGACGTCGCGCTCGACTTCAGCCTCGACGGGCTGTCGCTGATCTTCGCGCTGCTGATCAGCGGCATCGGCACGCTGATCGTCCTCTACGCGGGCGGTTACCTCAAGGGCCACCCGATGCTGGGGCGCTTCTTCCTGTTCCTGATGATGTTCATGGGCGCGATGCAGGGTGTGGTGCTGTCGGACAACGTCATCACGCTCTTCGTGTTCTGGGAACTCACCAGCCTCGCCTCCTACCTGCTGGTGGGCTTCGAGAGCGACAGGCCGGCCGCACGGCGGGCCGCCCTGCAGGCGCTGCTGATCACCGGCAGCGGCGGGCTCGCGCTGCTCGCGGGGCTGGTCATGCTCGCCGAGGCCGGCGGGTCGTGGCGGATCTCGGACCTCACCGGCGCGGGGGCGTGGATTCAGGACGACCCTCTCTACCGGCCGATCCTGATCCTGGTCGTGCTCGGCTGCTTCACCAAGAGCGCGCAGTGGCCGTTCCACTCCTGGCTGCCGGGCGCGATGCAGGCACCGACCCCGGTCTCCGCCTATCTGCACTCGGCGACCATGGTGAAGGCGGGGGTCTATCTGCTCGCCCGGCTCGACCCCGCGCTCGGCGGCTCGCCGGAATGGCTCTGGATCCTCACCGGGATCGGCGGGCTGACCATGCTGATGGGCGTGGTGTTCGCGCTGCTGGAGACCGACCTCAAGCTGGTGCTGGCCTGGACCACGGTCTCGGCGCTCGGCACGCTGGTGTTCCTGCTCGGCCCCACCCATGAGCCGGGCGTGAAGGCGGCCATGGCCTTCCTGCTGGTGCACGCGCTCTACAAGGGTGCGCTGTTCATGGCAGCCGGCAATGTGGATCACGAGGCGGGCACGCGCGACCTGACGCGGCTCGGCGGGCTGATGCGGACCATGCCCGTGACCTTCGCGGCCGCAGCGGTGGCGTGCGTCTCGATGGCAGGGCTGCCGTTCGGTCTGGGCTGGGTGGCGAAGGAGCTGATCGGCGCGGCCAAGATCGCGCTCGAGGACGAGTTCGGCATCACCGTGATCGCCGCGACGCTCACCAACCTGATGCTGTTCTGTGTCGCCGCGATCGTCGCGACCGTGCCCTTCACCGGTCGGACGAGCGAGGCGGCGGCGCATGCGCACGAGGCACCCTGGCCGATGCTGGCCGGGCCCGTGATGCTCGCAGCACTCGGGCTCGTCTTCGGCATGGCGCCCAACCTGATCGCCGAGCCCCTGATCGCCGCCGCGACCACCGCGGTCATCGGCCGCAAGGCGACGCTCGAGATCGTCCTGTTCAAGGCCTTCGACTGGAAGTTCCTGCTCACGCTCGCGACCTTCGTCGCGGGTGCCGCGCTGTTCCTGCTCTGGCGCCGGTCTGCGGCCGGGTGGCGCGCGTCGCTGAACCCCGTCCTCGATCGCGGCCCGGATCGCGGCTACGACCAGGTGATGCGAGGGCTCGCCGCACTCGCCGCCTGGCAGACGCGGATCTGGCAGCCGGGCCTGCTGCACCGCTACATGGCCGCCTCCTTCGCGGTGGTGACGCTCGCCGGCGCAGCGAGCCTCACGCGCGGGGAGATGCGCCTGAACCTCGACTTCGACGGGGGGCGGCTGATCGAGTGGGCGGTGTTCGCCGTCACCGCCGCCTCGGCCCTGGTCGCCGCCCTCGCGACCACGCGGCTGCTTGCGGTCACGGCCCTCGGCATGCTCGGTCTCGGGGTCGCGATGATCTTCATGCTGTTCGGCGCGCCCGATCTCGCGATCACCCAGTTCATGGTCGAGACGCTGGTGGTGGTGATCCTCGCGCTGGTGCTGATCCGCCTGCCCGGATTCCGGCTGTCCGCCGGAGGGGCCCGGCCGCGCTGGCTCTACGCCGGGATCTCGGCCGGCACCGGCGCGCTGGTCACGCTGCTGCTGCTCGGCGTGCTGGCCGAGCCCTTCGATCCCCGTCTCTCCGAGTGGTTCGGCCGCGCCGCGGTGCCTGAGGCGTTCGGTCACAACATCGTCAACGTCATCCTGGTCGATTTCCGTGCGCTCGACACGCTCGGCGAGATCATCGTGGTGTTCGCCGCCGCCCTCGCCGCGCTCGCCGCGATCGGCATCGGCGCGAGAACCCGGGCATGAGCAGCCTGATCCTGCGCGCGGCGACGCGCGTGCTGGCGCCGATGATGCTGATGCTGTCGCTCTTCCTGCTCTGGCGCGGCCACAACCTGCCGGGCGGCGGTTTCATCGGCGGCCTGGTCGCGACCTCGGCGATCGCGCTGCAGGGCATCGCCTTCGGCCCGGAGGCGGCACGACGCACGCTGGTCCTGCCGCCCGCGGTGATTGCCGGCATCGGCTTGGCCGCCGCCCTGGTCGCGACCCTGCCGGCCGGGCTGGCCGCGCTGCCGTTCTTCACCGGGCTCTGGCTGAAGCTCGACCTCGGCGACGGCGCGACCCTGCCGCTCTCGACGCCGCTGCTCTTCGACATCGGCGTGTTCCTGGTCGTGATCGGCGGCGTGTGCGCGATCCTGCTCGCGCTCGAGGAGGATCCCGAGACGGATCCGACGGAGCAGCCCTGAGATGGAAGCACCGCTCGCGCTGCTGATCGGGCTGCTCACCGGGGTCGCCACCTGGCTGATGCTGTCGCGCAACCTGATCCGGCTGCTGCTCGGCTTCGCCGTGCTCGGCAACGCGGTGAACCTGCTGATCTTCACCGCCGGGCGGCTGACGCGCGACGTGCCGCCGATCGTGCCGGCAGGCGCCCAGGCGATCGAGGGGGCCTTCGCCAATCCGCTGCCGCAGGCCCTGGTGCTGACCGCGATCGTGATCGGCTTCGGCCTGCTCGCCTTCGCCCTCGTGCTCGCCTGGCAGGCCTATGTGCGGCTCGGCACCATCCGCACCGACGAGATGCGCGAGGCGGAGCCGCCCGAGGAGGCGAAGCCGTGAGCGGCTGGTACGCGGTCGCGCCCCTCATCGTCGCGGTCGCGGCCGCCGCGGCGACCACGCTTGCCCATGCCGCGCCGCGCACCCAGCGCGCGCTCTCGCTCGGCGGCGCCTTCGCCCTGCTGCTCGCGGCGGTCGCGCTGATGGACGCCGTCTGGCGCGGCGGCATGATCGTCGTGCAGTCGAGCAACTGGGCGGCCCCCTTCGGCATCACGCTCGCGGTCGATACCTTCGGCGCGGTGATGACGCTGATCGCTGCGATCACGGGAGCGGCCTGCCTCACCTTCGCGATTCCGGAGATCGAGGAGCGCCACCGCCGCGCCTGGTTCCACCCGCTCAGCCATGTGCTGCTGCTCGGCGTGTGCGGCGCCTTCATCACCGGGGATCTGTTCAACCTCTACGTCTGGTTCGAGGTGATGCTGATCGCCTCGTTCGGACTGATGACGATCGGCGGCACCAAGGCGCAGACCGACGGCGCGGTGAAATACGTGTCGCTCAACCTGGTCGCGACGCTGCTGTTCCTGCTCGCGGTCGGCCTGCTCTACGGCATGACCGGCACGCTGAACTACGCCGACCTCGCGCGCACCATCCCGACCGTGGGCAACACCGGCGTGCTGACCGCGGCGGCGATGCTGCTGATGGCGGCGTTCGGCATGAAGGCGGCCGTGTTCCCGCTGTTCTTCTGGCTGCCCGCCGCCTACCACACGCCGCTCGTCTCGGTCTCGGCGGTGTTCGCGGGCCTGCTCACCAAGGTCGGCGTCTATGCGCTGATCCGCGCCTTCACCCTGCTGTTCACCCACGATGTCGGCTGGACGCACCAGATCCTGCTCTGGGTGTCGGGGCTGACGATGATCACCGGCGTGCTCGGCGCGGCGGCACAGAGCGAGATGCGGCGCATCCTCTCGTGGCACATCATCAGCCAGATCGGCTACATGGTGATGGGGCTCGCGCTCTATACGCCGCTCGCGATCGTGGGCTCGGTGTTCTACCTGGTGCACCACATCGTGGTGAAGGCCAACCTGTTCCTGATCGCCGGCGTGGCCGCGCGGCTCGCCGGCTCGATGGAGCTGAAGAAGATCGGCGGGCTCTACCGCGCCGCGCCGCTGCTCGGCGTGCTGTTCTTCATCCCGGCCTTCAGCCTCGCCGGCTTCCCCCCGCTCTCCGGGTTCTGGGCCAAGCTGATCCTGGTGCGCGCGGCGCTCGAGGACCGCGAGTGGTGGATCGCGGCGGCCGCCCTCGTCACCGGCCTGCTCACGATCTACTCGATGACCAAGATCTGGGGCGAGGCGTTCTGGAAGCCGCACCCTCGGGGCGACGGCGCGGCCGCTCCGCTCGCGGCCGCGCCCGCCGCGATGCTCGCACCGATCGTCGCCCTTGCCGCCTGCACCATCGCGATCGGCCTGTTCGCCCAGCCCTTCTGGATCGTCGCCGAGCGCGCTGCGGCGGAGCTGCTCGATCCCGCCGCCTATGCCGCCGCCGTGCTGGGGAGGCTGCCATGAGGCGCCCCGCGGGGATGTTCGCGATCAACCTGATGCTGATGCTCGCCTGGTGCGGCAGCTTCGGCAGCTTCGGGCCCTGGACGCTCCTCACCGGCTTCGTCGCCGGCTTCGCGGTGCTCTACCTGACCCGCCGCGTCTGGGGCGATCCGGAGCCGCAGTATTTCCGCAAGACGTTCGCCTTCCTCAGCTTCTTCGGCTTCTACGCCAATGCGCTTCTGCAATCCTCGATCCTGATCGCGCGCCAGGTGCTGAGCCCGCGCATCACCGCGCGGCCGGGCGTGATCGCGGTGCCGCTCGAGGCCGAGCGCGACCTGGAGATCGCCGCGCTCGCCAACCTGATCACGCTGACGCCCGGCACGCTCTCGCTCGACGTCTCGGAGGACCGCTCGACCCTCTACGTGCACGCGATGTTCTTCGACGATCCGGAGGTCGTGCTGGACGACATCAAGAACAACTTCGAGCGCCGCCTGCTGGAGTTCCTGCGGTGAGCGCGGTCCTGGAGGGCACGATCTGGCTCGGCTGGGCGATGCTCGCGGTCGCCTTCGCGGTCGGCCTCGCACGGCTGGTGGTCGGCCCGCACCTGCCCGACCGGATCGTCGCCCTCGACATGCTGGCGCTCACCGCGATCTGCGCGGCGCTGCTGCTGGCGCTTGCCTCGGGTTCCTCGACCTATGTCGATCTCGCGCTGGTGATGGCGCTCGTTTCGTTCCTCTCGACCGTCGCCTTCGCGCGCTATGT
Organism: Elioraea sp. Yellowstone; assembly: GCF_006704265.1. Taxonomy (GTDB): domain Bacteria; phylum Pseudomonadota; class Alphaproteobacteria; order Acetobacterales; family Acetobacteraceae; genus Elioraea. Next base: position 660 of record NZ_VIKA01000080.1, on the reverse strand, counting down.
CGAGTGGGTGGCGTTCCGGCGCGCCCGCCAGGACCGTCCGCCGCCGCTGGACCATGCCGATGATTGAGCTGCTGGTCGAGCTCGTGCTGGTCGTGCTGGTGCTCGCCGGCTCCGGCTTCGCGCTGATCGCCGCGATCGGCGTCTGGCGCCTGCCCGACTCGCTGATGCGCATGCACGCCTCGTCGAAGGCGGGCACGCTCGGCGGGTCCTTGTTGTTCTTCGCGGTGGCGATCGGGCTCGGCGAGTTCGACCCGGCCGTGCGCGCGCTCGCCGGGGTGGCGTTCCTGCTCTTCACCACGCCGATCGCCTCGCACCTGATCGCGCGCGCGACCTATCTGCTCGGCGTGCCGCGCGACCCGAGCCAGGTGCGCGACGACCTCGAGGGCCGCTACGACCTCGCCGCGCGCGTCTGTCAGGCGCCGCCCGAGGCGGCGCGCGCCGCCACGAGCGCCGCGAGCGGCGGCGAGAGGCCCTCGACCGGAGCGGGCGGCGGCGCGGCGTAGCTGCCGGCCGCGGGCTTGCCCGGCGCGCCCGCGGCCAGCGCGATGCCGAGACGCACCAGGCAGGCGAGGCTGTCGAGCAGCGGCACGGGCACCGCGTCGGCCAGGCGTTGGGCCAATCCCGCAAGCCCTGCCCCGCCGAGCACCACCACCTCCGCGC
>NZ_VIKA01000007.1 GCF_006704265.1 Elioraea sp. Yellowstone | reverse complement strand
GAGGGGCGCCCCCCGCCGGCCCCTCCGCGCCGAGTGCGGCCATCAGCGCATCGGCGTCGATCAGCCGCCCCTGCAGCGCCGCCTCGACGCGCAGCCTGGGCGCCGGCGTGACCGTCAGCGTGCCGCCGAGATCCGACCCGGCGGCCTTCAGCGCGAGGTCGCTGACGATCACCTGGCCGCGGTTGCCCGGTCCGCGCACCCGGCCGGCCGCCGCGAGATCCTTCAGCGGCGGCAGCGCCGTCCCGGCGAGGCGCGAGAGGGCGGCCAGATCGGGCACGCGGAGATCGAGCGTGACATCCGCCGCCGGCGAGGACGAGGCGAGGTTCAGCACCTGGCCCTTCACTGCCGCCTGCGCGCCCGAGGCCGTCAGCGTCACGTCGACGGGCCACGGCCGGTCGGCGCCTCCGCCCGGAATCAGCGCCGCGAGCGGGCCGAGCGTGCCGTCGAGCCGGGTCGGCGTCTCGTTCACCACCACCTCGCCGGCGACCCGGATCGGGCTCGCCGTGTCCGGGGCGGCGACCTCGATGCGCCGCACCGCAACCCCCGGCGCGATCGCCGACAGGTCGCTCTCGCCGAGCCTCAGGGCGATCGCGCGCAGCTCCGGAACGGGCGCGCCGGTGTCGCGGGCGGACACTGCGAGTTCGAGCCCGCGCAGCGCCGGCACCGAGGGCGCGCCGGGCATGGCGGCGGCGAGCCGGGCGAGGTCGGGCACGCGCGCCTCCACCGCGAGGTCGTAGCCCTTGCCGGTCATCGGCTCGGCGATCGTGCCCTTGAGTGCGACGCGCGCATCCGCGAGACGCAGGGTGAGATCGATCGGATAGGGCGTGCGCGCGGCCGGATCGAGCAGTCGGGCGAGCGGGCCCGCGGTGCCCGCGACCGCGACCGCAGTGCCGTCGAGCGCGGCGTCGAGGTCGAGGCGCATCGGCTGCCCCGCCGGGATCGCGGCCTCGAGCCGCGGGATCGACAGCGTCGTGGTCCCGCCGCTCCGGCCGTCGCGGAACGCGACCGTGCCGCGCTCGATGCGCAGGAGATCGACCGCGACCTGCGGCGGCGCACGGCGCTCCCCCGGCGGCGCGCCGGGCCGAGGCGCCGCTGGCTCGGCCGCGCGCGGAGCGACCTCCCAGTTGCCGCGCCCCTCGGCATCCGTCTCCAGCAGGATGTCGGGCTCGACCAGCACGAGCCGCTCGATCGCGATCTCGCCGCGCAGGAGCGGCAGCACCGCGAGCGCCACCTCCATCGCCGCGAGCCGCGCCATCGCCGGCCGGCTGCCCCACTCGGCATTGGCGAAGGTCACGTCCTTGACCTCGAGCGTCGGCCGCAGCGAGGGCTTGAGCCGGATCGGACCCGCGAGCGTCAGTTCGCGCCCGGTCGCGTCGCGCGCCGCCGCCTCGATGCGCGGCTTGTAGTCCTCGGCGTCGAAGGTCGCGAGGAACACCGCCACCGCCGCGACGGCGAGCAGCAGCACGGCGCCGAGGCCGATGAGCACGTAGCGCAGGATGCGCATGGCGGGTCTCCTCTGATGCCGGCTCGCAGAGTAGCGCGGCCGCGGTCCGGGACGTCAGCCGCGCCGCCCCGCCACCCGCGCGGGTTTGATGGGGCGCGGTGCCGCGAAGCCGAACGCGGCGAAGGTCGCGCGCATGTGCGCCGGCAGCGGGGCTTCGGCCCGCAGCACCCCGCCCTCGGGATGCGGGATCGCGATGCCGCGCGCGTGCAGGTGGAGCCGGTCGGGGAAGCCTTCCAGCATCGCCGCCGCGCCGCCGTACTTGGCATCGCCCAGGATCGGGCAGCCGAGGCCGACGCAATGCACGCGGAGCTGATGCGTCCGGCCGGTGAGGGGAGAGAGTTCGAGCCAGGCCGCCCGTCGCCCGGCGGCATCGAGCGTGCGGTAGTCGGTGATCGCGCGCGCGGCATCGTCCTCGTCGTGCCCGGCGAGCGCGACGCGCTCGCCGCGCTGCCCGGCGCGCTTGGCGAGCGGGGCGTCGATCCGCCCCTCGCGCGGGCTGGGCACGCCGACGGTCACCGCCCAGTAGGTCTTCTCCGCGTCGCGCGAGCGGAAGGCGGCGGCGAGTCGGCTCGCGGCCCCGGCCGTGCGCGCGACCACGAGCACGCCGGTGGTGTCGCGGTCGAGCCGGTGCACGAGCCGCGGTCGTTCGTCCGCGCCGAAACGCAAGGCGTCGAGCAGCGCATCGAGGCTCTTGACGATCCCGGGCCCGCCCTGCACGGGCAGGCCGAAGGGCTTGTCGAGCACGATCACGCTCGCGTCGCGGTAGAGCACGAGGCGCTCGAGCTCCTTCGCCTCGCGCGGATCGACCTCGAGGGCGCGCCTCGGCCGCGGCGGGTCGAGTGCACCGAGCGGCGGGATCCGCACCGCCTGTCCGGGCGCGAGCCGCGTGCCGATCTCGGCGCGCCTGCCGTCCACGCGGATCTGCCCGGTGCGCAGCAGCTTGGCGAGCACGCCATGGGGGATGCCGGGGAAGTGGCGGCGGAACCAGCGGTCGAGCCGGATCTCGGCCTCGTCCTCGGCGACGGTGCGGGTCTCGACGGTGCTCATGGGCGCCGTTTCTGCCGGAGCCGATCCCATTCGGCGAGCCGCTCGGCGATCGCCGCCTCGCGGCCGCGCGTGGTCGGGCGGTAGAAGCGCGGGCGCTCCATGCCCTCGGGGAAGTAGTCCTGGCCCGAGAACCCCTCCTCGGTGTCGTGATCGTAGGCGTAGCCCTTCGCGTAGCCGAGCTCCCGCATCATCCGCGTCGGTGCGTTCAGGATGTGCTTGGGCGGCATCAGCGAGCCGGTCTCGCGCGCCGCGCGCTGCGCCGCCCCCCAGGCGACATAGGCGGCGTTGGATTTCGGTGCGCTCGCGAGATGCAGCACGGCCTGGGCGATCGCGAGTTCGCCCTCCGGGCTGCCGAGCCGCTCATAGGTCTCCCAGGCGGCGAGTGCGGCATGGATCGCGGTCGGGTCGGCCAGCCCCACATCCTCGGAGGCGAAGCGGAGCACGCGGCGGGCGATGTAGCGGGGGTCCTCGCCGCCCACGATCATGCGCGCGAGCCAGTAGAGCGCTGCGTCGGGGTCGGAGCCGCGCATCGACTTGTGCAGGGCGGAAATGAGGTTGTAGTGCTCCTCGCGGTCCTTGTCGTAGAGCGCGGCGCGCCGCTCCAGCACGCGCGCGAGCCCGTCGGGGCCGAGCGGTTCCGTCTCGGCGGGCAGCGCGAGAAGCTGTTCCGCAAGGTTGAGCAGGTAGCGGCCGTCGCCGTCGGCCATGGCGCAGAGCACCGCGCGCGCCTCTTCCGTCACCGGCAGGGGATGACCGGCGAGACGCTCGGCGCGGGCGAGCAGCGCCTCGAGCGCCGCCTCGTCGAGCCGCTTCAGCACCAGGACGCGGCAGCGCGACAGCAGCGCCCCGTTCAGCTCGAAGGAGGGGTTCTCGGTGGTCGCACCCACCAGCACCACCGTGCCGTCCTCCACCACCGGCAGGAACCCGTCCTGCTGGGCGCGGTTGAAGCGGTGGATCTCGTCGACGAACAGCAGCGTCCGCTGTCCGGCGGCCCGCCGGCGCCGTGCCTCCTCGAAGGCGCGCTTGAGGTCGGCGACACCGGAGAACACCGCCGAGAGGGAGACGAAGGCGAGGCCCGCACGCGCCGCGAGCAGCCGCGCGATCGTCGTCTTGCCGGTGCCCGGCGGGCCCCAGAGGATGATCGAGGAGAGGCTCGCCTGCGCCAGCATGCGCGTGATCGCGCCCTCGGGCCCGGTGAGGTGATCCTGGCCGACCACCTCCTCCAGCGTCTGCGGCCGCAGCCGGTCGGCGAGCGGGCGGGCAGGATCGTCGCGCTGCGGCGGCGGCGCGGCATCGGTGCCGAAGAGGTCGGCCTCAGCCGGCAAGCGTCGCCTCCATGACCCGACCCTCGCGCCGGATCGCGACGCGCAACGGGCCGGGCCGCCGGCGCTCGAGTGCGCCCTGTGCCGCCTCGACGCTGCCCACCTCCTGTCCGGCGATGCGCAGGATGATGTCGCCGGGACGCAGGCCCACGCGCGCGGCGGGCGAACCCTCGCGCACCTCGATCACGGCCACGCCGCGCTCGAGCAGGTCGAGGCCGAGCTCGTCGGCAAGCGCGGGCGAGAGGTTGCCAACCACCGCACCGGCCAGCGCATGCGGGCCGCGCAGGAGCGTCGCCCGGCGCGGCGGATCCTCGGGTGGCGGCTCGAGCGGCAGGGTGAGCGCGGTCGGCCGCCCGCCGCGCAGCACCGTCACTTGCGTGCTGCCGCGCGTCGGCTGGGTGGCGATGCGGAAGCGCAGCGCCTCGGCGTCCTCGACCGGCCGCCCGTCGATCGCCGTGATCACGTCGCCGCGGCGGATGCCGGCGCGCGCGGCCGGGCTGCCGGGAGCGACCTCGGCGACGATCGCGCCCGAGGGGCGGGCGAGGCCGAGCGCCTGCGCCATCTCGGCGGTGACGGTGTCGGCGCGCAGGCCGAGCCAGGGCCGTGCGAGCCCGCCGCCCGTGAACCCGGCCACCACCCGGCGCACCATGTTCGAGGGGATCGCGAAGCCGATGCCGATCGAACCGCCGGAGCGGCTGAAGATCGCGGTGTTGATGCCGACCAGTCGGCCGTCGGTGGTGACCAGCGCACCGCCCGAATTGCCCGGGTTGATCGCCGCGTCGGTCTGGATGAAGAACTTGTAGTCGCTGATCCCGACGCCGGTGCGCGCGAGCGCCGAGACGATTCCCTGCGTCACCGTCTGGCCGACGCCGAAGGGATTGCCGATCGCGAGCACGATGTCGCCCACCTCGATCTCGTCGGAGTCGCGGAAGGCGAGCGTAGGCAGGCGCTCGCGGCCGGGATCGATGCGCAGCACGGCGAGATCGGTGCGCGGATCGCGCCCCAGGATGCGCGCGGCGAACTCGCGCCGGTCGGCGAGCACGACGGTGATCTCGTCGGCCTCGCCGATCACGTGGTTGTTGGTGACCACCACGCCCGAGGGATCGACGATCACACCCGAGCCGAGGCTGGTCTGCACGCGCTCCTGCGGCGCGAAGGGACCGTCGGGGTCGAGGCCGAAGAAGCGGCGGAAGAACGGGTCGGCGAGCAGCGGCGGCGCGGTGCGCACCACGCGGCGGGTGTAGATGTTGACGACCGCAGGCGCGGCCGCGCGCACCACGGGCGCGAAGGTGACGGCGAGGTCGGCGCGCGTTGTCGGCACGCGCGGGGCAGGCGCCTGGGCGAGTTCCAGCACGGCCGTCCGGGCCGTATCCGGGACAGGCGCCGGCTCGGCCCGCATGGCGGGTGCGCCGGCACAGGCCACCGCGACCAGCGCGGCGACGATCGGGAGAGGCCTCTGCGTCATGTGCCCAAGATAGTGCGTCCGGGCTGCGTGGTCAGGCCGCGACGCCGACGAACTGGGCGCCCAGCCTGGCGAGACGCTGCGCCTGCGGCCCAGCTTGGCGCACCGCCACGCGCAGGCGGCGCATGCGCGCCTCGCCGAACAGCCGGCTGAGCCGCGCCTCCGGCACCGGCTGCAGCGCCGTGCCGTCGAAGACGAGCAGTGAAAAAGGGCCGAGCCCCGGCGGCAGCGGCGGCAGGGCGGGCGTCGCGGTCGCGATCCCGAGCGCCCCGAACAGGGGGGCCAGATCCTGTCCGAACTCGACGAGGCGCTGCGGATTGACACCGGGCGGCATCCCGTCCAGCACCGGTGTCAGTCCCTCGCGCGCCCCGGCCGGCAGGGCGCGGCAGGCGGCAAGCAGGGCGCGTCGGCGCCCGGCGACGGCCACGGTCTCGAAGGAGACCGGCACCGCCCACGGCAGGCGCTCGCCGCGCGCGAGCGCCGTCAGCACCTGCTCGGCGGCCGCGCCGAGCAGGACGAGGTCGGGGTCCGGCAGTCCTGCGGCGTCGCGCTCCTCGGCCAGCGCACGCGCCGCCTCGATCCGCCGCACGAGTTCCGGCGCGAGCGCGGTCCAGATCAGCCCGGTGGCGCCGTCGGGGGTCACCAGCCGCTCCTGCACCATCGCCGGCGCGGCGAGCGCGACCTTCAGTCCCGCCAGCACCTCGGCGCGCAGCGCCGTCTGGCGCGCTGCCAGCCGCTCCATCAGGGTCGAGGCGAGGGTCTCGGGTCCGGGCGGCACTTCGATGTCCTGTGCCGGCACCCAGGCGGCATGGCCCCGGATCTCCGGCGCCACGCCCTCGTCCAGCGCACCGATCAGACGGATGCGGATCGCGCGCGTGATGGCGGCGATGCGGTCCGCTTTTTCGGTCTCGTTGCCGCGCGCGAACCATACCGCGAAGCCGCCATCGGGCGTGCGGGCATAGACGTCGCCGCTTTCGAGCCGACGCTTGAGCACCTGTTCGGCGAGCATCATCAGCCGCGCCTCCACCTGCGGCCAGCGCGCGCCATAGGCCTCCTTCAGCGGGTCGAGCCGGATCAACCCGACCTTGCCCACGACGAGCTGACGCCGCGCCTCGGGTTCCGCCGCTCGGTCATCCTTCCGGTGCAGGGTAACGACACGGAACCGGGTGCCCTCGTACTCCACCGCCACGGCGTGGAGTTCCACCGGCAGCACGCTGCCGTCCTTGCGCCGCAGCGCGAGCGGCATGCGATAGGCCTCGCCCGTCCGGCGCAGTGCGGCGCGCAGCCGGCGTGCCTCGTCGCGGCTCTCCGGCGCGGTCAGGCGATCGACCGACATCCCCTCCAGGTCGCGCTGGCCGTAGCCGGTAAGCGCGGCATAGGCCGGATTGGCGGCCAGAATGCGGTCGTCCGGCAGGATCACTGCGGCGGCGACGTCGATGCTGCGGAAGACCAGCGCCAACACGGCCTGGACGGTGGCCTCCTCGCGCGCGCGGCGGCGCCGTTCGGTGATGTCGCGGCCCATCAGCAGGACGGACGGGCCGGCGTCGGCGACCGCGCCGAGCGGGATCACCGTGAAGCCGAACCAGAACCGCGAGCCGTCGGCGCGCGCCCAGCAGATCTCGCCGCGGAGTTCGGAACCGGCGGCGATCGCCCGATCGAGCGCGGCGAGCGTCGCCGGCTCCGTCTCCGACGTCACGAGCAGGCCGAGGCCGCGCTCGCGCAGCAGCGCCGCGGGATGGCCGGAGAGCTGCGACAGCACGGCATTGCTGGCGATCACCCGCCGATCGGCGCAGGCAATGAGCGCAAGCGCGAGACCGTCGCGCTCGAGCGCAGGAAGGGCAACCTCGAGCATGGCGACGCCGTCCTCCGGCGTGCGGTTCCTCAACGAGGTCGACGGTAGCGCGGATCGCCGCCGCCCGGCCAGGATGGCGCGCGGGCCCGAGACCGACCCGGCGAAGCGCGCGGCCTCGGCTGGCGGAGATCAGCTGTTCGGGCCGCGATCCATCGCATAGGGCTGCCAGCGCTTGAGGCCGCTGCCCGGCAGCACGGTCGGGTTGACGCAGGACATCGGCCAGCGCCCCGAGAGCACGAGCGCGAGCTCCTGGCCGACGCGGCGCTTGCGCGCCGGATCGAAGCGCGAGGAAGCGGAGGCGTTGTGCGGCGAGAGGATCACGTGCGGCATCTTCAGCAGAGGGTTGTCGGGCCTCGGCGGCTCGACCTCGAACACGTCGAGCCCGGCGCCGGCGATCTGTTTCGTCTCGAGCGCGCGGATCAGCGCCGCCTCGTCCACGGTCGGGCCGCGGCCTGTGTTGATGAAGATCGCCGTCCTCTTCATCTGCGCGAAATGCGCATCCGTCAGCATCTTCCGCGTATGCGCCGTGTCGGGCGCGTGCATCGAGACGAAGTCCGACCGCTGCAGCACCTCGGCGAGCGTGGCGGGCTCGACCCCGTAGTCGGACATCACGAGCTCCTGCACGAAGGGATCGTAGGCGAGCATGTGCAGGCCAAAGGGGCGCGCGCGCCTGGCCACCTGGCGCGCGACCCGGCCGAAGGAGATGAAGCCGAGGGTCAGCCCCATCAGGCGCGGGATCTGCAGGAGCTGCGGACGGCCTTCGCCCCAGCGTCCCTCGCGCACCATGCGGTCCTGCTCGATGCAGCGGCGATGGGCGGCGAGCAGCAGCATCATCGCATGGTCCGCCACCTCCTCGATGAAGGTATCGGGGCAGTTCGTGACCGGGATGCCCTTGGCCGTCGCGGCATCGACATCGACGTAGTCCACACCCACCGTGCCGAGCACGATCGCCCTGCACTTCGTCAGCGCATCGATCATGCGCTTCGTGAACTTCATCCCCTTGGCGTAGACCGCATCGGCACCCGGCGCGGCGGCGATGAACCCCTCCTCGGTCGCGGGGCATTCGACGATCGCGGCGTCCATGCCCGCGAGCGCCTCCATCTCGTAGTCGTAACCGCCGCCTGCGGTGGTGAAGGACGCGCCGGCGGGCGTGAGGATGGTGTACTTGGCCAAGGTCGGTCTCCTGGATGGTCGGATGGTCAGACGGTCAGGTGCGGAACGGGCGGACGCCGAGGGCGGCCTCGCCAGGGTCGGGACGCGATCCTGCGCCGCATCGCGGGGCGCGTTCGTCTGCGGCGCGCCGGACCGGCGAGAGGCGATCGGTCATGCGCGCGGGGAGCACGGCACCGCACTGCACCGCATGCGCAGCCCGACGCCTCGGCCGGGCGATCCGCATCCGCTCCCTCATTCCTTCACCGCCCCCGTCAGCGAGGAGACGTAGTAGTCGACGAAGAACGAGTAGAAGATCGCCACCGGCAGCGAACCGAGCAGGCTGCCCGCCATCAGCGCCCCCCACTGGTAGACGTCGCCGGTGACGAGCTCGGTCAGGATCGCGACCGGAACGGTCTTCTTCTCCGAGGACTGGATGAAGGCGAGCGCGTAGATGAACTCGTTCCAGGAGAGGGTGAAGGAGAAGATGCCGGCGCTGATCAGCCCGGGGGTCGCGAGGGGCAGGGTGATCTTGGTCAGGATCTGCAGCCGGGTCGCGCCGTCGATCAGCGCGCACTCCTCGAGCTCGTAGGGGATCGACTTGAAGTAGCCGATCAGCAGCCAGGTGCAGAACGGGATCAGGAAGGTCGGATAGGTCAGGATCAGCGCGAAGGGACTGTCGAACAGGCCGAGCTTGAACACCATTGCCGCGAGCGGGATGAACAGGATCGAGGGCGGCACGAGATAGGCGAGGTAGATCGCGAGCCCGACATACTGGCTGCCGCGGAAGCGCAGCCGCTGGATCGCGTAGGCCGCGAGCGTGGCCGCGAACAGCGACAGGAAGGTCGAGGCGACGGCGATCATCATCGTCGTGAGCAGCCACGACGGATAGGCGGTGTTGAAGAGCAGGTGATGGATGTGATCGAGCGTGGGCGAGCTGATCCAGAGCGGGTTGTAGTCCCGCATGTTGTAGAGCTCGTTGTTCGGCTTGAACGCCGTGATCGCCATCCAATAGAACGGGAACAGAAGGATGAACACGAAGCAGGCGAGCGGCACGTAGATCGTCACCACGCGGCGGGTGCGCGTGTCCCACGACATCATCTCCGGCACGACGGTGGCGCCCTGCTTGCCTTCCACGGCGGCGGCGTCGCTCATCGTCCTCCTCCGGCCCGTTCAGTCGTTGCTCTCGCCCTGCTGCCACTTCCGCCGCGCGAGCGCGAAGTAGCTGAACAGGGTCGCGAACACCAGGAACGGAACCATCGCCACCGCGATCGCCGCTCCCTCGGCGAGCTGGCCGCCCGGGATGCCGCGCTGGAATGCCAGCGTCGCCATCAGATGCGTCGAGTTGACCGGGCCTCCCCGGGTGATCGCGTAGACGAGCTGGAAGTCCGTGAAGGTGAAGATGATCGAGAACGTCATCACGATCGCGAGGATCGGCAGCAGGAGCGGGAAGGTGATGTAGCGGAAGCGCTGCCAGCCGGTCGAGCCGTCGAGGAGCGCCGCCTCGTAGAGCGAGGGCGAGATGGTCTGCAGCCCGGCGAGCAGCGTGATCGCGACGAACGGGATGCCGCGCCAGATGTTCGCGGCGATCAGCGACCAGCGCGCCGGCCAGGTCGAGCCGAGGAAGTCGAAATAGGTGTCGCGCAAGCCCAGCACGTCCACCACGAACCACGAGATCACCGAGAACTGCGCGTCGTAGATCCACCAGAACGCGATCGCCGAGAGCACGGTCGGCACGATCCAGGGCAGGAGCACGATCGCGCGCAGCAGGCTCTTGAACGGAATGTGGTTGTTGAGCAGCAGCGCGAGCCACAGCCCGAGCCCGAACTTCCCGACCGTCGCGACCGCCGTGTAGAACACGCTGTAGAACACCGAGGACCAGAAGATCGGGTCCTCGGCCAGCCAGATGAAGTTCTCGAGCCCGACCCAGCGCCCGTCGCGGCCGATCGTCGCGTCCGTGAAGGCGAGCCAGATCCCGAGCCCCAGCGGATAGGTCAGGAACACCATCAGGAGCCCGACCGCGGGCAGCATGCAGGCGAAGATCAGGAACGGCTTCCAGTCGAACAGCCGGACGAGCCACCAGGGCTGGGCCCGTTCCCTCGTCCAGGCGATCGCCGATGCGGTGGCGTCCATGGTATCCTCGCGCGGCTGGCGCCGCCGGCGCGATGCCGGCGGCGCCCTTCTCGCTTCAGCGGAAGATGCGCCTCGCGCGCCGTTCCGCCTCCTGCACCGCCTGCTGCGGCGTCGCCTGGCCCGCGGCGACCGAGGCGTACATCTGCACGAGCACATACTCGGAGGCGGCGGTGCCGGAAGCCGCCGTGATCGGCCCCTTGTAGCCGGACCAGTAGCGGTAATCGAGGCCACGGCGATAGAGCGCGATCTTCGGGTCGCTGGTCCAGACCGCGCTCGCGTCGTAGGCCTTCAGCGGGTGCGACCAGTAGCCGAGGCAGGCGGTCAGCCAGGGGTTGTACTGTTCGGCCTCCATCATGAACTGGATGTAGGCCTTGGCCGCGTTCGGGTAGCGCACGCTCTTGAACACCATCGCATTGATGATGGTGGCCGACTGCGGCGCATCGGGCGCGAGCCCGCGCGGCAGGTTGGCGTGGTCGGTGTCCTCGGCGATGTGGCGCGTGTTCGGATCGTTCTTCAGCGCGAAGTAGAGCGATACGCCGTTCGGCGTCATCCAGCATTCCTGCGCGGCATAGGCGCGGTTGTTGGTCGGATCGAGCCAGGAGAGCGTGCCCGGCACGAAGGTCGGATAGAGCTCCTTCAGGTACTCGAGCGCCCGGATGGTCGCCGGCTGGTTGATCGCGACCTTGCCGTCCTCGTCGGTCAGGAACGAGTTGAACGACCAGGTGAGCCAGTTCGCGGTGCCGTTGCCGTCGCCCACCGCGTTGCCGAGCGCGAAGCCCGCCGGCTTGCCGATCTCCTTCATGCGCTTGCAGAGCTGCAGGAAGCCGGCGTGGTCCTCGGGGATCTTGTCGAACCCGGCCTCCTTCACCGCCGAGATCCGGTACACCAGCGGCCCGGTCGAGCCGCCGAGCGGGATCGCGATCCAGTTGTTGGTGCGATGGCGCTTGCCGTACTTCTCGGCGAGGAACTGCCAGCCGCCGTATTTCTTGCCGAGATACTCGGCGACGTCGGAGAGGTCGTGCAGCTTGTCCGCGTAGATGTGCGGATCGTCCGACCAGCCGATCACCACGTCCGGGCCGGTGCCCGTGTTCGCCAGAACCGCCGTCTGCGGCCGGATGTCCTCCCACCCGACGAAGTCGACGCGCACCGGCACGTTGAACTGCTTGGAGAACTTCTCGGTATTGGCGCGGAAGAACTCCTCGTCGGGGGCGACGAACCGCGCCGGGCGGATCACGCGCAGGGAGGCCCCGCTCTCGATCGGCAGGCGCGGCGGGTCGGCCGGCTGGGTCGGGATCTGCTGCGCGGCCGCCTCCTCGCGCAGGGCCATCATGGCGGCTGCGCCGGCCCCCAGGGCCAGCGCGCCGCGTCGCGTGATGATGTGGACCATGTCCTCTGCTCCTCCCTTGTTCGCTCTGTTGCCTACTGGATCCGCCGGCCCGATCGCCGGTCGAACAGATGGATCAGCGCCGGGTCGGGCGAGATCGGCAGGACCTCGCCCGGGCGCGCCGAGACGCGCTCGCGGAACGCGCCGATCATGTGCGCCTTGCCGGCGCGCAGCAGCACCTGCGTCTCCGATCCCGTCGGCTCCACCACCTGCACGGTGGCGCGGATGCCGTCCGGGTCGAGGCGGAGATGCTCGGGACGGATGCCGTAGATCGCCTCGCCGCGGTGACGCGCGGCGCCATTCGCCGGCAGCGGCCAGCGCATGCCATCCTCCGCCAGGAAGGCACCGTCCTCGATCCGCCCCGCGATCATGTTCATGGCCGGGCTGCCGATGAAACCGGCGACGAACAGGTTCGCAGGCCGGTCATAGAGTTCGAGCGGCGGACCGGCCTGCTCGACATTGCCGCTGTTCATCACCACGATCGTGTCGGCCATGGTCATCGCCTCGATCTGATCGTGGGTCACGTAGACCGTGGTGACCGCGAGCCGCTGGTGCAGCTCCTTGATCTCGGCCCGCATCGCGACGCGCAGCTTCGCGTCCAGGTTCGACAGCGGCTCGTCGAACAGGAACACCTGCGGGTTGCGCACGATCGCGCGTCCCATGGCGACGCGCTGGCGCTGCCCGCCCGAGAGTTGGCGCGGATAGCGGTGCAGCAGCTGCTCGAGCCCGAGGATGGTCGCCGCCCGACGCACCTCCTGCTCCATCACCGCCTTCGGCGCGCCGGCGAGCTTGAGCGAGAACGCCATGTTGTCGAACACGGTCATGTGCGGGTAGAGCGCATAGTTCTGGAACACCATGGCGATGTCCCGGTCCTTCGGCGGCACGTTGTTCACCACCCGCCCGCCGATCACGATCTCGCCCGAGGTGATGTTCTCGAGCCCGGCGATCATGCGGAGCAGCGTCGACTTGCCGCAGCCCGAGGGGCCGACCAGCACCACGAACTCGCCATCGGCGATGTCCACCGACACGCCGTGCAGCACCTCGGTGGATCCGAAGGACTTCCTCACGTTGCGGATCTCGACCGACGCCATTCTTCCTCCCCGTCCGGGCCGCGCGGCCTTCGGCCTTCAGCGTGCGGCCCCCGCATCATGCAACATCGCTAGGTCGGGCGCGAGACTTCCGTCTCCTTGGCCGTGATGAACTCCAGAAGAGCGGGCACGCCGTTGCGGGTCTGCTCGATCCCGCGCCGGATCGCCGGAACGATGTCCTCGGGCCGCTCCACCCGCTCGCCGTAGCCGCCGAAGGCGCGCGCCATCGCCGCGTAGTCGCCGGAGATGTCGGTCGAACGGTACTTCTCGGTCGAGATCTGCATGATCTTCAGCTCGATCGCCATCGAGAAGTTGTTGAGCAGGATCGACAGGATCGGAATCCGCTCGCGGACCGCGGTCTCGAAGTCCATGCCCGTGAAGCCGATCGCGGCGTCGCCCCAGACGTTGATGCAGAGCTTGTCGGGCCGGGCGAGCTTCGCGCCCATCGCCAGGCCGAGCCCGTAGCCGAGCTGCGTCGTCTTGCCCCAGCCGAGATAGGAGAGCGGCTCGGTCGCGACCCAGAACGGCGAGAGCTGGTCGCGCGGGCTGCCCGCGTCGTGGGTGATGATGGTGTTCGCGACGTCCACCGTGCGCATCAGGTCGCGGATCACGCGATAGGGCGAGAGCGGCACCGCGTCGCTGTCGAGCTTGGCCGACCACCTCTCGAGCCAGGGCCTGCGCACCGCGGCGATCTCCGCGGCCACCGCGGCACCGTCCCGGGCCTCCCTGATCCTGTCCTTCAGCGCCGCGATCAGCGCCTCGAGCGTGAGCGCCGCATCGCCGATCAGGCCGAGCGCGACCGGCACATCCTTGTTGAGGTGGTTCGGATCGAGCGTGGCATGGATGATCCGCTTGCCCTTGGGCATCGGCACCGCGAAGCTCGATTCGGTGAAGCTGCAGCCCACGCCGAGGATCACGTCGGCCGCCTTCAGCACATGCGGCATGGTGGCCGGCGTGGCCACGCCGCCCGATCCGGCCGAGAGCGGATGGGTCTCGGGGAAGGCGCTCTTGCCTCCCAGGCTGGTCGTCACCGGGGCGGCGAGCAGCTCGGCGAGCGCCCTGAGCTGCGGCCAGGCGCGCGCCCAGTGCACGCCCGTGCCGGCATAGATCACCGGCCGCTTCGCCTCGGCCAGCATCGCCGCCGCGCGCTCCACGTCCACCGGATCGGGCCCGTAGCGGGTGGACACGACCGGCGTGTAGTCGAGCGGCTCCGGGACCTCCTCGTTGAAGATGTCGGACGGGATCTCGACCAGGCACGGCCCGCCGCGGCCGTTGCGCAGCCGCGTGAAGGCGCGCCGCAGCACGTTCGGCGTCTCCTGCGGCAGCCAGATCGCCTCCGCCGACTTCGTCACGCTGCGCATCGCCTGGGTCGCGTTGAAGTTCGGCTCGAGCTGCGCCAGCCGCCGCTGATAGCCCATCGGCAGCACCAGCACCGGGACCGACTCGCCGAAGCACTGGGCGACGCCGCCATACGCGTTCTCGGCCCCCGGCCCGTGCTGCATGCAGAACGCGCCCAGCTTGCGCCCCGAGGACAGCCTGGAGATCGCATCCGCCATGTGCAGGCCGATCCGCTCCTGGCGCACCATGATCGGGCGGATGTCGATCGCGGCGGCGAACTCGATCAGGTGATTGACGGGATAGCCGCAGAGGATCTCGATCCCCTCGCGCCGCATGATCTCGGCGATCGCCTGGCCGACCTTCACCGCCCCGTCCCCTCCGTTGTTGTACCGTTTCGACACGCCTGATGCATCAGCCTAGGCACGCCCGGCGCAGCGCCGCAACCCCCCGCGCGGCGCGGACGCCGCACGGCGGCGGCGGACGTTTCGCCTCCGCCGGCGCGCGCGTGCATGGCTGGCCGCGCGGCGGGCAATAATGCGATTGACTCTCATTTGCATTTCATTGATGAAGACCCCGGGGATGCACCTTCCGCAACCCTGAACCACGGCCGGCACGGGAGAGACCGGGCACCGACGCCGAACACGTCCCTCCAGCCCCCGCCGAAGGGGGCCGGCCGCCCCTGACTGAGGTCCAACACAGCCATGACGTCGTCCGCTCCGACCGGCGTGCGCGCCGTCCGCCTGGGCGCCTGCGCGCTCGCGCTCCTTCCCCCCCTCGCCCGGCCGGCCTTCGCGCAGGCCCCCATCGAACCGACGGCGCTGCCGCCGGTGGTGGTCACCGGCGAGCGCATGTTTCCCGAGGCGGCGCGGATCGGCGAGCCGGTGCCCGAGGTCCAGCTCCGCCGCGAGGACTTCACCCGGCTGCCGGCCGACCGTGCCTCCGACATCATCCCGCGCCTGCCCGGCGTCGTGCTGTCAGGCCCGCCGGGAGAGAAGAAGAACTTCGGCCTGCGCGGGCTGACCCCCGACTTCACCCGCGTGCAGGTCGACGGGCTGCAGCTTCCCTCCGGCGCCGGGGCGCGCAGCCTGGAGCCGACCACGCTCCCCGGCTTCCTGCTGCAGTCGGTCGGCATCCTGCGCAATCCCTCCGCCGAGTACGAGGCGGACGGCATCGGCGGGCGCATCCTGATTGAGACCCGTCCCGTGCCGCCGCGCGACGCGCTCGAGTTGCGCGGCGCGCTCGGCGGCAACGACGCGCTGATCGACGGCCGCAACCAGCAGGCCGGGGCGCTGGTCGCGCGCCGCTTCTCCGACGGCTTCGGCCTGCTCGGCGCGATCAATGTCGATCGCCGGCGCATCTGGAAGATCAAGGACTTCAGCGAACGCACCTTCCAGGGCGGGCCGGGCGGTCAGGGCCAGATCGTCGATGAGCGCGATCCCAAGGACTTCACGAACATCGACGCGCTCGGCCAGCTCGGCTGGGTCTGGGACGGCGGCAGGCTGACCCTGCGGCAGACGCTGCTGCATTCGCTGATCGACAATCCGCGACGGCGCGACACCTACCGCCGCGACACCGGTGTGCAGCTGAACCGCCAGCTCGCCGAAGGCGAGGAGCGTCTGACCGTGGCGAGCCTCGCGGTCGGCCTGGAGCAGAGGCTCGCCGAACGGCTCACCCTCGCGCTGGATGCCGCGCTGAGCACGGCCCAGCTCGGCAAGGACGGGCTGACCCGCACCTTCAGCCCCGCCGGCGCGTTCCAGAACGCTTCGGCCGAGGAGAGCAGCGTGCGCGACTGGCAGTGGGATCTGGGCGCGAGCCTCGCCTGGCGGCTCGACCAGCCCTTCGCCACCGAACTGAAGTCGGGCCTCAAGCTGCGGCGTGTCGATCGGCGCAACAATGCCGAGCTCTTCACGGTCGCCGCCAACGGCAGCCGCTCGCAGACCGCGGCGGACATCCTGCGCTCCACGGAAGCCGACTACACCGCCTCCGAGACCTACCTCGCCGGCTACATCCAGAACCGCATCGAGTTCGGTCGCTGGACGCTGATCCCGGGGCTCCGTCTCGAGCACGTGGGCTACGATCTCGACGGCGGCCGCGGCAGTTCGACCCCCGGCTTCACCGATGTCCTGCCCTCGCTGCCGGTCTCCTTCCGCCTGACGGAGGGCCTCTCCCTGCGCGCCGCCGTCTCGCGCCAGGTGAACCGGCCCAAGCTCGAGGAGATCGCGCCCGGCACGACGCGGCGGGGGCCGCGCGTGTTCTTCGGCAATCCCGATCTCAGGCCCGCCCGCGCGTGGTCGTTCGATGTCGGCGCCGACTATGCCGGCCAGCACGTCTTCCTCGGCGTCAACCTGTTCCATCGCAGCATCACGGACGTGATCGACGCCAACGAGTTCGCGCCCAACCAGTTCGAGTACCGCAACGCCGGCGACGGTCGCGTGCGCGGCATCGAGTTCGAGCAGCGGCTGAGCGGCGGCATCACGGGGCTCGACTGGCTGGCGCCGTTCGGCCTCAGGCTCAACCAGACGCTGCTGGAGAGTCGCGTCAACGACCCGATCACTGGACCGCGCCGCTTCTCCGAAGTGCCGCGCTTCGTCGCCAACACCGTGCTGGAATGGAACGACGAGGCGCGCGGCACGCTGGTCTCGGTCGGCGTCAACTACGTCACGACGCGCATCATCCTGAGCAACGAGGGCAACGGCGCGCTGCGCTACAAGGAGCTGGAGCCGACCACCTTCGTCGATGTCTATCTCGAGCAGCGTCTCGTGCCCGGGCTCGCGGTGTTCGCGAGCGGCGAGAACCTGACCAACCAGAAGCGCGACGAGTTCGAACGCACCAACGGCGTGCTGAGCCGCCAAGCCATCATCGACAGCGGCCGCGTCTTCTTCCTCGGGCTGAAGGCGTCGCTGTGATGCGGATTGCGATTGACTCGCAAGTAGGGCCGGTGGCAGAACCCGCCGCGGGGATGCAGAGCCGCAACCCTGAACCGGCCCGGTGGTGCGCGATGCACGCGGGCCATCCATGGACCCCTGACATGACTGTGAGTTCCAACATCGACGCCTTCGCGCGCGCCGAGGTGAAGGCGACGCTGCGCGTCGGCGACCGCGTGTGGCTCGCCACCGAGGCGGGCCTCTGCCGCCGCGACCCGGGCGACATCCTGCGCCCGGCAGGCGCGCTCGCGGACGCCTCCGTCCAGGCGCTCGGTCCCGCCCCCGGCGGCATGGTGGCGGCGGTCGGTCGCGAGATCGTGCTGCTGGACGGCGCCGGGGCCGAACGCAGCCGGCGCGCCGGTCCCGCAGGCGAGAAGATCGCGACCGTCAGTGCCGCCGCGGACCGCATCCTCGTCGGCACCAAGAACGGGCTCTATGCGGCGCAGGAGGATGGCTGGGTGCGCCTGTTCGGCGGGGCCGGTTGCGAGGTGATCGGCATCCACGAGCTTCCCGGACGGCTGATCCTGCGCATCAAGAAGCAGGGCGACCGGCGGCTTCCCGCGCTCGCCGAGAGCGGCGATGGCGGCGCGACCTGGACGATGACCGAGATGGGCCACTACGGCGACGTCCCGGTCGCCGCCGATCTCCGCCACGTGGTGACCCGCTGGCACGGCGCCTTCCGGCGTGATGGCCGTCGCGGCGGCTACAAGAAGCATCCGATCACGGCGGCGGAACTGGCGGCCGACGGCACGGTGCTCGTGCTGGACGGGGACAAGGCCGAGATCGTCGGACCGGGACGTCGGCATCTCGAGGCGTTCCATCCGGCGATCGCCGAGGCCGAGTTCGTCCACCTGCTGCCGGACGGCATCCTCGCCGCCGGCGTACAGGGCGCGATGCTGTTCGATCCGCTCCGCGGGTCGGTCGTCGATCTGGCGGAGGCGGTCGGCGCCGATCGGCGCGCACGGCTCGGCAAGCGCAAGAAGCTCTTCGCGCTCGACCGTGGCGCCGTCCTGGCGACGTGCAGCTTCGGAACGTTCCTGAGCGAGGACGGCGGCGCCACATGGCGGCCCGCGGATGCCGAATGGAACGTGCTCGACGCGGAACATATCGCGCGCGCGCCCGATGGCCGCTGGTTCCTCCTCTGCCAGCGCGGCCTCTTCGTCAGCGCCACGAACGGGGCGCGCTGGGACTACGTCAAGCCGAAGCTGCCGGCCGGCGTGCGGCATTACGGCGAGTTCCGCACCCTCGCCATCGCGGCGGAGAGGCTCTGGCTCGGCACCAAGGGCGGGCTGTTCGCGGCGCCGCTGGCCGATGCCGAACGCCTCGCCCCGGTGGACGCCGTACCCGCGGCGGCGGTCGAGGCGCTCGCACCACGACGCGAGGGCACGCTCCTGGTCGGCCTGGAGGGACAGGGACTGTTCGTGTTCGATCCCGCATCCGGCAGCCTCGCCCCCCTCGCGCCCCAGGCCGTGCACGAGGCGCGCATCGTCGCGGATGGCGACCGCCTCCTCGCCGCCGTCGAGGATCGCCTGATCGCGATCCGGGCCGACGTGGCCGACGCGACACCGGCTGCCGCCACCGGAGCGATCGGGATCGCCGCCAATGACGAGCGCGTGCTGGTCTGGGACCGCAAGCGGGCCTGGATCAAGCGCCAGGGGGAAGGCGACTGGACCGCGCTGGCCGGGTGGCCGGAGGCCGCGCGCAGCGCCGCCCTGCTCGATCGCGCGGTCCTCGTCACCGACAGGACGCGGATCGTGGCGATGGCCCTGCCGGATGCGGCCTGATGTGCTGGGGATGCCCGTCATGGGCATCCCCGTCACGCGCCCGCTCGCGGGCGAGATGGCGGCGACGCTCTGGAGTCTGCGCGGCTTCCTCGCCGCCCTGATGGCAGCGCTCGCCGCCAAGGCCGCCGTCATGCCCGCCTATGCCTGGGCCACGGGCCGCCTGGTCGAGGCGATCCGCGCACCCGAGGCGACGATCCTCGGCGTGATCGCCGCGATCGGCCCGCTCTTCGCCGCGATCATCCTCGCCGTCGCGGTCGTCGAATTCGGCGAGAAGGTCGCCTCCAAGGCGATGGAGGCCCGCCTCCTCGTCGTGCTCCAGCGCATCTTCCTCGCGCGGCGGCAGGTCGAGCACGCGGCGCGGGACGTGAGCCAGGTGCTCTACGGCTGCGACATCGCCCGCAAGGGGTTCGAGGCCGTCTACAAGGACGGCTGGCGCATCCCCGCCGAGGTGATCGGCGTGCTCGCCTGGCAGCTCACGCTCGGCGCGGGCTGGGTGCCGCTGATGCTGGGCGCGCTGGTGCCGGCACTCGGCTGCGTCTGGCTGATCGGCAAGCGGCTCGAACTGGTCAGCCTGCAGATCCTCGGCTGGCAGGCCAGGATCGCCGCGACGACAGGCGCGGCCGAACGCGGCCGATTCACCGAGACGCAGGAGCGGATCTTCCGCGGATCGATCCGCTTCGAGATCCTGAAATGGCTG
Source organism: Elioraea sp. Yellowstone (assembly GCF_006704265.1). Lineage (GTDB taxonomy): Bacteria > Pseudomonadota > Alphaproteobacteria > Acetobacterales > Acetobacteraceae > Elioraea. Next base: position 31,822 of record NZ_VIKA01000007.1, on the reverse strand, counting down.
ACCGAGCGTGGCCTCGACGCCGCACTCTGGACCTTCCTCGCCCTCTCCGCGCTCGCCGCCTGGGCGCTCGATCCGCGGCTCTTGCCGGGCGAGAGCGAACTTGCCGGCGCCGCGGTCTTCGCGGTCAACCTGCGCCTCCTCGCCAAGCCGCTCTCGGATGTCGGCAAGGTCTACACCAAGTGGCGCGAGGCCCTGCCGGCGATCCGCGCGGTCTATCGCCCCTCCGAGGAGGCCGTGCCGCGATGATCCCGCTGCCTGCACCGTGGCTTGCCTGGGTGCTGCCGCCTTTGCTGCTGATCGGTTCGAACGTGCTGATGACCTTCGCCTGGTACGGCCACCTGAAGCGGCCGCACTGGAGCCTGGGGCTTGCCATCGTCGCCTCCTGGGGCATCGCCTTCTTCGAGTACTGCCTCGCCGTGCCGGCCAACCGCATCGGCTTCGGCGCCTACACCGCGCAGCAGCTCAAGGTGATGCAGGAGGTGATCACCATGGCGGTGTTCGCCGCCTTCGCCGTCTGGTTCCTCAAGGAGCAGCTCACCTGGAACTACCTCGCCGCCGCCATCTGCCTCGTCGCCGCCGTGGTATTCATCTTCCTGCCCGGCCGCTGACCGCTGGTCCGGCCGCTGCGGTTCGCCCCTCCCCCCATCCGGCCACTCCGCTATGCTCGGTGCATGATTCTCTCCGGGACATCGCGGCTTGCCGGCGTACTGGGCTGGCCGGTCGCGCATTCGCGCTCGCCGCGCCTGCACGGGTTCTGGCTCGAACGCCATCGCATCGACGGTGCCTACCTGCCGCTGCCGGTGCGGCCCGAACGCTTCGCCGATGCCGTGCGATCCCTGCGCGACCTCGGGTTCCGGGGCGCCAACGTGACCATCCCGCACAAGGAGGCCGCCTTCGCCGTCTGCGACGAGGTGGACGCGACTGCGAACCGCGCCGGTGCCGTCAACACGCTGGTGTTTCGGCCCGACGGCACGATCGCCGGCTCCAACACCGACGGCTGGGGCTTCCTCGCAGGTCTGCGCCAGGCCGTGCCCGGCGTCGATCTCGCCGCCACACCCGCCACCCTCCTCGGCGCCGGCGGCTCCGCCCGCGCCATCGCCGCCGCCCTGCTCGACGGCGGCTGTCCGCGCCTCGTCCTCGTCAACCGCACGCGGAGCCGCGCCGAGGCGCTTTGCGCCGCGCTCGGGGGACCTGTCGCGGCCGCCGGCTGGGACGAGGCCGCTGACCTCCTTCCCGCCACGCGCCTCCTGGTCAACACCACCTCGCTCGGCATGCAGGGCACGCCCTCGCCCGATCTGCCGCTCGACCGCCTGCCGGCGGAGGCGATCGTCGCCGACATCGTCTACGTGCCGCGCATCACCGGGCTGCTCGCCGCCGCCGCCGCACGCGGGCTCCGCACCCTGGGCGGGCTGCCGATGCTGCTGCACCAGGCGCGTCCCGGCTTCCGCGCGTGGTTCGGCATCGATCCGGAGGTGGACGACGAGCTCGCCCGCTTCGTCGCCGGCGACGTGCCGGAGACCGCCGAGGCGGCATGATCGTGATCGGGCTGACGGGCGGCATCGGCATGGGCAAGTCGACCGCCGCGCGGACCTTCCGCCGTCTCGGCATCCCCGTGCACGACGCGGATGCCGCCGTGCACCGGCTCTACGCCCGGGGCGGCGCAGGCGTCGCCGCGATTGCCGCCCTCGCCCCGGAGGCCGTGGCGGACGGTTCGGTCGTGCGCGAGGCGCTGCGGCAGCGCGCGCTCTCCGACCCGGCCTTCCTGGCGCGGCTGGAAGCGGCGATCCACCCCCTGGTGCGGCAGGAGGAACGGCGCTTCCTCGCCCGTTGCCGCCGCGCGCGCCGCCCCCTCGCCGTGCTCGACATCCCGCTGCTGTTCGAGACGGGAAGCGATCGCCGGGTCGACCATGTGGTCGTCGTCAGTGCCCCGGCGGCGACGCAACGCGCCCGCGTGCTCCCCCGGCCCGGCATGACCGAGGCCCGGCTCGCCGCGATCCGCGCACGCCAGATGCCGGATACCGAGAAGCGCCGCCGCGCCGATACCGTCATCCGCACCGGGCTGTCGCGCCACCATGCCCAGCGCGCGATCCGGCGCCTGGTGGCGCGGCTTCGCGAGGGCGGGCGATGAGCGACCGCGAGGTGCTGCTCGACACCGAGACCACCGGGCTCGAGGCCGCCCAGGGGCACCGCATCATCGAGATCTGCTGCCTCGAGCTGAGGAACCATGTGCCCACGGGGCGGGTGCTGCACCGCCTGGTCGACCCGGGGCGCGAGATCGACCCCGAGGCGGAACGCATCCACGGCATCACGCGCGCGAGCCTGATCGGCAAGCCCGCCTTCGGCGAGATCGCCGACGAGCTGCTCGCCTTCCTCGGCGAGGATCCGATCGTCGCGCACAATGCGCCCTTCGATATCGGCTTCATCAATGCCGAACTCGCCCGGCTCGACCTGCCGCCGATCGATCCGGCGCGCGCGATCGACACGGTGGCGCTCGCGCGCAGGCGCCATCCTGGCCTGCCGGCGAATCTCGACGCGCTCTGCCGTCGCTTCGGCATCGACATCTCGATGCGCACCACCCACAACGCGCTGCTCGACTGCCAGCTGCTCGCCCAGGTCTATCTCGAGCTGCTGGGCGGCCGCCAGCCGGGGCTGGGGCTCGCACCGGCCGCGCGCGGGGCGGTGCGCGGCGCGCGGGCCGCCGCCCCGCCCACGCGCAGGCCGCGGCCGATCGTGCCGAGCGCGGAGGAGCTTGCCGCGCACCGCGCCTTCATCGCCTCGATCGAGGGTGCGCTCTGGGCTCGGCTCGAACCCGAGACCTACGGCAGCGCAACGACACCGCGCTGATCAGCAGGAGGCGGGCGGAGCGGGCGCGGTGGCGAAGGCGACCAGGCAGGCGCCGAACCGGTCGGCGAACTGCCAGTGCTGCCCGGCGGCATGGCCGGCGAAGCCCTCGGGCCGGTCGATCAGCAGCACCGCCGCCACCCGTCGGCCGAGCCGGTCCCGGATCAGCGCGGCGCGCCCGTCGGGGTCGAGCACGAACGGGTCGTGCGCGAACTGCACGAAGGCGACGCGTGCGGACGGGGCGTCGGCGCGCTCGACGATCGAGCGCAACTGATCGGCCTGCGCGTTGAGGTTCATGCTGCCGCCCTGGCCGTGCGCCGCCGCCGCGATCGCGACCGCCACATCGACCAGCCCCGGCGTGTCGAGCACCTGCAGCGCGTTCCAGGCCCCGCGCGACTGGCCGGCGACGACGATCCGCCGGTATCCGGCGGCGCGCAGCCGCCTGAGCCCGTCGCGCAGCCAGCCGGCGGCGCGGTCGGCGTCGTCGCTGTTCGGGTGGCGGTCGAAGCGCAGCACGTCGAAGCCGGCGAGGTTGAAGTGCCGCACCCAGGTCTGCGGCTGCGTGCCGCGATAGTCGGCGTTGTTGGCACCGCGGCCGTGGCCGAACACGATCGCGCCGGCGGCGGTCGCCGCGCCGCGCCAGAGATAGCGCGCATCCGGCACGATCTCCCAGGCGAAGCCGCCGATGCCGAGGCTTGCCGGCGCGGCCGAGGGCGGGTTCCAGGCCCTGGCGGGATCGACGATCGCCAGATCGACCGCGTAGAGTCGGCAGTCCGTGCCGGCGCGGCGCGCGCAGTTGGCGAGTGCTGTGGCCTTCGCCTGGTCGAGGTCGCGCGCGCCCCACGCCGCTCCGCCCTCGCCACGGGGCCCGATCGCGAAGGCACGGTGCGTGTTGTAGCCGATGAAGCGCGCCCAGGCGGCACGCGTCTCGGCGTTCGCGCCGGGCGGCCCGGCGGGATCGGCGATCGGGACGGGCTGGGCGATGGCCAGCGCCGGCCAGAGCCAGGCGAGGGCGGCGAGCACACCGCCCCGCCGCGATGGCGGGACGGTTCCGCGCGCCCCGGAGCCGCGCGCGGCCCCGCGCGGCATCGCCGCGCCCGACGGATCCCGTCCCCCCCGTCGCCGCATGCGCCTCACCTTGTCCTGCCGCACCTGCGCTGCCATTGTCCGCCACCGTTTCCCCGGCTTTCAACAGGTTCCCCGATGAAGAAGACCGTCAAGAAGGTCGTGCTCGCCTATTCGGGCGGGCTCGACACCTCCGTGATCCTGAAGTGGCTGCAGACGACCTACGGCGCCGAGGTCGTCACCTTCACCGCCGATCTCGGCCAGGGCGAGGAGCTCGGCCCCGCGCGCGACAAGGCGCGCCTGCTCGGCATCAAGGACGAGAACATCTTCATCGACGACCTGCGCGAGGAGTTCGTGCGCGACTTCGTCTTCCCGATGTTCCGGGCGAACGCGCTCTACGAGGGCCAGTACCTGCTCGGCACCTCGATCGCGCGGCCGCTGATCGCCAAGCGCCAGATCGAGATCGCGGAAGCGACCGGGGCGGATGCGGTCGCGCATGGCGCGACCGGCAAGGGCAACGACCAGGTGCGCTTCGAGCTCTCCTACTACGCGCTCAAGCCGGACGTCACCGTGATCGCGCCCTGGCGCGAGTGGGAGCTCACCTCGCGCACGGCGCTGCTCGACTTCGCCGAGAAGCACCAGATCCCGATCGCCAAGGACAAGCGCGGCGAGGCGCCGTTCAGCGTGGACGCGAACCTGCTGCACTCGTCCTCCGAGGGGAAGATCCTCGAGGAACCGGGGATGGAGGCGGACGAGATCGTCTATCAGCGCACCCTGAGCCCGATGGCGGCCCCCGACCGCGTGACCGAGATCGCGATCGACTTCGAGCGCGGCGACGCGGTGGCGCTGAACGGCGAGCGGTTGTCGCCGGCGACGCTGCTGACGCGGCTCAACGCGCTCGGGAAGGAGAACGGCATCGGTCGGCTCGATCTGGTGGAGAACCGTTTCGTCGGCATGAAGTCGCGCGGCGTCTACGAGACGCCGGGCGGCACGATCCTGCTCGCCGCCCATCGCGCGATCGAGAGCATCACGCTCGACCGCGAGGTCGCGCATCTGAAAGACCAGCTCATGCCGCGCTATGCCGAGCTGATCTATTACGGGTTCTGGTTCGCGCCCGAGCGACGGATGCTGCAGGCCGCGATCGACGCGAGCCAGGAGCATGTCACCGGGCGGGTGAAGCTGAAGCTCTACAAGGGCAACGTGATGGTCTCGGGCCGCGAGAGCCCGCACAGCCTCTACTCGATGAAGTACGTCACCTTCGAGGACGACCAGGGCGCCTATGACCAGAAGGACGCCGCGGGCTTCATCCGGCTGAACGCGCTGCGGCTCAGGCTGGGCGCGATGGCGGGGCGCAAGGGCGGGGCGCTGTAGCCCCGCCCGCCAGGACCATCCCTCGCGGGGCACGCTAGCCCAGCGGGGCTTGCCCTGAGAGTGCAAGACCCCCGCGCGAGGCGGGGGTCAGGGGGCGCTTCGTCCGCGGGATGCCCAGCCCGCACCTGTGTGGACGAATAGGTTTTGCCTGCGGCAAGCAGCCACACCAGGCATCGCTACACGAGTGTTACACTACCTCCTTGGTTGCATTCATCCAAGGGGGCATCGTCATGCAAACGATCTGGGGCTTCGATCTCGGCGTGACCTCGGTCGGGTTCGCCGTGATCCGCTGGGACGGGTGGAGCACGCCTGAGGGAAACGGCGAGATCGTCCGGCTCGGCGTGCGCGTGTTTCCCGAAACGCGCGAGATCGACACGCAGGGGCCAGGCGCCCCGCTCAACGCAGGGCGTCGGCAGAAGCGGCTGATGCGTCGACAGGTGCGGCGCCGCCGTTGGCGGCGTGTGCACCTGCGCGCCCTGCTCGCGGAGGCAGGGCTGCTGCCTGACGAGCGTGCGCAGCCGCCGACGGGGCAGGACCCGTATGCACTCCGTGCCCGCGGCTTGGAGGGTGCCCTTTCGGCTGAAGAAGCCGGGTGGGCGATCTTCCATCTCCTCAAGCGCCGCGGCTTCCAGGGCAGCCGCAAGGTCGGCCCGGTCGAGCCAGCCCCCGCGACCGCCGAGGTAGACGACGAGGAGGCCCCGCGCGGGCGGCGCCGGCGCGGCAGGGCGTTGGCTTCTCCGCCCGAACCGGCCGACGAGCGAGCGCGCGAGGAGGCAGAGGAGCGGGCGCGCGGCGAGGCGTTGGCGGCGCGGATGGCGGGGCGGAAGCTCGCGATCTACTTGCAATCGGACGATCATCTGAAGCCCGACGGGACCACACCGGCGCTCTGGGACACGCCACGTCGGCGCGCCGTCGGCCAGACGCGCCCGATGGTGCGCGAGGAGTTCGAGGCGCTGTGGGCCGAGCAGGCGAAACACCATCCGACGCTGCTCACGCCTGACCTGAAGGCACGGATCGAGACGGTCGCGCTGGCCCAGCGGCCGACCTTCTTTCGCGCCCGCACCGTCGGCACGGACGATCTCGAACCCGGCGAACCTCGGGCGCTGAAGGCCGAGTGGCTGACGCAGCGCTTCGAGATGCTCCAGCTCGTCAACGCGCTCCGGCTGGAGCGCGGCAACCAGCGCGAGCTCGATCCGGCCGAGCGGGCCATGGCGATCGCGTATCTCGAGACCGAGCGCCGCCCCACCTGGGCGGGCCTGCGCGCGGCGATCGGGATCGGGCGGAGCGACCGCTTCACGCACGAGCGCGGCGAGAAGGCGACGATCCGCGGCAATGCGACCGAGGCCGCGCTCAGGACCGCCTTGGGCGCGGCCTGGGATGCGCTGCCGGAGGCGATGCGCGAGACGATCCGTGCCGAGATCGGCCGCACCTGGCACCGGATCGAGTATCGGCCGACGAAGGGCGGCGCGATCCTCGAAATCCACGATCACGTTGGGATCGCGGCCGAGCGCGCCGCCCTGGCCGAGCGCGCGCGCACCGAGTGGGGGCTGCCGCCGCAGGCGGCGGAGGCGCTGTCGCGTCTCGACCTGCCGGACGGCGCGGCACGCCACAGCCTCGCGGCGATGCGCACGCTGCTGCCGCTGCTGGAGTCGGGCGTGCCGTACATGACGGCCGTGGAACGGGTCTATGGCGCCCACCGCGACAGCGGTGCGCCGCTTGCCCGGCTGCCGGTGCCGAACCTGTCGGAGCTGGACAAGGTCAAGGACGCCTGGGTGCGCGAGCGCATGGCGGCATTGCTCGCCGGCATCCGCAACCCGACCGTGCTGCGCACGCTCAGCGAGCTGCGCAAGGTGGTGAACACGCTCCTGCGCGCGCACGGCCGGCCCGACGTGATCCGGCTGGAGTTCGCACGCGATCTCAAGCAGTCGGCCGAGGAGCGGCGCGAGACCGACAAGCGCCAGCGCGAGCGCGAGCGGGCGCGCGACGAGGCACGCAAGAAGGTGGCGGAACTCGGCAAGCCGGCGGAGGGGCCGGAGGGCGAGGAGAACGTGTTGCGCTGGCTGCTCTGCAAGGAACAGGGCGGGCGCTGCCCCTATTCGCACCCCGGCAAGACGATCAGTTGCACCGAAGCGCTCGATCCGACGGCGACGCAGATCGACCACATCTTCCCCGTCAGCCGCAGCTTCGACGATTCGCAGGCGAACAAGGTGCTGTGCTTCGCCCGCGAGAACGCGGCGAAGGGGCGGCGCACGCCGTTCGAGTGGCTGTCGGGCGACGCCGACCGCTGGACCCATCTGACGACGATCGTCTGGCCGCAGATGAAAAACGCCGGCTGGCCGGAGGCGAAGCTGCGGCGCTGCCTGAAGGCGAGGCTGGAGGACCCGGAGACCGACGAGGCGGGCTTCACGAACCGCCAACTGGTGGACACGGCGTTCATCGCCCGCGCCGCGCGCCCCTATCTCGGGCTGCTGTTCGGCGGCGGGCAGGCGGGGCTGGATGCGGTGCAGCCGGTGCCGGGACGGGCGACGGCGCTGCTGCGCCGTGCGTGGGGGATCGGCCTCGGCAAGCTGCTGGATCTTGGCGACGACGACGGTCTGAAGGTGCGCGAGGATCTGCGCCACCACGCGGTTGACGCGCTGGCGGTGGCGCTGACCACCCCGCGCACGGTGGCGGAACTGTCGCGCTGGTGGCAGCGCCGTGAGACGGGCCCGCGCCCGCCCGGCTTCCACCTGCCCTGGCCCGGCTTCCGCGAGGACGCCAAGACGGCGGTGGAGGCGATCCTGGTCAGCCATCGCGTGCAGGCGAAGCTGTCGGGACCGCTGCACGAGGAGACGCGGCTCGGCGACACGGGGCAGCGCGAGGCCGCCGGCTCGGCGATCTACGTCAAGCGCAAGGCGGTGGCGGATCTCAGTGCTTCGGAGATCCTGAGCACGCCCGAGGACGGCGGAGACGCCTGGATCGCCGACGCGGGAGTGCGGCAGGCGATCCTCGATCATCTGGCAGCCAACGGGCTCGTCTTGGAGCGGAAGAAGCGCGGCAAGGCAGCAGATGGCACGGCGCAGCGGCGGCTCAAGGCACTGCTTGCGCAGGAAATCCGACTGCCTTTGACGGATAGGGTGCGCAGAAAATGGGCAAAGTTCGGCATCACGGCGGAGCGCGGACCGGTGATTCGACGGGTGCGGCTGCACATGCGGCGGAAGGAGGGCGTGATGCGCGTGCACGCCACGAAGAACATCCATGCCGAGCTCGGGCCGGGCACGAACCACCACATCGCGATCTACCGCGACGGCGAGACCATTCGATACCTCGTCGCGACGAAGCGTGAAGCGCTGGTGCGCGTGCAACGGGGCGAACCCGCCGTGCGGCCCGAGCACCCGGAAGGCGGACGGCTGGTGATGGCGCTGCGACCGCGCGACGTGCTCTGTCGTGAGAATGATGGGCTCCGGCAATTCGCGCTCGTTCGAAAGGTCAATGCGGCAGGGCGCATCTTTTACAAGCCACTTCATTCGGCGAACGAGCCTAAGCCTGAAGTCTCGCTCGGCCCGAGTTGTGTCAACGACGGCTGGCGGAAGATCTCCGTCGATCCGATCGGCCGCTGGAGGCCGGCGCGATGACGCGCACGGTGGAGGTCTCGTCTCCCGCGCGGCTCAGCCTGCGCCACCGCCAGCTCGTGGTGGCGCGCGAGGACGGCAGTGCGCCCACCGTGCCGGTCGAGGACCTCGCCCTGCTGATCGTGGACAACCCCCAGGTCACCTACACCCACGCGCTGCTCGCGGCACTCGCCGAGGCGAAGGTCGCGACGATCCTGTGCGGCCCCGATCACATGCCGGTGGGCGTGCTGCTGCCCTATGCCGCCAACGCGCTTGCCGGCGAGCGGCAGCGCGCGCAGCTCGCCTGCCCGCGCCCGCTCGCCAAGCGGCTGTGGCAGGCGATCGTCGCCTGCAAGCTGCGCCGGCAGGCCGACCTGCTGCGCCGCGCCACCGGGCAGGACGCGGGGCTCGATGCGATGGCCGCGCGCGTGCGCTCGGGCGACCCCGAGAACCTGGAGGCGCAGGGCGCGCAGCGCTACTGGCCGCGGCTGCTCGGCCCGGCGTTCCGGCGCGACCGCTCCGGCGCGGCGCCGAACCCGCTGCTGAACTACGGCTATGCGGTGCTGCGCGCGGCGACCGCGCGGGCCGTCGTCGGCGCCGGGCTGCTGGCCGGCGTGGGCCTGTTCCACGCCAACCGCGGCGATGCCTTCGCGCTCGCCTCCGACCTGATGGAGCCGTTCCGTCCGTTCGTCGACGGGGTGGTGTGGGAGATGGCGCGGGCCGGGCTGGCCGAGGGCGAGCTTGACAGGACGCGCAAGGCGCATCTGCTCGGCGTGCTGAACATCGCGGTGGGGATGGACGGGCAGGCGATGCCGCTCGGGCTTGCGCTGCACCGGGCTGCCGCGTCGCTGGCGGCAAGCTTCGGGGGAAGGCGGATGCTGCTGCGGCTGCCCGAGGACCCGACGGGCCTGCCCGAGCCAGCGGAGGAGCCGGATGAGGGCGCCGCGCCCGCCCCTTCTTGACCCAATCGCCTGGCGCACCGTGTGGGTGTTCGCGATGTTCGACCTGCCGGTGGAGACGAAGGCGCACCGGCGCGCCTATGCTCGCTTCCGCAAGGATCTGCTGGCGGACGGATTCGCGATGATGCAGTTCAGCGTGTATTTCCGGCATTGCGCGAGCCTAGACAGCGCCACGGCGCATATCCGGCGGATGGGCCTGCGGGTTCCGGCGGAGGGGGAGGTGCGGTTCCTGACGGTGACGGACGCGCAGTTCGCGCGGATCCAGGTGTTCGCCGGAAAACGGCGGAAACCCCCGGAGACTCCGCCGGCGCAGCTGGAGTTTTTCTAGCATGCGCCGGCGGATTCGTGTGCCGTTTCAGGCGGTTGCCGGAAGGGCAGTGTAGCGATGCCCGGTGCGGCCGCAAACCGCAGCCCTGGCGCTAGCGAAGTCGCGCGCTTCCGCAGTGTAGCGATGCCCGGTGCGGCCGCAAACCGCAGCGCTAGTGTCGACAAGGATGTGCAACAAGCGAGTGTAGCGATGCCCGGTGCGGCCGCAAACCGCAGCAGCATCGGCTGAGGCACGCTCTCCCACTCGAGTGTAGCGATGCCCGGTGCGGCCGCAAACCGCAGCCACCAGCCGCATGGGCACGTTCATACTCACAGTGTAGCGATGCCCGGTGCGGCCGCAAACCGCAGCGCCGCCGGTGAAGTGTGGCAGGCGCCGCGGAGTGTAGCGATGCCCGGTGCGGCCGCAAACCGCAGCGCAGCGACAACGACCGAGGTGATCCAGCGCAGTGTAGCGATGCCCGGTGCGGCCGCAAACCGCAGCATACAACTCGGTCAGCTTCTTGGCGGTTTCAGTGTAGCGATGCCCGGTGCGGCCGCAAACCGCAGCCGAGATGGTGCCGTTGTGGAACGAAGCGCAGAGTGTAGCGATGCCCGGTGCGGCCGCAAACCGCAGCGGAATGGCACGTTCAAGATCACGCCGGAGGAGTGTAGCGATGCCCGGTGCGGCCGCAAACCGCAGCTCGGTGGCCGCAGGGTCGTACTCGGCGTGCAGTGTAGCGATGCCCGGTGCGGCCGCAAACCGCAGCAAATCGGCGACGCGCCGGCCCGCCAGCGCCAGTGTAGCGATGCCCGGTGCGGCCGCAAACCGCAGCAGAAGCTCAATGCCGGGCGCTATGACGAGGAGTGTAGCGATGCCCGGTGCGGCCGCAAACCGCAGCCGGCATTATATAGGGACAATCCCTATGCGTAGTGTAGCGATGCCCGGTGCGGCCGCAAACCGCAGCCTTGATCGTGACGTCGTGTGCGCTCAACCAAGTGTAGCGATGCCCGGTGCGGCCGCAAACCGCAGCCCCTGGTGTGGGGGCGCCCGACGAAACCAGCAGTGTAGCGATGCCCGGTGCGGCCGCAAACCGCAGCGCACAGCGACCGATGCGCCGCCACCCGTCCAGTGTAGCGATGCCCGGTGCGGCCGCAAACCGCAGCTTGGCGTGCGACGGGATGCGCCTCGCTCATGAGTGTAGCGATGCCCGGTGCGGCCGCAAACCGCAGCCTGGACGGGTTGCCCTGTGCGTCGGTCTCGAGTGTAGCGATGCCCGGTGCGGCCGCAAACCGCAGCTTCGCTGTCGTCCCGGCGCCGCCGCGCGGCAGTGTAGCGATGCCCGGTGCGGCCGCAAACCGCAGCGCACAGCGACCGATGCGCCGCCACCCGTCCAGTGTAGCGATGCCCGGTGCGGCCGCAAACCGCAGCGCTCACCCACGAAGCGATTTATGAGGGCGAAGTGTAGCGGTGCCCGGTGCGGCCGCAAACCGCAGCAACCACAACGTCACGATCCCGTCGGCATCAGTGTAGCGATGCCCGGTGCGGCCGCAAACCGCAGCGTTCGATCCGCAGGACCTCGCGGTGGCGAGGCCCTGCGGATCGAACGGGCGCATCCAAGTCCACGGCGTGAACCGGCGCACACTCAGAACGCCGCCGTGGCGGCAAGCGCGCGGCCGATCTCCATCATCATGTACTCGAACTCGGTGATGAACCGTTCGGTCACGACCACGTGGAAGTAGTCGCCGCCGTTGACGATGTCGTCGCCCTTGCGCGCCCCGAACGGCAGGGTGCGCTCGAAGCCGTGCTTGGCGATGTCCTTGCCGCCCCACTGGTCCAGCACCACCAGCCCCTTCGCGGTCTGGCGCAGGTAGATCGCGGCATGGTTGCCGTGCTTGCGGTTGGGATACCGGCCCGCCTCGTTCCAGCCTGCTGCGATCACCGTGCCCTCGGGCACGGCGAGGTTGCCCTTCACGAGCGGCCCCTTGCGCCAGAACTTCACCTTCGGCGCACCGGAGGCAACCTGCGGCAGGATCGGACACTGGCCGTTGCCCACCTGGGTGGTGCGCGTCTTCCACTTGGCCAGGTTCGCGGCCTTGTGGAACTCGAGCATCTCGGGCTTGCCGGTGAAGCCCTTGTCGGCCTTCGCCATGGCCTGAAGCTCGGCCAGTGTGCCCTTCGGCATCGGCCCGTCCTCCGTTCCGGTGAGGGACCTTGTACTCGGCCATCGCCCCCCGCCGAGTGAGCGGGCTCACGCCCCCCGCTCCTGACCCAGGTCAATGCAACCGGGGCGGGCGCTCCCCATATGAGGGCACACAGCAGGGAGGAGCAGCCCGATGAGCGCCAGGAGACACTGGTCCGGTGCCCTCGCCGCCCAGGTGGAGCGCGCCGCCGCCCAGCACGTGCTCACCACGACCGCCGAAGAGGGTCACGACGGCGCGATCATGCCGCACAGCCCAGCCGCGACGGATCACGCGCTGCGGCTGGTGCGGGCGATGATCGCCGCCACCAAGGCCGACGGCAAGCTCACCGACGACGAGCGCGAACGCCTGCTCGACCGCATCGGGCCGGCGCAGTTCGACCCCGACGTGCAGGACTGGCTGCAGCGCGAGTTCCGCGCCCCGCTCGACATCGAGCGGGTGGTCGAGGGCTGCTGCGACAGCCCCCGCCGGTCGGTCGAGCTCTACGTCGCGAGCCTCATGGCGATCGACCTCGACGCGCCGGAGGAGCACGAGTGGTTGCGCCGGCTCGCCGGTCGGCTCGGGCTCGAGCACCGGCTGGTGGATGCGATCCACGCCAAGCACGGCGCGCCGGCGCTGAACTGGGGCTGAGCGCGGCTACGGGCGGCGGGCGAGTGACTGCTCGATGCGTGCCAGCCGGTCGGCCAGCCGCCGCTGGCCGATGCCGATCGCAGCAAGCGCGAAGAGCGTCAGCGCCGTGACCATGCCGCTGCCAGCGTAGAGCAATCGGCCGGGATTCCAGCCCTCGCCGCCGAGCGGGCTCGCCTTCAGCGCGAGGTCGAGACAGGCGAGCAGCGCCAGCACCGCGACGACCTGGAGCGCGCGCCACGCGATCATGCCAGGCCGCGCCGCGCCTTGGCCGCAATCAGCGTGTTCTCGAGCAGCGAAGCGATCGTCATCGGCCCGACCCCGCCGGGCACGGGCGTGATCCAGGCCGCGCGCTCGGCGGCCTCGGCGAAGGCGACATCGCCGACCAGCCGCCCGTCCGGCCGGCGGTTGATGCCGACATCGATCACGGTCGCCCCCTCGGCGATCCAGTCGCCGCGCACCATCTCGGCACGGCCCACGGCGGCGACCAGCACCTCGGCGCGCCGGCACTCGGCGGCAAGGTCGCGGGTGCGGCTGTGCGCGAGGGTGACGGTCGCATCCGCGGCGGTCAGCAGCGCCGCCATCGGCCTGCCGACGATCGCGCTCCTCCCCAGCACCACCGCGCGCGCTCCGGTGAGCGTCACACCGGCCTCGGCGAGCAGGGTCATCACGCCCTTGGGCGTGCAGGGCACCAGGGCGGGCCGGCCGATCGCGAGCCGGCCGGCGTTCACCGGGTGGAACCCGTCCACGTCCTTGGCCGGATCGATCGCCTCGATCACCGCCTCGGGCCGGATGTGCTTCGGCAGCGGCAGCTGCACCAGGATCCCGTCCACCTCCTCATCGGCGTTGAGCCGGGCGATGATCGCGAGCAGCGCCGCCTCGGTGGTCTCGGCCGGCAGGGCGATGGTGGCCGCGCGGAAGCCCGCGGCCGCGGCGGCCTTGGCCTTGTTGCGGACATAGACCTGGCTGGCAGGATCCTCGCCGACGACCACCACCGTCAGTCCCGGCACGAGCCCGGCGGCGCGGGCCTCCGCCGCCACGCGCGCCCGCACCCGGGCGGCGATCGCCCGACCGTCGAGCGTCGCGGCCGTCATCGCACGCATGCCGCGAGCCTCGCCGCAAGTGCGGCCGTATCGCCCTCCACGCGGATCAGCTTCCGGCGCGAGGCAGCCCCGCGGAGCAGCGTGCAGGCGGAGGGCGCGACGCCGAGGCGGTCGGCCAGCAGCCGCAGCACGGCCGCGTTGGCACGCCCCTCCTCCGGCGCCTCGGTGACCGCGAGGCGCAGGAGCGGCGCGCCGTCCTTGCCCGGTGCCATCCCGAGCACGCCCGCGCGGCGCGCCTTCGGCGTGACCTTCACGGCGATGGTCAGACTCACAGCAAGGCCGGGGCGACGGTGGTGGAGAGGAAGATCCGCGCCGCCTGCAGGAGCAGGATCAGGATCAGCGGGCTGATGTCGATGCCGCCGAGATTGGGCAGGACGTTGCGGATCGGCCGCAGTGCCGGCTCGGTGACGCGCCAGAGGAAGTCGCCGACCGTCCAGACCAGGCGGTTGCGCGTGTCCAGGATGTTGAAGGCCGTGAGGATCGAGAACACCGCGGCGATGATCAGCACCCAGACATAGATGCTGAGCGCGGTGTCGATCAGCCAGAGAAGTGCGTACATCAGGGCTCCGGCGGGGTTCCTGGGGGGCGCGCGGACCCTAGCGGCGAGCCGGCGCCGGGCGCAAGCCGGGCGTCCTTGACTTCCAAGGGGGGCCGGAAGATAACGCCCGCCTCGCGGGATGGGGCTGTAGCTCAGATGGGAGAGCGCCTCGTTCGCAATGAGGAGGTCAGGGGTTCGATTCCCCTCAGCTCCACCACCATCCCCGCCGCCCGGACCGCCGTCGGCTCCGCCGCTGGCGCCGCCCCCGGTCCCGCGGATCGGACCAAGCGGGCGATGCTGCGTGCGAGCAGGCCCTGAAGTCCCCTCCGGCAGGTCGGCACCGGCTCCAGCGCCGGATTGCCGCCGGCCGAGACTGCCTCTCACCGCCATCACGATCGCCTCGACCGCCAGGGCGAGCCCGTCGCGCAGGGCGCGATGCCGCTGCCAATCCGCCCGGATGCCCGATCCGCCGAGGCTCCGCTCGCGCATCGATGATTCCTCTCCCCGTCCGTGCGACGCTGACGCTCACGGCAGCTTGCAAGACCGGCATGTCCGCCGTCGCGGTGCGGGGCGCAGGGGGCAAGGAGGGAGGCGGAAGGAAGCGATGGCAGGGCGCATCAACAGGGCAATCGAGCTGCTCGCGCAAGGCCAGGCGGTCTACTATGCCGGGCATCATACCGGCCACCTGCTGACCGCCGCGCAGGGCCGTGCCGATGGGGGCACCTGGGCCGACTACATCAATATCGGCATGGAACATGGCGCCTTCGACCTGGCCGGCCTCGCCGAGTACATGCGGGGCCTGGTCGATGCCGGACCGACGCGCTCCGGTCACCGCACGCCGGCGGTGATCGTCGAGGCGCCGGTGAACGGGACCGACGAGGCGACGGTGCGGCACAACGCTTGGCAGTTCCGCCAGATCCTCGGCCGCGGTGTCCATGGCGTGTTGCTGTGCCAGGCGGAGTCGGCCGATGCCGTGCGCGCCTTCGTGGAGGCCTGCCGCTATCCGCACCAGAGGCTCGGCGTCGATCCGGCACTGCCCTCGCCGCTTGCGCGCATGCGCGGCACTCCGGCGCCGCGACCTGCGCCGGGCCAGCTCGGCGTGGGCACGCGCGGGCGCGGTTCGGAAGCCACCGCCGCGCCGGTCTGGGGGCTCTCGGAGGAGGCGTATATGCGCCGCTGCGACCCCTGGCCGCTCAATCCCGAGGGGGAATTGCTGCTCGGCGTGAAGATCGAGAGCCCGGAAGGGGTGGCACGCTGCGAGCAGATCCTTGCCGTACCGGGCCTCGGCTTCGCCGAACTCGGACCGGGCGATCTCGGCCTCGCGCTGCTCGGCCTCCTCGACGTGCCGCGCCAGCCCTATCCGCCCGAGATGCAGCAGGCGCGCGCGCGCGTCTTCGCCGCCTGCCGCGCCAATGGCCTTGCCTTCCTGGAAGCCTGCACGCCCGAGACGATCGTTGCGCGCCTGGACGAAGGGGGGCGCGTGATCGCGGGCGGATCGGAGGAGACCGCGCGGATCGGCCGCGCCCATCAGCGTCGCGCCATGCCGGCATGATCCCCCGGCGCCGCTGCGCCCGGACGGGGCTGCCGGGCCGCGAACGGGGATGGTCGCAGCGGCGATCATCCGCTACCCGTTGCACGTCCGGCACCGCGAATGCACCCAGGGAGACCGCGCCTGATGGACTTCGATCTCATCCTCACCGGCGGACGCGTCATCGACCCGTCGCAGAACCTCGACGAGGTCACCGAGATCGGCTTCGCCGGCGGCAAGGTCGCGCGTCTCGGCCGGTCGCTGCCGCGCGCACCCGGCACCGAGGTGCGCGATGTCACGGGGCGCATCGTCACGCCCGGCCTGATCGACCTGCACACCCACGTCTATGTGCACGGCACCTCGCTCGGCATCGATGCCGACACCTTCGGACGCAACTCGGGTGTGACCACGGCGGTCGATACCGGCAGCGCCGGCCCAGGCAACTTCGCCGGCTTCCGCAAGCACGTCATCGAGCGAAGCGAGGTGCGCATCCTCGCCTATCTGCATGTCTCGCATGCCGGCATCTTCGGATTCTCCGAGCGCGTGATGGTGGGCGAGAGCGAGGAGATGCGGCTGATGAACCCGATCGACGCGGTCGCGGTGGCGGACGCCAACCGCGATGTGATCGTCGGCATCAAGGTGCGCGTCGGCAGGCACGCCTCCGGCACGTCCGGCGTGGCACCGCTCGACATCGCGCTGCAGGTCGCCGAGGAGGCGGGCATGCCGCTGATGGCGCATATCGACCACCCGCCGCCCTCCTACGAGGAGGTGGTCGAGCGGCTGCGACCCGGGGACATCCTGACGCACGCCTTCCGCCCCTTCCCGAACGCGCCGGTCACGCCGCAGGGCCGGGTCAAGCAGGTGGTGCTGGCGGCGCGCGAGCGCGGCGTGATCTTCGACATCGGCCACGGCAAGGGCTCGTTCGCCTTCCGCACCGCGCGCGCGATGCTGGCGAATGGCTTCATGCCGGACACGATCTCGTCCGACGTGCACACGCTCTGCATCAACGGCCCGGCCTTCGACCAAGTGACGACGCTGTCGAAGTTCCTCTGCCTGGGCGTCTCGCTGCCCGAGGTGATCCGCGCCAGCACGGTGAACGCCGCCGCGGCGCTGCGGCGGCCGGAACTGGGCAGCCTCCGCCCCGGCAGCCCGGGCGAGGCGACCATCCTGTCGCTCGAGCAGGGCCGCTTCGACTATGTCGATGTGGTGGGCGAGCATCTCGAGGGCGACAGGCGCATCGTCGCGGACGGCGTGGTGCTCGGCGGGCGGCTCTGGCACGTGCGCGAGGGTGTCACCTTCGCCCGCGCCTAGGGCCGGTCCGGCCTGTCGGAACCGGCTCCGGCGTTTTCCTGGTCTGCATCTTCAAGCGATCAGGTGAGTCCGCCTGATCGGGGGCTGCGCTAGCTCCCCTTCAGCGTCTCGATCAGCCGGTGCACCGTCAGGATCTCGTCAAGCAGCCGATGCGCATCCGCCCTGAGGCGCCGGACGCTCCGGAACAGTCCGCCGACCCTGAACTGGTCCCCGCGGCGCGGCAGGAGCAGCAGGAACTGGTCGAAGTCGAAGGCCGCATCGATCCCCCTCCGCCCGGCGGAAGCCGCGAGCCTCGCCATCACGGCGGCAAGGGGGGGCGTGATCACCTGCGCAGCCTGCGCCGGGTCGGTCGTCCAGAGCGACAAGTGCCGCGCGAACGCCTCGTCGGGGATATCGATCCGCTGCATCCCCTCGAGCTGGCCGTCGGCAAGCCGCCACGGCGTGCCGAACCACCGCGGACGCCCCCGCATCAGGATCGGCACCGGAATGCGTCGGGGGATCGCGATCATGAACATCAGGCCGCGGAAAATGGTGTGCGTTCGTGTCGAACGCCCGCGCCTGCCCCTGCTGCTGGCGGTCCGCGTCACCCTCTGCAGATGCAGCTCCATCATGACGAAGGCGATGCCGTCATGCGAGCCCTGGAACACGTCGTCGATCTCGGCCGAGCTGAAGGGCGTGACAAGCTTGGCGCGCCGCAGCCGGTGCACGTCACCGCCGCGGACATTCTCTTCGTGGGTAATCCCGCCGATCGCCTCGCACACCACGGGAGTGACGACGGCGCGGGCCGCCTGGTGGTAGCGCCTGGCAACGTAGGCGGCGTGCCCTGGCCCGAATACCAGCGCACTGAGGCCGAGAAAGATCGCCCAAGGGTCGCCGACCGCGAGGCACAGCCCGCCGAGTACGGGGCCGCCGACCCCCGAGAACAGCGCCCAGCCCCGATAGCGGCGCTGCTTCGCGCGCAGCTCGGCGAGCTTCGGCGCGACACGGTCGTTCAGCAGCTCGTCGAGCCGTTCTCGACGTGCCGCGTCCGCGGCGCGGCGCTCCCGGTCAGCCTCTGCATCCGTCATCGGATCATTCTGCCGTGCCAAAGGACACGGTGTCGAGCATGCGGTCAGTCGCGGCGGATCAGGCTCCAGTAGCGCGGGTGGCGGCCCTCGCGCAGCGCCTTCGCCTCGTAGCGCGTCGCCGGCCAGCCCGCCGGCCGGGCATCCGTGACCGCGACGATCTCGAACAGGCGCTGCTGCGCGAAGGTCTCGGCGACCCAAGCCTGATAGGTCGGATCGTCGGAGGCGATGCGCCACTCCCCGCCCGGCGCGAGCACGCGCGCGATCTCGGGCAACAGCATCGGGTGGACGAAGCGGCGGCGGGCGTGGCGCGCCTTCGGCCACGGGTCGGGGAACATCAGGAACAGCCGCGCCAGCGCCCGGTCGGGCAGGAGCCGCAGCAGGGCGCGCGCATCCTCCGGCCAGAGCAGCAGGTTGGCCGGCGGGAGCGCGGTTGCCTCCGCGCCTTCGGGGATGTAGCGGCCGAGCAACGACACGATGCCGTTCTCGAACACCTCCGAGCCGATCACGCCGACCTCCGGATCGGCCTCGACCAGCGCCGCAGTGTGCTCGCCACTGCCGAACCCGACCTCGAGCCAGACCTCGCGCACGGGCGCGCGGAAGGCGGCGCGCGGATCGCAAGCCGCCGCAGCGGCCAGACGCGCGCGCGGCAGGGTCAGGTCGATCAGGCGACGCTGGCGCGGGCTCAGCGCGTGGCCGCGGCGCCGCCCGTACAGCCGTTCGACCGGCGGACGATCGAGCTTCTTCGACCGCGGAGGGGCCTCGTCGCGCGGAGACGCCACATCACCCCTGGTGAACCGTCAGGTCAGCGGCCGAAGGCGGCCTTGAGAACCGGGACGAGATCGGTCTTCTCCCAGGTGAAGGTGCCCTTCTCCTCGTCCGGCTCGCGGCCGAAATGGCCATAGGCGGAGGTCGGCACGTAGATCGGCCGGTTCAGGTGCAGGTGCTCGCGAATGCCGCGGGGTGACAGGTTGACATGTTCCTGCACCACCTTGGCGAGCTTCACCTCGTCGATGTCCCTGCCGGTGCCGTGCAGGTCGAAATAGACCGAGAGCGGCTTCGAGACGCCGATCGCGTAGCTCACCTGGATGGTGCAGCGGTCGGCGAGGCCGGCGGCGACCACGTTCTTGGCGAGGTAGCGGCACATATAGGCCGCGGAGCGATCCACCTTGGTCGGGTCCTTGCCCGAGAAGGCGCCGCCGCCATGCGGACAGGCCCCCCCATAGGTGTCGACGATGATCTTGCGGCCCGTGAGCCCGCAGTCGCCGTCCGGACCGCCGATCACGAACTTGCCGGTGGGGTTCACGTAGAACTCCTCCTCCGGGCACATCCAGCCCGGCGGCAGCGAGGATTCGACGATCGGCCAGAGCATGCGCTTGATCTCGGACTGCTCGAACGGCTTGCCGTCGCGATGCTCGACATGCTGGGTGGAGACGACGATCGAGGTCGCCTTCACCGGCTTGCCGTCGACATAGAGCAGCGTCACCTGACTCTTGGCATCCGGCAGCAAGCCCTCGACCAGCGGATCCTTGTTGCGCCGCAGCTCCGCCATCCGGCGCAGGATCAGGTGCGCGTAGTGGATCGGCGCCGGCATCAGGTGCTCGGTCTCGGTGCAGGCATAGCCGAACATGATGCCCTGGTCGCCCGCGCCCTCGTCCTTGTTGCCGATTGCGTCCACGCCCATGGCGATGTCGGCCGACTGCGCGTGCAGGTGGCAGGAGACCTCGGCATCCTTCCACGAGAAGCCCGGCTGGTCGTAGCCGATGTCGCGCACCGCGAGGCGGGCGAGATGCATCAGGTGCTCGTGGGTGAGGTGGTCGGGGCCGCGCACCTCGCCCGCGAGCACGATGCGGTTGGTGGTCACCAGCGTCTCGCAGGCCACGCGCGCATAGGGATCGGCCGCCAGGAAGGCATCGACGATCGTGTCGCTGATCCGATCGGCGACCTTGTCCGGGTGGCCCTCCGAGACGGATTCGGAGGTGAAGAGATACTCGCCCTTCGCGCGCATGGCCTTAGTCGTCCTCTTGTCGCGTGGAGTGGGGGGGCTTCGGCGGCGGGGGGGTGTCGCAGGGAACGGCGGCGGGGTCAAGGCAAGGGCGCGCGTGGCTGGGCGGGGCTCAGCGCAGCCCGAGCACATCCTCCATCCCGTAGAGGCCAGGGGGCTTGCCCGCCAGCCAGAGCGCGGCCCGTACCGCGCCCTCGGCGTAGACGCGGCGGTCGAAGCTGCGGTGGCCGATGGTCAGGTGCTCGGTCGCGGCGGCGAAGATCGCCGTATGCTCGCCCACCACCTGGCCGCCGCGCAGCGCGGCGAAGCCGATCGCACCGTCGCGTCGCCTGCCCGTGTGGCCGTGCCGGCCGGACTCCATGTTGTCCTCCAGCGTGATGCCGCGCCCGGCCGCCGCCGCCCGGCCCATGGCGATCGCGGTGCCGGAAGGCGCGTCGATCTTCTGGCGGTGGTGCATCTCGACGATCTCGATGTCGTATTCGGGCCCCAGCGTCTCCGCGGCCCGGCGCACCAGCGCGAGCAGGAGTGCGACGCCCGCGGAGAAGTTGGCGGCATAGACGATCGGCACGCTGCGCGCGGTCTCGGCGATCGCGCGCTCCTGCTCGAGGCTGAGGCCGGAGGTGCCGATCACCAGCGCCCTGCCGTGGCGTTCGGCGAGCGTGAGATGGGTGGCCAGCGCGGCCGGATGGGTGAAGTCGATCACCGTGTCGGCGGCCTGGAACAGGACGGCTGGATCATCGGTGGCGGCGATCTCCCTTGGCCCGATCCCTGCGAGCATGCCCAGATCGGCCCCCACCTTGCCGCCCGGCCGCACCGTGCCGCCGGCGAGCACCGCGTCCCCGCGCCCGGCCACCGCCTGGACCAGGAGCCGCCCCATCCGCCCGGCCGCTCCGGCGATGCCGATCCTCATGCGCCCCTCCATGCCGTGGTCTTGCGAGGGGCACCGTGTGGGGAAGGGCTCGGAACGTCAATCCGAGGCGCGGAGCATCACCGGCAGCACGGCCTCCGGGCACACGGACGCTTGACCGGCCCGGTTTTGGCCGTAGAGCGATGGCACCATCCAGCCGAAGAATGCCGCGCGACGTCACGGAACACCCACGACCGGCGCCGACCGCAGCGAGGAGTCGGCGCGGCCGTTCGCTCCTCGGCGGACTTCTGGCCGTCCTGGCCGGGCTCGTGATCGTCCGGGCCGTGTATGGCGGCCACATCCTGCCGCCCGCGCACACCGGCTGGATCCTGTCGGGCCGGATCGGTCCGGATCCGGTACAGTACTGGCTGGGCTACACCTTCTTCAAGCGCACCGAGTGGGGCTGGCCCCCCGGCCTGAACCCGGGCTGGGGGATGGAGCTCAGCTCCTCGATCTTCTACGCCGACGCGATCCCGCTGCTCGCCTTCCTGTTCAAGGCGCTCGATCCGCTCGTCGAGGTGGCGCAGTACTGGGGGCTCTGGCTCTATGCCTGCGGCGCGCTGCAGGCGCTGCTCGCCTGGCGTCTGATCGGGCTCGGCACCACGGCGATGCTGCCGCGGCTCGCGGGCGCGGCGCTGTTCGTGCTGCAGCCGATGCTTCTGCACCGGATGGGCGGGCATTTCGCGCTCGGCGGCCAGTTCGTCCTGCTCGCCGGACTGCTTCTCTGCCTGACCCGCGGCGCGGGCTGGCGGCGGCTCGCCTCCTGGACCGCGCTCGTGCTCGCGACCGCGCTGATCCACGCCTATCTGCTGGTGATGGTCGCCGGGCTCTGGGCCGCCGACTGGCTCGCCCGCGCCGCCGATCCGCCCCGCCGGTCCGCCCTTCTCGCCGCCGAGGCGCTGGCCGCGCCTGGCGCCGGCCTGCTCGGGCTGTGGGCCGCCGGGTTCTTCGTGCTCTCCGAGGGCTTCGGCGGCACCTGGGGCGGGTTCGGCCGGATGCAGCTCGACCTGCTTGCCCCGTTCGATCCGTCCTACTGGGGCGCCTTCCTGCCCGACCTGCCTGGGCCCGGGCATCTCGAGGCGGGGAGTTCCTATGCCGGGCTCGGCAGCCTGCTGTTGCTGGCCGCCGGCGCGCTCGCCTGGGCCACGCGACCGCGCGCCTTCCTGCACGCCCACTGGCCCTTGCTGCTTGCGCTGGCCGCGTTCCTGGCGCTGGCGGTGACGCACCGGGTCTCGATCGGCGGGCGGGAGGTGGTGCTGTTCGAGCTCTCCGCGGAGGTGCTGCGCTACGCCGATGCCCTGCGCGCTTCGGAGCGCTTCCTCTGGCCGGTCGCCTATGCGGCGCTGGTGGCCGCCGCGCTGACGCTGGTCCGCGTGCTCGGCGGACGCCGTGCGGGCCTCGTGCTCGCGGCGGCACTCGCGGTGCAGATCGCCGATCTCCGCCCGGGCTTCGCGCGGCTTGCGCACTTCTTCGCGCCCGAGCCGGCGGTGGTGCCGCTGCGGCTCGGCGATCCGTTCTGGATCGAGGCGGCCCGGCGCTACAGCCGCATCCGCGTGGTGCCGAACCGCAACCAGGCGGCATGGTGGGAGGAGGTTGCGGTCTATGCCGCGACCATGGGGCTGGAGACGGATGCCGTGTATTTCGCCCGGATCGACCCGCGCCGCGTGGCGCGCGTGAACGCGGCGATGGCCGAGCGTCTGGGCACCGGGCGTTTCGAGCCCTGCACCCTCTATGTGCTCGGCGACGCCGGCGCGATCGCGCTGGCGCGCGCGAGCCGTGATCCCGACCGCGATCTCCTGGAGATGATCGACCTCCTGATGGTCCTGGCACCGGGGTGGTGGGGCGCCGACGATGACGGCTTCGGCGCATCGGCCTGCCGCTAGCGGCTCTGGCGCGATGGCGGCGAGGCGACGATGCTACGGTACGGTCGGCGGGCGTGGCGGAACTGGCAGACGCAGCGGACTTAAAATCCGCGTCCTTCGGGAATTGTGGGTTCGACTCCCACCGCCCGCACCACCCTATCCTGCGCGATAGCTCGCCGCCGGCTGCGGCTCGGCCACGCGTGTCCGGCCGAACGGCTTCTCGCGCAGCGTGCCGGGCCGGCAGCAGCGGGGCGTCGATCGGCAGCGGCACGGCATGGCACGACGATGGCGGACGGCCCGGTCCGGTGCCAAGCCCCGCCGGCGGCCGCGCCACTCGCGCCGCGGTTGTCGCGAACCGGACGCTGTGGCAGGAAGTCCGCGGTGCGGCTGGGGCGCCGGTCCCGCTGGCGCCGAGACGGGTCTCCTCCGCCACACGATGAGGTGCGTTCCGTGCGCAAGCCGCTGAAGAAGGCCGTCCTGCCTGTGGCCGGGCTCGGCACGCGTTTCTTGCCGGCCACCAAGGTGCTGGCCAAGGAGATGCTGCCGGTCGTCGACAAGCCGCTGATCCAGTACGCGATCGAGGAGGCGCGCGCGGCCGGGATCGAGCAGTTCTGCCTGGTGACGGGGCGCGGCAAGACCGCGCTGGTGGAACATTTCGATCTCGCCTATGAGCTCGAGCACACGCTGAAGGAGCGTGCCAAGACCGAGGCGCTGGCGCTGCTCGAGAGCACGGCGATGCCGCCGGGATCGCTGATGAGCGTGCGTCAGCAGGTGCCGCTCGGGCTGGGGCACGCGATCTGGTGCGCACGCGCCTTCGTCGGCGCCGATCCCTTCGCGGTGATCCTGCCCGACGATCTCGTGCTGGCCGAGGTCTCCTGGGTGAAGCAGCTTGCGGATGTTTATGCCGAGACGGGCGGCAACGTGATCGCCGTCGAGGAGGTTCCGCGCGAACACACCAACCGCTACGGCATCCTGAAGGTCGGCAAGGACGACGGACGGGTGGCCGAGGTGCTCGGCCTGGTCGAGAAGCCCAAGCCCGAGGAGGCGCCGTCCACGCTTTCGATCGTCGGCCGCTATGTGCTGATGCCGGAGGTGATCGCCGAGATCGCGCGGTTCGAGAAGGGGGCTGGCGGCGAGATCCAGCTCACGGACGCGATGGCGCGGCTGATCGGACGCCAACCCTTCCACGGCCTGCGCTGCCAGGGACGGCGCTTCGACTGCGGCGACAAGGCGGGTTTCCTCGAGGCGCAGATCGCCTTCGCGCTGAGCAGGCCCGATCTCGCCGGCAGGGTGCGCGGCTTCCTCAAGAGCTACCTCTGACCTCGCCCGAGGAGCGCTGAACCATGCATGTCGCGATGATCGGCGCAGGCTATGTCGGCCTCGTCTCCGGCGCCTGCTTCGCCGAGTTCGGCATCGATGTGACGGTGGTGGACAAGGACCCCGCCAAGATCGAGGCGCTGAAGCTGGGCAGGATCCCGATCTTCGAGCCGGGGCTCGAGGAGCTCGTGACGAGCAACGTCGCGGACAAGCGACTTCACTTCACGACGGACACCGCCGAGGCGGTGAACGGGGCCGACGCCGTGTTCATCGCCGTCGGCACGCCCTCGCGCCGCGGCGACGGTCACGCGGATCTCTCCTACGTGTTCGCGGCGGTGCGCGAGGTCTGCGCCGCTCTCACCGGGCCGACAGTGCTGGTGACCAAGTCGACCGTGCCGGTCGGCACCGGCCGCAAGGTGGCCGCGCTGGCGCAGGAAGCGCGCCCCGAACTCGACATCGCCGTCGCCTCCAATCCGGAGTTCCTGCGCGAAGGCAGCGCGATCGGCGACTTCATGCGCCCCGACCGCGTGGTGATCGGGACCGACAGCGAACGGGCGCGCATGGTCCTGCGCCGCCTCTACCGTCCGCTCTACCTGATCGAGACGCCGATCGTCTTCACCGGGCTGGAGACGGCCGAGCTGATCAAGTACGCCGCCAACGCCTTCCTCGCCACCAAGATCACCTTCATCAACGAGATCGCCGATCTCTGCGAGAAGGTGGGTGCCGATGTGCACGATGTCGCCAAGGGGATCGGGCTCGATGGCCGGATCGGGCGGAAGTTCCTGCACGCGGGCCCGGGTTTCGGCGGCTCCTGCTTCCCCAAGGACACGCTGGCCCTGGTGCGCACGGCGCAGGACGTGCGAAGCCCGGTCCGCATCGTCGAGACCGTGGTCGAGGTGAACGACCGACGCAAGGCCGCGATGGCCGAACGGGTGATCGCCGCCTGCGGCGGCTCGGTCGAGGGCAAGACGATCGCGGTGCTGGGCCTCACCTTCAAGCCCGAGACCGACGACATGCGCGATGCGCCCTCGCTCGCGATCGTGCCGCGGCTGGTGGAGGCGGGTGCCGTCGTGCGCGCCTTCGATCCCGAGGGCATGGACCAGGCACGGCCGCTGCTGCCGCCCGCGGTGGTGTACTGCCGCGACGCCTACGATGCCGCGCAGGGTGCCGACGCGCTCGTGGTGATCACGGAATGGAACGAGTTCCGTGCGATCCCGCCCGACCGGCTGGCCGCGGTCATGAAGGGGCGCGTGGTGGTCGATCTGCGCAACATCTTCGACCCGGCGGCGATGCGCGAAGCCGGCTTCGCCTACAGCTCGATCGGCCGCAGCTGAAGGAAACCACGATCATGGCGTTCAGCCACCGCTTCGATCCCACGACCCTGCGCGAGTACGACATCCGCGGCACCATCGGTCGCACGCTCTCGGCCAAGGACGCCTTCGCGATCGGCCGCGCGTTCGGCTCGCTCGTCGTGCGCGACGGCGGCGGGACGGTCGCGGTTGGGCGTGACGGGCGCCTCTCCGGGCCCGAGCTCGAGGCGGCAC
Organism: Elioraea sp. Yellowstone; assembly: GCF_006704265.1. Classification (GTDB taxonomy): domain Bacteria; phylum Pseudomonadota; class Alphaproteobacteria; order Acetobacterales; family Acetobacteraceae; genus Elioraea. The sequence continues at coordinate 5,685 of NZ_VIKA01000007.1, read as the reverse complement.
TGGTCGACGGGCTCGCGGCCTGCGGACTCACCGTGCTGCGCATGGGCGTCGGCCCCACGCCGATGCTCTACTACCTCGACCGCGCGCGCGGCTGCGCCGGCGCGATCCAGGTGACGGGCAGCCATAACCCGCCCGACTACAACGGCTTCAAGATGGTGAAGGCCGGCAAGCCGTTCTTCGGCGCCGCGATCCAGGCGATCGGCCGGATGGCCGAGGCCGGGGACGTCGTGCCGGAAGCCAAGGGCCGCATCGAGGACGTCGACATCGCCGGCGCCTACATCGCCCGCATCCTCGAGGACTGGGACGGCGGCGACCGCGCGCTCAGGGTCGTCTGGGACAACGGCAACGGCGCGGCCGGGGAGGTGCTGAAGCGCCTGGTCGCCGGCCTGCCCGGGCGGCACACGATCCTGTTCGGCGAGATCGACGGCCGCTTCCCCAACCACCACCCCGACCCGACCGTGCCGAAGAACCTTGCGGCGTTGATCGCGCAGGTGCGCGAGACGCAGGCCGATGTCGGCATCGCCTTCGATGGCGATGCCGACCGCATCGGCATCGTCGACGACGAGGGCGAGGTGCTGTTCGGCGACCAGATCCTGCTGATCCTCGCGCGCGACGTGCTGAAGGCCCATCCCGGCGCGACCATCATCAGCGACGTCAAGGCATCCCAGGTGCTGTTCGACGCGATCGCTGAGGCCGGCGGGCGGCCACTGATGTGGAAGACCGGGCACAGCCTGATCAAGGCGAAGATGGCCGAGACCAAGGCGCCGCTTTCGGGCGAGATGTCGGGCCACGTGTTCTTCGCCGACAGGTGGTACGGGTTCGACGATGCCCTCTATGCCGGCGTGCGCTTCCTCGGCGTGCTCGCGCGCATGGCGCGGAAGCTCTCGGATGTGCGCAAGTCGCTGCCCAGGGTGGTGAACACGCCCGAACTGCGCTTCGACTGCGACGACGTGCGCAAGTTCCAGGTGGTGAAGGAGGTGGCCGCGCGGCTGAAGGCGGCCGGCGCGGAGGTGAACGACATCGACGGGGTGCGCGTGCGCACGCCGGACGGCTGGTGGCTGCTGCGCGCCTCCAACACCCAGGCCGTGCTGGTCGCGCGCGCCGAGTCGATGACCGGCGAGGCGGGGCTCGAGCGCCTGAAGCAGGCGCTCGCCGACCAGCTTGGGGCCTCGGGTCTTGCCGCCCCGGACTTCTCGGGCGTGCATGCCGGGCACTGACCGCGCTGCGCGTCTTCCTCTACGGCACGTTGATGGACCCGGCGGTCGCGCGCCGCGTCGCCGGCGAGGACCGGTTCGTGCGCGAGGCACGCCCGGCGCTGCTCGCGGGATACCGCCGGGTGGCGCTGCGTGGGACGCCGTATCCGACGCTGGTGCGCGACGCGCGCGGCGCGGTGCACGGGCTGGTCGCCGAGGTGACGCCGGCCGTGCTGCGGCAGCTGCACGCCTACGAAGGGCCGCTCTACCGCTTCGTGACAGTGCGCGTGCTCTGCGACGGCGCGACACTCGCCGCGCGCGCCTGGATCGCGCATCGGACGCGCGCTACCGCCCGCGGAACCGCTCGATCGCGGCGAGCAGCGCCGCCCTGATCCCGGGCTCCAGCGCCGAATGTCCGGCATCCGGCACGATCGTCAGCCGCGCGCGGTCCCACGCGGCCGCGAGTGCTGCGGCACTCTCGGGCGGGCAGATCATGTCGTAGCGGCCCTGCACGATCTCGCCCGGGATGTGGGCGATCCGGTCCATCCCCGCGAGCAGCCCGCCTTCGGGCAGGAACAGGCCGTTGCGGAAGTAGTGCGCCTCGATCCGCGCGAGCCCGAGTGCCGTGCGGTCCTCGGCGAAGGAGGCGACGGTCTCCGGGCTCGGCAGCAGGGTCGAGCATGACCCCTCGTAGACGCTCCAGGCGCGTGCGGCGGCGAGGTGGACCTGCGGATCAGGATCGGTCAGGCGACGCCAGTACGCCTCCAGAAGGTCGCCGCGCTCGTCCTGCGGCACGTGGCCTGCGAAGGCGGCCCAGGCCTCGGGGAAGAACCGGGCGAGCCCGTAGAGGAACCAGTCGATCTCGCGCCGGCGGCCGAGGAAGATCCCGCGCAGCACGAATCCTGCCACCCGGTCGGGATGGGCCTGCCCGTAGGCGAGCCCGAGCGTGGAGCCCCAGGAGCCCCCGAACACCACCCAGCGGTCGATGCGCAGCCGCTCGCGCAGGCGCTCGATGTCGGCGATCAGGTGCGGCGTGTCGTTGGCGGCCAGGCTGCCGAGCGGGCGCGACCGGCCGGCGCCGCGCTGGTCGAAGATGACGACGCGGAAGCGGCCGGGATCGAAGAAGCGCCGGTGCACCGCGCCCGCGCCTGCGCCCGGGCCGCCGTGCAGGAACAGCACCGGCAGCCCCGACGGGCTGCCGACCTGCTCCCAGTACATCGTGTGGCCGGAGTCGAGCGGCAGGTAGCCGCTCTCGTAGGGCGCGATGTCGGGATAGAGGTCGCTGCGGGGCATGGTCTCGACGCCGTGGCCACGGCCCTCGGCGGGCAGCGGGCCAGTCCCATTCCAGCCGGGCCGGGGCGGTCAGTTCAAGGGCGGAGACTCAGCGCCGGACCTGGTAGACGGTCCGCCGGACGCGCCGGCGCCAGCGCGTCAGCCACGCCTGCGCCCGCTCCGCGCCCTGGTCCATCTGCTTGGCGTGGCGCGGGAACTTGCGCCTGAGCCAGTCGATCATGCGCTGCGCCCAGGCATACTCGTCGCGCAGGATGTAGAGCCCGACCGCGAGGAACAGGAAGCCCTGCAGGAAGGGCAGGAAGAACCCCGCGATGCCGAGCAGGATGAAGCCCCAGCCCGCCAGGATCTTGGCGCGCCGGGCCCAGCGGCTGGGCGGCCGCGGCGGCAGCATCCGGGGGATGGTGAGGTATTCGCGGCGGCGCGCCATGGCGCGGGCGATATGCCGCGCGGGACGGCGGGGGGCAAGCGTCAGGCCGGCGGGGGGCGGGAGAGCACCGCCCGCTCGACCGGGTAGCCGAGGCCGCGGACGGTCTCGAGCCACTCCGCGATCACGGGCTCGGGCAGGGTGGGGGTGCGAGAGAGCAGCCAGAGATAGTCCCGGCTGGGGCCGGAGACGAGGGCGATCCGGTAGTCCGGATCGAGGCGGATGACGTGGTAGCCGCCCTCGAAAGGCCAGCGGAAGGTCACGGCGAGGCTCGCGGTGTCGCGCGCGCCGAGGAAGCGGGCGGTGCCGGTCACCGACCGTTCCGTGCCGTCGGCGCGCCAGCCGCGGTTGGTGACCGCGATGGTGCCGTCGGGGTTGGCGGCGTAGGTGGCGGTGGCGCTCACATCGCCACGCTGGAAGCGGTGGTCGAGCCGGGCGATCTCGTACCAGGTGCCGAGGTAGCGGTCGGGATCGAAGCGCACCGGCGTGATCCCGGCAGGCGGGGAGGTGCAGGCGGCGAGCAGCAGGACGAGGGCGGCGGCGAGGCGGTGCATGGGCCCGGCGGGTCGGTGTGCGCTTTATCGCTTTACGACTTTATCCCTTTACGCCGGATTTGAAGGGGCCTGCCGGGCGCGGCAGCGGCAGTATCGCGTGCCGCTCCGCCAGACCGTGACGCGGGTCGCGCCGGCAGGCGCAGGGCGGCCGATGCCCCGACGCCCTCTTCCGGGCGCGGCCTGCCCTGCGCCGTCCGCACCCGCCCTTCGTTTTTTTCGTTTGCGCCGCCGACTCGGCGGGCGCAGAAGACGGGACCGCGACGCGCAAGGACGGAGTCGCCGCCACCCGATGCTGACCATCCGGATCATCCCCTGCCTCGACGTGAAGGACGGACGGGTGGTCAAGGGCGTCAACTTCGTCGACCTGCGCGACGCCGGCGACCCGGTCGAGCAGGCGCGGGTCTACGACGAGGCCGGCGCCGACGAGCTCGCCTTCCTCGACATCACCGCCTCCGCCGACGACCGCGACACCCTCCTCGACGTGGTCGCGCGCACCGCCGCCTGCGTGTTCATGCCGCTCACCGTCGGCGGGGGCGTCCGGTCGGTGGAGGACATCCGCCGCCTGCTGCTCGCCGGCGCCGACAAGGCCTCGATCAACTCCGCCGCCGTGGCGCGGCCGGAGCTGATCAGCGAGGCCGCCGCCAAGTTCGGCAGCCAGTGCGTCGTCGTGGCGATCGACGCCAAACAGGCCGGTCCCGGCCGATGGGAGGTGTTCACCCATGGCGGCCGGCGCGGCACCGGGCGCGACGCGATCGCCTGGGCGCGCGAGGCGGCCGCGCGCGGCGCGGGCGAGATCCTGCTCACCAGCATGGACCGCGACGGCACCGGCGAGGGCTTCGATCTCGCGCTGACCCGCGCGGTCGCCGAGGCGGTGCCGGTGCCGGTGATCGCCTCGGGCGGGGTGGGCACGCTCGAACACTTCGTCGCGGGCGCGCGCACCGGGGCCACGGGCCTGCTCGCCGCCAGCGTGTTCCACTTCGGCACCTTCACGGTGTCCGCGGCCAAGGCGGCGCTGGCCTCGGCCGGCCTGCCGGTGCGTCCGGTGGCTGCGCGGGCGGTCTGAGGCGGCGATGGCCAAGACCGCCAGGACGGCCAGGCCACGCCGCCCCCCCGGCGCCACCGAACCCGCTGACGGGACGATCCTTGACCGGCTCTGGGCCACCGTGGAGTCGCGCAAGGGTGCCGACCCCGCACTCTCCCACTCCGCCCGGCTGCTCGCGCGCGGCACCGCGAAGGTCGCGCAGAAGCTCGGCGAGGAGGCGGTCGAGGCGGTGATCGAGGCGACCCGCGGCAACCGCGACGGCGTGATCGCCGAGAGCGCCGACCTGCTCTACCACCTCATGGTCGTGTGGGTGGATGCGGGCATCCGTCCCGGCGCCGTCTGGGCGGAGCTCGAGCGGCGCCAGGGCGTGAGCGGCATCGCCGAGAAGGCCGCGCGCGCCCAGCCTGCGGCGCGGCGGCTGCCGGGAACCAGGAAGGTGTGGTAGGCGAGGCGCTCCGTCGGTTCCACGGAGCGTTCGCCATGCCTGTCAGCGGCCTGCCGCCCTACGATCCCTCGAACGTCTTCGCCCGCATCCTGCGCGGCGAGATCCCGTGCCGGAAGGTGCATGAGGACGAGTGGGCGCTCGCCTTCCACGACATCAACCCGCAGGCGCCGGTGCATGTGCTGGTGGTGCCGAAGGGGCAGTACGTGTCGCTTGCGGACTTTTCCGCCTCCGCCTCGGATGCCGAGATCGCCGGGTTCTGGCGTGCGGTCGGCAAGGTGGCGAAGGACCTGTCGCTGGAAGTGTCGGGCTATCGCGTGCTGACCAACATGGGCGTGCACGGGCACCAGGAAGTGCCGCATTTCCATGTGCACATCTTCGGCGGGCGGAGTCTCGGCAGGATGCTGCCCGCGAAGGATTAGCACTACTTTGGCAGAATAGGGGCGGCTCTACTGGCGAGGCTGCGGCTGCAAAGCGGACATCGTCGGCTTTGCAAGCCGAGCAGATGGTGCTGGATGGCGCGCCTGACGGAAGGAGACGCTCAGGCCGTAGCCGGCATCGGCGAGCACCGTGCCGAAGCGCAGCCCAGCCCCGCGCAGCCGCTCGATCTCCTCGATGGCGATCTCGGGCTTCGTCCGCGCGGCCTGGAACGCCGCCGGAACGCCCGCGCGCCGCATCCTCTCGGGATCGGCGGTCCAACTGTCGGGCAGGAACAGCCGCAACCCGACCGTCACGGG
>NZ_VIKA01000079.1 GCF_006704265.1 Elioraea sp. Yellowstone | reverse complement strand
CTTGCCGCGCTCCATCGAGACCTCGTAGCTGACCTTCTGGCCCTCGTTGAGGCCCTGAAGCCCTGCCGCCTGGACGGCGGTGATGTGCACGAACACGTCCTTGCCGCCCTGGTCGGGGACGATGAAGCCGTATCCCTTGGTCGCGTTGAACCACTTCACGGTGCCTGTGGCCATGCGGCCCTCCTCTGCGCTGAAGAGCCGCCGCGATGCGGCGGACAACCGGGTCCGGAGAGAAAGCCGTCAGCCGCCCGGTAGCCCGGAAGCCAGAGAGGAGGCGAGGTCTGTCAAGCCAAACGCACGATTGCCGCTCCAGGGAACACGGGTGCGGCCGCGCAGGTCAAGGCAAAACGGCGCGGGGTGGAACGCGAAGGGGCCGTCCCTTGCGGGACGGCCCCCGGGTCGCATCGACCGGTGCCGCGCTCAGAGCGCGCGCAGCATCCCGGCCGCGGCCTTGCCGCGCTCCATCGAGACCTCGTAGCTGACCTTCTGGCCCTCGTTGAGGCCCTGAAGCCCTGCCGCCTGGACGGCGGTGATGTGCACGAACACGTCCTTGCCGCCCTGGTCGGGGACGATGAAGCCGTATCCCTTGGTCGCGTTGAACCACTTCACGGTGCCTGTGGCCATGCGGCCCTCCTCTGCAGCACGTCATGCGGCGCGGGGATCGCGCCGCGTCTGGACAACCGGGTTTTTCGGAAGCGAGGGTCGAAACACCCGGACGTGCCGGAGAGCCAAGCCAAGCAAGCGAAACGCACGATTGCGGGCGCACTAGGCGCAGGTCGCGCGGTCGGCGTCAAGGGGAATCGGCGCCGCCTTGCGAAAAGGGGGCGCCCCGCAGGAGCGCCCCCCAACCATCAACGGCGATCGGGCGGTCAGAAGTCCATGTCGCCCATGCCGCCGCCCGGGCCGCCCGCCGGGGCGGGCTTCTTCTCCGGACGCTCGGCCACCATCGCCTCGGTGGTGATCAGCAGGCTCGCCACCGAGGAGGCGTCCTGCAGCGCGGTGCGGACGACCTTGGTCGGGTCGATGATGCCGGCCTTGACGAGGTCCTTGAACTCGCCGGCCTGGGCGTCATAGCCCCAGTTGTAGTCGTCGTTGTCCAGCACCTTGCCGAGGATCACCGGCCCGTCCTCGCCCGCGTTCTCGGCGATCTGCTTCAGGGGCGTGGTGATCGCGCGCTTGACGATGTCCACACCGAAGCGCTGGTCGTCGTTGTCGACCTTGATCTTGCCGAGGATCGCGGTCGCGCGCGCGAGCGCGGTGCCGCCGCCGGGCACGATGCCCTCCTCGACGGCGGCGCGCGTGGCGTGCAGCGCGTCGTCCACGCGGTCCTTGCGCTCCTTCACCTCGACCTCGGTCGCGCCGCCGACACGGATCACCGCCACGCCGCCGGCGAGCTTCGCCAGCCGCTCCTGCAGCTTCTCGCGGTCGTAGTCCGAGGTGGTCTCCTCGATCTGCGCCTTGATCTGGTTGCAGCGGCCCTGGATGTCGGACTTCTTGCCCGCACCCTCGACGATCGTGGTGTTCTCCTTCTCGATGATCACCTTCTTCGCGCGGCCGAGCATGTTCAGCGTGACGTTCTCGAGCTTGATGCCGAGATCCTCGCTGATCACCTGGCCGCCGGTGAGGATGGCGATGTCCTCGAGCATGGCCTTGCGGCGATCACCGAAGCCGGGCGCCTTGACGGCGGCGACCTTGAGCCCGCCGCGCAGCTTGTTCACCACCAGGGTGGCGAGGGCCTCGCCCTCGACGTCCTCGGCGACGATCAGCAGCGGCTTGCCCGACTGCACCACCGCCTCGAGCAGCGGCAGCATCGGCTGCAGGCCGGAGAGCTTCTTCTCGTGGATCAGGATGTAGGGGTTGTCGAGCTCGGCGACCATCTTCTCCGCGTTGGTGATGAAGTACGGAGAGACGTAGCCGCGGTCGAACTGCATGCCCTCGACGACGTCGAGCTCGGTCTGGATGCCCTTGGCCTCCTCGACCGTGATCACGCCCTCGTTGCCGACCTTCTCCATCGCCTTGGCGATCATCTCGCCGATCTCGCGCTCGCCGTTGGCGGAGATGGCGCCGACCTGGGCGACCTCGGCGGAGGTGGAGATCTTCTTCGACTTCTTCTTGAGCTCCTCGACGACCGCGGCGACGGCCTTGTCGATGCCGCGCTTGAGGTCCATCGGGTTCATGCCGGCGGCGACCGCCTTGGCGCCCTCGCGCACGATCGCCTGGGCAAGCACGGTGGCGGTGGTGGTGCCGTCGCCGGCGACGTCGTTGGTCTTCGACGCCACCTCGCGCACCATCTGCGCGCCCATGTTCTCGAACTTGTCGGCGAGCTCGATCTCCTTGGCGACGGTGACACCGTCCTTGGTGATCCGGGGCGCGCCGAAGCTCTTGTCGAGCACGACGTTGCGGCCCTTCGGGCCGAGCGTCACCTTGACCGCATTGGCCAGGATGTCGACGCCGTGCAGCATGCGCGAGCGCGCATCGGCGCCGAACTTCACGTCCTTAGCAGGCATGTCCTCACACCTTCGGGTTGTTCAGAGGGGTTGCAGCCGGTTGGCGGGGAGGGTCAGGCGGCCTTCTTCTTGGCGGCGGGCACCTCGACGATGCCCATGATGTCGCTCTCCTTCATGATGAGGAGCTCCTCGCCCTCGATCTTGACCTCGGTGCCGGACCACTTGCCGAACAGCACCCGGTCGCCCTCCTTCACCTCGAGGGGGACGAGCTCGCCCTTCTCGTTGCGCGCGCCGGGACCGACGGCGACGACCTCGCCCTCCTGGGGCTTCTCCTTGGCGGTGTCGGGGATGATGATGCCGCCGGCGGTCTTCTCCTCGGCGGTCACGCGCCGCACCACCACCCGGTCGTGCAGGGGACGGAACTTCATCGGTTGTCTCCGTTGATGGCTTCAGAACCGATCGCAACCTCCCGGGGGGAGGGCGGCGCGGCGCCGCTTGCTAGCACTCCCTCCCGAGGAGTGCCAGCGATCTAGGCGAGCCCTGCGCGCAAGTCAAGCCTGGCAGCACTCGCCCCGATGGGCTGCTAACCCCTTGGAATCGCGCGGTTTTTGTTTTGCGTTCAGCAACAGCGTGGCATGCTCCGACGAACGGGAAGGGAGACACCGGAGCACGGACAACAGCGCATGGAGGAGACACACAGGATGTCGGTTTCCGCGATCGAGCGTCAGCTGATGGGGTACCGGCTGACCACCGCGAAGATCCTCTACCACATGCCGGACCATCCCGGGCTTCTGCAGACCTTCGTCTGGCAGGACCTCGACATGGCGCCGGGCTTCCCCGTGCTGCGCCGCTTCCTCGACTTCTGGACACGCGAGATCGAGGGCAGGCTGCACTCCGTCACCGTGGCCTCGACCGCCCTGGTCCGTCCGGCCGAACTCCGCTTCGCCGCCGGCCAGTTCAACCTGCACTGAGGGCGGGGCGCGCATCCATCAGCCGGGCGACGATCGCCCGGCGGATCGGCGGCAGCGCCACGCCGGCGCCGATCAGCGCCGCCCGCGCGAGCCGCGCCGGCAGGCTTTCGTCGCCGTAGAGCCGCGCGATCGCGTTGGTGGCCAGGAACAGGGGCAGCGTGGCGCGCCGGTGCGCGGCGGCATAGCGCGCGAGCCCGTCATGCGCACCCGGATCGCCGCCCCGACGCGCGGCCCCCCTCACCTCGTCCGCAAGCAGCGCCGCCCCCGAGAGCCCGAAATTGAACCCGTGCGCCGTCACCGGGTGCATCCCCACCGCGGCATCGCCGAGGAGCGCGAAGCGGCGCGCGGCGAATCGGTGCGCATAGACCGCCACCAGCGGGTAGGCGTGACGCGTGCCGACCAGCCGCATGACGCCGAGCCGCCCCTCGTAGCGCCGCGTCACTTCCGCGCCGAAGGCCTCCGCGGAGAGGGCGAGCAGCCGTTCCGCCTCGGCCGGCGGCAGCGTCAGCACCGCCGAGGAGGCGTCGCCCCGCAGGGGCAGCATGGCGATCGTCTGGCCATGGCCGAACCATTCGGTCGCCACGCCGCGATGGGGCCGCTCATGCGTCATCCGGCAGACGATCATGCTGCGGCCGAAGTCGAGCATCGCGGCACCGATCCCGGCGCGACGCCGCGCCGCCGAGAAGCGCGAATCCGCCGCCACCACCAGCCGCGCGGCGATCTCCGCGCCGCCCTCCAGCCGGACGCGCGCCTCGTCCGCGCCGAGCGAGAGGTCGACCACGCTACGGCCGGCGACCAGCCGCGCCGCCGCCGCCTCGGCCACGGTCGCGAACAGGCTGCGGCGGAGCGCATGGTTGGGCACCAGCCGGCCGAGCGGCTCGCCACCGGCCCCCTCCGGGCTGAAGCGCAGCGCCAGCGGGAAGCCGCCGTTCACCACGCGCGCCTCCGCGAGCGGCGCGATCTCCGCCTCGGCCAGGCGCTGCCAGGCGCCGAGCGCGCGCAGGATCGCCTGCGAACGATGCGTGAGCGCGATTTCGCGTCCGTCGAAGGGCGGATCGGCGAGGCTCGCCTCGTCGTTCCGCTCGATCAGCGTGACGTCGAGACCGCTGCCCGCCAGGGAAGCGGCGAGGGCAAGCCCGGCAGGGCCCGCACCGATGATCGCGATGTCCGTCCGCATGGCGCCCTTCCTGCCACCATCGCCGCCGCGCGTCGACCATGCGGTGCACCGGGCCGCTCAGCCGTCCCCCGCGTCGGCCGCGATCGCCCGTCCGGCGCGGTGGCGGCGGACCAGCGCGATGCCGATCGCGATCGAGACCGCGAGCAGCCCGACCGACAGCGCGAGCTGCCACGCGCCGTCCACGCGGATCCCCTTGCCGAGCAGGGCGAATACCACCGTCTGCGGGAGATAGCCGAGTGCCGAGGCGGCGAGGAACGGCAGCGGCGGGATCGCCGCCATGCCGGCGAGCAGGTTCAGCGCGAGGTTGTTGCCGATCGGCAGCAGCCGCAGTGCCAGCGTGGCGCCGAACGGGTCGGCGGCGAGCGCGTCGCGCAGCGGCCGCAGGCGGTGGCCGAACCGGCCTGCCAGCCGCCGCTCCGCCCAGGCGCGGCCGACCAGCGTCGCCCAGCCATAGGCGAGCGCGCAGCCGCCGAGCTGCGCAGCCAAGCCGAGCAGCGTGCCGGCGAGCGCGCCGAAGGCGTAGCCGCCGAGGAAGGCGACACCCTGGCGCGGCAGGCCCGCCGCGGTCGCCGCCGCGCCGACCGCCAGGAAGACGAGCTGGCCCGCCAGTCCGCGGCCACGCACCCATGCGTCGACCCACGCCGTGCCGGGGGCGAGGCCGAGCGCGCGCAGAAGCAGCCCGGCGAGCGCAAGGCCGCCCGCCAGCGCGAGCAGCCGGAGCAGCGCGCGGCCGTTCACGGCCCCTCAGGGATCTCGACCTCGGGCCTGCGGCCGCGGCGCTGCAGCCAGATCACCCCGACCAGGTCGAGCAGCGCCACCCCCAGCCGGTCCAGCACCCCGTAATTGGAGCGGCCGCGCAGCCTGGGCCGATGGTTCACCGGCACGCTGCGCACCCGTCCGCCCGCGCGCAGGAACAGGGCCGGCAGGTAGCGGTGCATGTGGTCGAAGCGCGGCAGGTCGAGGAAATCGGCCCGGCGGAACACCTTCAGCCCGCAGCCCGTGTCCGGGGTCGCGTCGCCGAGCAGGCGCGCGCGCACCGCATTGGCGATCCGGCTGACGATGCGCTTGGTGCGGGTATCCCTGCGCGTGGTGCGGTGTCCGGCGATCAGCACCGGCGCAGGATCGAGCGCGTCCTCGGCGAGCGCGGCGGCGAACAGGCGGGGGATGTCGGCCGGGTCGTTCTGGCCGTCGCCGTCGAGCGTGACGATCCAGGTGCCGCGCGCCGCCTTCACGCCGGTGGCGATCGCCGCGCTCTGCCCGCAGGAGACGCGATGGCGCCGGCGCACCAGGTCGCCCGCGCGCGCAGCCTCCGCGAGGGCGGCGGCCGTGCCGTCGGTCGAGCCGTCGTCGACATAAATGATTTCGTACGCGCCGAGCCCGGCGACCGCCTGGCGGATCTCGGCGACCAGGGGGGCGATGTTGGGCGCTTCGTTGCGCACCGGCACCACCACCGAGAGCAGCGGCGCGGGCCGGGACGCCGCGGCGGCGGCTGGGGTGGGGCGGGTTTGATCCATCGGAGCCGGGGATGCGCCGGGCCGCGACCGGTGCGGCTCGGCCGGGGCGCTTGATTCCGTCGCGGCACGGGCCATACCAGACGGGTCCGGCAGCGACAAGACGAGGCGGGTCCGATCGGCGGGCACCGGGTTCGGCTGTCGCGATCGGCGCCTGGGGCTGCTGGCGCGCCGCGACACCCGACCGGGTGCCTTCACCAGATCGGGATCTGCGCTAGCATCCCGCGGCCATGCCGGCGGCCGCGCCGCGCCCGGTGCCGCGAGACGCGAGATCCGACCATGCCGTTCGACCTGACCGAGACGTCCCATGCCGGCAAGGCCGGAGCCGCCGCGGGCGACCGCGCCGTCGGCGCATGGCTGCTCGGCATCGCGGCGATGGTGCTGGTCATGGTCGCGCTCGGGGGCGCGACCCGGCTGACCGGCTCCGGGCTCTCGATCATGGAGTGGCGTCCGCTCACCGGCTGGTTCCCGCCGCTCTCGGAGGCGGAGTGGCAGAGGCTGTTCGATCTCTACCGCACCATCCCGCAATACGCCGCCGTGAACGCCGGCATGGACCTCGCCGGCTTCCGCGAGATCTTCTGGCTCGAGTACCTGCATCGGCTCTGGGGGCGGCTGATCGGCGTGGCGTTCCTCGCCGGCTTCGCGGGCCTCTGGCTGGCCGGTCGGATCCGACGCGACCTCGTGCCGCGGCTCGCGCTGCTGTTCGCGCTCGGCGCGCTGCAGGGTTTCGTCGGCTGGTTCATGGTCGCCTCGGGGTTCTTCCCGCACCGCACCGCGGTCAGCCCCTACCGCCTGGTGATCCATCTCGGCCTCGCCTTCCTGATCCTCGCCGCGCTGCTCTGGACCGCGCTCGGCCTGCTGCGGCGGCCGGCCGCCGAGTGGGCGCCGGCGCCGCTGCGGCGCGGCGTGATCGCGACCGGGCTGCTGGCGATCGTCGCCATGCTGGCGGGCGGCTTCGTCGCCGGCATCCGCGCCGGCTTCGACTACAACACCTTCCCGCTGATGGACGGGCGGCTCGTGCCGGCGGGCTACGGCGCGCTCGAGCCGTGGCTGATGAACTGGTTCGAGAACGTCGCCGCGGTGCAGTTCAACCATCGTCTCGTGGCCACCCTCGCCCTCGGCGCGGCGCTGTGGCTCGCTGCGGTGGCGTGGCGGCAGCGCGGACGGAGTGCGGCGCCGGCGGCGCTGCTTCTGGCCGGTGCCGTGGTGCTGCAGTACCTGCTCGGCGTGCTGACACTCGTTCACGTCGTGCCGGTCGGGCTCGGCACCCTGCATCAGACGATGGCGGCGCTGGTGCTCGCGGCCTTCGTCAACGCGCTCGACCGGATGCGCCCGCGCGCTGGCCCTGGCCGGCCGTGAGCGAGGAGATCGCCCGGCTGCGGGCGGAGCTTGCCGCCCTCAACCTCGCCTACGAGGCGTTGGCCGAGCGCGAGCGCCGGCTGCTCGACTTCACCGAGGCCTCGGGCGACTGGTTCTGGGAGCAGGACGAGAACTTCCGCTTCACCTTCATCTCGGTCCACGAGCCGGGCCGCGGGGCGCGCGCGCTCACCCCGCGCCTCGGCGATCCGATGCTGGGACGCACCCGCTTCGAGCAGGTGCTGCGCGAGCCGGGCGACGAGGCGATGTGGCGGCGCCATGCCGAGGACCTCGCCGCGCGCCGCCCCTTCCGCGACCTCACCTACCGCTCGCGCCGCGGCTCGGAGGCGCCCTACTGGGTGCGCGTCAGCGGCGTGCCGGTGTTCGGCCGCGACGGGCAGTTCCGCGGCTATCGCGGCATCGGCCGCGACGTCACGGTCGAGATGGAGGCCGCGCGCGCCCATGAACGCCAGCAGGCGCTGCTGCGCGCCACGCTCGACCGGCTGCCGGTCGGAATCTGCCTCTATGATTCCGACCGACGGCTCATCTGGGCCAATCGCACCTACGCGGAGGATGCCGGCCTCGCGCCGGAGGCGTTCCGGCCCGGCATGCATCTCGCGGACGTCGTCAGGCTGCTCGCACGCCAGGGCTGGTACGGCGCGGTCGATCCCGAGGCGCAGGTCGCGGCACAGCTTGCCATCGACCGCAGCCGGCCCAGCCGGCGCATGCGCACCGGCGCCGATCGGCGCTCCTTCGAGGTCCGCTTCGAGCCGCTGCCCGATGGCGGCCATGTGGTCTGCACGGTGGACGTCACGCCGCTGGTGGAGGCGGAGCGGCAGGCGCGTCGCCACGCGCTGCATCTGGACATGGTGCTGCTCCGGCTGCGCACGGGGGTCTGCGTCTATGGGCCGGACGGGCGGGTCGCGCTCTTCAACCGCCGCTACGAGGAGCTGCTCGGCCTGCCCGACGGGATGCTCCGGCAGGGGGCCAGCTTCGAGCAGCATCTGCGCGACCTCGCCGCGCGCGGGGAGTTCGCCGCGGTGGCCGAGCCGGACGCGCATCTCGCCCGGCTGATCGCGCTCGACCGGACGCGCTCGCATCTCCTCCGCCATACCCGCCCGAACGGCCAGGTCCTGGACTTGACCTGCGATCCGCTGCCCGACGGCGGCTTCATGGTGGCGGCCCACGACATCACCGCCCTCGCGCGTGCCGAGAACGACGCCACCGCGCGCGCGCGCCTGCTCGATGCGATCCTGCGCGCATTGCCGCACGGCGTATCGGTCTACGGGCCGGACCGTCGGCTCGCCATGGTCAATCCGGCCTACTCGCAGATCATGGCCGGCGCGCCGGTGGCGATCGGCGACCATCTCGAGGATGTGGTGCGCCGCCGCGCGGAGGCGGGCGAGTTCGGCCCGGGCGACGCGACGGAGACCTTCCTGCGCGAGGTCAGCCGCGACATCACCAGGCCGCAGCGGCGACGGCGCATGCGCCCGAACGGCACCGCGATCGACATCCGCACCGCGCCGCTGCCGGACGGCGGCCACATCTCGGTCGTCACCGACATCACCCCGGTCGTGGAGGCGGAGGCCGAGGCGATGCGTCGGGCGAGCGTGCTCGACACCATGCTCGAGCACATCCGCCACGGCATCTGCCTGTTCGATCGCGACCGGCGCGTGGTCGCCGCCAACCGTGTCGCCGCGCAGCTGCTCGGCCATCCGCCCGAGCTCCTCCAGCCCGGCCGCACCCAGGCCGAACTCGTCGCGGCCCTGGTCGAGCGCGGCGAGCTCGGGCCGCCCGGGACGGCCGAGGCGGCGGCGCGCGACTACCTCACCCGCGACCGCTCGGTCTCGACCATCCACTGGCGCACGCGCCCCGACGGACGCGTGCTGGAGGTGCGCTCCGATCCCACGCCCGACGGCGGCTTCGTGGTCACCTACACCGACGTCACCGAGCAGAAGGAGGCCGAGGCCGCGCTGCGCCGCGCCGCCGCCGAAGCCGAGGCCGCGAGCCGCGCGAAGAGCCAGTTCCTCGCGACCATGAGCCACGAGCTGCGCACGCCGCTCAACGCCGTGATCGGCTTCTCGGAGGCGCTGATGCACGAGAGCGACCGCCCGGATGCGCGGCGGGTCGAGGAATACGCGAACGCGATCAACGAGGCCGGGCGGCATCTCCTGTCGCTGATCAACGACATCCTCGACGTCGCGCGCATCGAGGCCGGGCGGATGGATCTCGCCGAGGACAGGGTCGATCTGGCGAGCCTCTCCGCGGCCGTGCTGCGCCTGCTCGAGCCCGCAGCGCGCACCGCCTCCGTCGCGCTCGCCCTCGCCGTGCCGAAGGACCTGCCGGCCGTGCGGGGCGACGAGCGGCGGCTGCGCCAGGTGCTGCTCAATCTCGTCTCGAATGCGGTCAAGTTCACGCCGCCGGGCGGCTCGGTGCGGCTCGAGGCCGGGCCCGATGTCGAGGGCGGGATCGCGCTCCGCGTCGCCGACACCGGCATCGGCATCGCCCGGGAGGACCTTGAACGCGTCTTCCAGCCTTTCGTGCAGCTCGACTCCTCGCTCGCCCGCCGCTACCAGGGCTCCGGGCTCGGGCTCTTCCTCTCGCGCGCGCTCGCCCTTGCGCATGGCGGCACGCTCACCCTCGAGAGCGAACCGGGACGGGGCACGACGGCGGTGCTGCGGCTGCCGGCGGCGCGCGTGCTGCGGCGTGCCGATGCCGCGCAGTAGGTCACGAACCGGGACGGGATCCGAGCGATGAGCCATCTCGACACCACCGACGCGCTGTTCTTCGCCCGGCCCGGCGCGGCGCTCGACCGCGCCGCGGCCATCTCCCTCGCCGCCGCCGCGCTCGCAGGCATGGACGACGGCGAACTGTTCCTCGAGTACCGCGAGAGCGAGGCGCTGGCGCTCGAGGACGGGCGCATCCGCTCGGCCGCCTTCGACACCACGCTCGGCTTCGGGCTGCGCGCGGTCGCCGGCGAGGCGGTCGGCTACGCGCATGCGGGCGAGCTCTCCGAGGCGGCGCTGCGGCGCGCGGCCGAGGCCGTGCGCGGCGTGCGGCGCGGGCGGGGCGGAACGATGGACGTCGCCCCCCGCTCGACCAATGCGCGGCTCTATCCCGACGTCAATCCGGTGGCGTCGGTCGACTTCGCCGCGAAGACGAGGCTGCTCGCCGAGATCGACGCCTATGCCCGCGGCCGCGACCCGCGCGTGGTGCAGGTGATGGCGAGTCTCGCGGGCGAGTGGCAGGCGGTGCAGATCATCCGCGCCGACGGCGCGCGCGCAGCCGACATCCGCCCGCTGGTGCGGCTGAGCGTCACAGTGGTGGTGGAGCAGGGCGGCCGGCGCGAGACCGGCAGCCACGGCCTGGGCGGCCGGCATGGGCTCGACCGGCTGCTCGACCCGGCGACCTGGCGCGCGGCGGCAGACGAGGCGCTGCGCCAGGCGGTGGTGAACCTCGACTCGGTCGCTGCTCCCGCCGGCGAGATGGAGGTGGTGCTCGGCCCCGGCTGGCCCGGCATCCTGCTGCACGAGGCGGTCGGGCATGGGCTCGAGGGCGACTTCAACCGCAAGGGGACCTCGGCCTTCGCCGGGCTGGTGGGAAGCCGGATCGCGGCCCCCGGCGTGACCGTGGTGGACGACGGAACGATCCCGGATCGTCGTGGTTCCATCACGATCGACGACGAGGGCACGCCCTCCGGCCGCACGGTGCTGATCGAGGACGGCATCCTGACGGGCTTCCTGCAGGACCGGCAGAACGCCCGGCTGATGGGGGCGGCACCGACCGGCAATGGGCGGCGACAATCCTACGCGCACGCGCCGATGCCGCGCATGACCAACACCGTGATGCTGGCCGGGCCGCACGATCCGCAGGAGATCATCGCCTCCGTCGCGCGCGGCCTCTATGCCGTGAACTTCGGCGGCGGCCAGGTGGACATCACCTCGGGCAAGTTCGTCTTCTCCGCCTCCGAGGCCTACCTGATCGAGCACGGCCGCGTCACCGCGCCGGTCAAGGGGGCGACGCTGATCGGCAACGGTCCGGATGCGCTCACCAGGGTGACGATGGTCGGCAAGGACCTCGCCCTCGATCCCGGCATCGGCACCTGCGGCAAGAACGGCCAAGGCGTGCCCGTAGGTGTAGGGCAGCCGACGCTGAAGCTCTCCGGGCTGACGGTGGGCGGCACGGCGCTCCGCTGATACCCGGCGACAAAGGTTCGACCTTTGCCGGCCGGGCATCAGGCCTTGGTTTTGCGCGCGGCCGCCCCTTGAGCCCCGCGCGCCATACCCTCCGCACAAAGGTCAAACCCTTGTGCTCCGGGTATGAGGGGCGGCTACAGCGCACCCTCGGCGAAGATGCGCGAGATGTCGCCCCCCCAGGCGGTCGCGGCCCGGTCGAGCCAATGATCCGCCAGGCTGCGACCCGTCGCGGCGATCTCCTCGAGGGGCGCGAGATAGACCTCCTCGCCGAGCCCCCGCGCGACGAGGCCGCGCCTAGCGATCCCCACCATCGCGCGCGCAAGATCCAGGGCGGTGCCGTCGCAGAAAGGCGTGGCGAGCCCGCGCTGCGGCACGTCGCGGTGCAGCGCCTGCCACTCCTGGCAGGCGTGGTCGCGGATCAGCGCCGCAGCCTCCGCCTGCGCGCCGGCGTCGTAGAGCAGCCCGACCCAGAGCGCGGGCAGCGCCATCAGCATCTCCGGCGGGCCCGAGTCGGCGCCGCGCATCTCCAGATAGCGCTTCAGCCGCACCTCGGTGAACACCGTCGTCAGGTGATCGGCGAAGTCGCCGATCGTCGCCACCGCCCCGTCGGTCTCGTCGCGCAGCTTGCCGGCCATGAAGTCGCGGAAGCTCCTGCCGGCGACGTCGATGTAGCGGCCCTGGCGGTAGACGAAGTACATCGGCACGTCGAGCACCCATTCGACGTAGCGCTCGAAGCCGAACCCCTGCTCGAACACCACCGCGGGAATGCCGCACCGGTCCGGGTCCGTATCCGTCCAGGTATGGGCGCGGAAGCTCCGGAACCCGTTCGCCCGGCCCTCGGTGAAGGGGGAGTTGGCGAACAGCGCCACCGCGACCGGCTGCAGGGCCAGGCTGACGCGGAACTTCTCGACCATGTCGGCCTCGTCGCCGACATCGAGGTTCACCTGCACGGTGCAGGTGCGGAGCATCATGTCGAGACCGAGGCGGCCCTTCTTCGGCATGTAGCGCCGCATGATCGCGTAGCGGCTCTTCGGCATCCACGGCATGTCCTCGCGCCGGGCGAGCGGGTGGAAGCCGTGCGGCAGGAAGCCCAGGCCCAGCGCTTCGCCCACCGCCTTGGCCTCGGCGAGATGCGCGTCGAGCTCGGCCTTCGTCTCGTGCAGGGTGGCGAGCGGCGCGCCCGAGAGCTCGAACTGTCCGCCCGGCTCGAGGCTGATGTTCGCGCCGTCCTTCCTCAGCCCGATGACGTTGCCGTTGTCGAGCGCGGGCTGCCAGCCGCGCGCCATGTGCCCCTCGAGCAGTGCGCGGATGCCGTCGGGCGCGTCGTAGGGCGGCGGCGAGAGATCCCTGCGGCGGAAGGCGAACTTCTCGTGCTCGGTGCCGATGCGCCAGGCCGCGCGCGGCTTCGCCCCGCCCGCGACATACTCCGCGAGATCGCGCACCGACGTGATCGGGGTCGCGTCACCCTCCGACGGACCGGACATCCTCGCTCTTCCCCTCGCGTGTGGCTGCGTCGTGCGGGCGGCCGCCCGGCCGATCCTGCCAGTCGCCGGCCAGCGCCTGGATCAGGCCGAGGCCGATGACGGCCGCCGTCTCGGCCCGCAGGATGCGGGGGCCGAGGGAGGCCGGGAGACAGAACGGGAGTTTCCGGAAACCGTCAAGTTCGCGTTCCGTGAAGCCGCCTTCGGGGCCGACCAGCAACGCCCAGGCGCCCGCCGCGGCGCCCGTGATCACCGCGCACGCCGGTGGGGCGGCGCGCGATTCGTCGGCCAGCAGCAGATGTCGTCGCGGCGGCCAGCCGGCAAGCACGCGTGCGACGGGGGCGGGCGGTACCACCTCCGGCACGCCGAGCCGCCCGCACTGCTCGGCCGCCTCCGTCGCGATCGCGGCGAGCCGGTCGGGGTTGGTGCGCGTGACCGCGCTCTGCGCACTCGTCGTCAGCAGGATGCGCGCGACGCCCAGTTCGGTCGCCTTCTCCACCATCCATTCCGTGGTCTCGCGCCTCAGCACCGGGGCGAGCAGCCAGAGATCGGACTCCGCCGCCTGCGGCCGGGTCTGCTCCTCCACCGTGAGCATGGCTGCCTTGCGCGAGAGGCCAGAGATGCGCGCGCGCCATTCGCCCGTTCGTCCGTCGAACAGCAGCACCGTGTCGCCGATCGCACGCCGCATCACGGCGGCGAGGTAGTGCGCCTGGCCCGGGCTTGCGGCGATCGTGGCGCCGCGCGCCAGGGGGGCAGGGACGAAGAGTCGGATCTCGGTCATCGCTCGCTTGCCGTTCGCGCCACGGCATCGACTATAGGGGCGATGGACCGGGCAGGCGCGCAGGCGAGCGACATCCGGCCGGGCGGGCTGGTCGCGGCCCTGCCCGAGGCCGCGCGGCCCTATGCGCTGCTCGCGCGGCTCGACCGGCCGATCGGCACGTGGCTCCTGTTCCTGCCCGGGCTGTGGGGGATCGCGCTTGCCGGCACGCCCTGGCCCGATCCCCGGCTGGTCGCGCTGTTCGCCCTCGGCGCGGTGGTGATGCGCGGCGCGGGCTGCGTGATCAACGACCTCTGGGACCGCGACATCGACAAGCGCGTCGCCCGCACCGCCGCGCGCCCGCTCGCCTCGGGCGCGGTGACGCCGTTGCGCGCCCTGGCGTTCCTTGCGGTTCTCCTGTCGATCGGTCTCGTGATCCTGCTCCAGCTCGCTCCGCTCGCGATCGCGCTCGGCGTCGCCTCGCTGTTCCCCATCGCGGTCTACCCGCTGATGAAACGGATCACCTGGTGGCCGCAGGCCTTCCTCGGCATCACCTTCAACTGGGGCGTGCCGATGGGCTACGCGGCGGCCGTCGGCAGGCTCGATGCAGCCGCGCTCGTGCTCTACGCCGCGGCGTTCTTCTGGACCCTCGGCTACGACACGATCTATGCGCACCAGGACCGCGAGGACGACGCGTTGATCGGCGTGCGCTCGACGGCGCGCCTGTTCGGCGAGCGCACGCGCCCGTTCCTCGCCGCCTGCTACGGCGCAGCGGTCGTGCTGGCCGGCATCGCGGGCGTGCTCGCGGAGCTCTCGCCGTGGTTCCTCGCTGCCCTGGTCGTGCCGGCGCTGCTGCTCGCGCGCCAGGCGATCATGCTCGACATCCACGACGCGGCGCTGTGCGGCAGGCTGTTCCGCGCCAACCGCGAGGTCGGGCTCGCGGTCGCGGCGGCGATCGTGCTCGGGCGCCTCGCATGACGCCGGAGGCGGCGGCCGCATTCGTCCTCCGCCAGACCGCGATCGGCCGCGCGCCTCTCGTGCCCGAACTCGCGCTGCATCTCGCCGCCGAGATCACGCCGATCTGGCAGGCGACCGAGGCGAGCCTCGCGCGCGAGGGCGTCGATCCGCCCTACTGGGCCTTCGCCTGGCCGGGCGGGCAGGCGCTCGCGCGCTTCGTGCTCGACGATCCGGCGCAGGTGGCGGGCAGGCGCGTGCTCGACCTCGCCG
>NZ_VIKA01000078.1 GCF_006704265.1 Elioraea sp. Yellowstone | reverse complement strand
CGCGTCCAGTGCGGCCTCGATGCGCGGCAGCAGATCGGCTGGCGGCTCGGCGGGCGCGACCGTGTCGACGAGCGGCGCGAGCCGGCGCTCCCAGGCCTCGACCTCGGCGCGCAGGCCCGCGTCCGTCTCGAGCGCCGCGCGCATGGCGGCGGTGGTGCGGGCATCGAGCGTGCCGAGCACGTACTCGCCGGCGAGTGCGGTGCGCTCGGCGGGGTCGGTCGGGATCATGCCGGCCCCCTCATGACGTGAGACACTCCTTCAGCGACGCGAGGCCGCGCCGGATCCACGCCTTCACCGTGCCGAGCGGGGTTTCGAGCCGCGCGGCGATCTGCGCATGCGAGAGCCCATCGACGAAGGCGAGCAGGATCGAGCGGCGGTTCTTCTCCTCGAGCGTGCCGAGGCAGTCGCGCAGCCGGGCCGCATCCGTGCCCGCGTCCAGCGCGGCCACCGGGTCGTGCTCCACCGGCGCGTCGCCAAGCTCCGGATCGTCGCTCGGCAGCTCGCGCCCGCGCGCACGGGCGAGATCGAGCGCCACATGCCGCGCGATCGCGGCAAGCCAGGCGGGTGCCGCGCCGCGCGCCGGGTCGAAGCGGTCGGCGCGGTCCCAGATGCGCAGGAACGTGTCCTGGGTGGCATCCGCCGCGGCGGCACGGTCGCGCAGGATGCGCAGGCAGACGCCGAACAGCCGTGCCGACTGGGCCGCGTAGAGCGCGCGCAGCGCCGCCCGGTCGCCGCGCGCGACCGCTGCCAGCATCTCCGCGAGATCCTGTGCCTCCGTGCCCGCATCCGCCATGCGTGCCCCTCCGGCGTCATCCAAGGCGATCGCGCCTGCGCTGTCCACCTTTGCGACCGGCACGGAGCGTGCTTTCGTCTGCGGCGGAGCGGCGCGGCGCCATGTCCGACTACGCCGGGCCGGGCGCGGCGGATGCAGCACGGGAGCAGGGCGGATGGCATGACCTGGTCGATTCTGGCGCGCGATCCGGCGACGGGCACGCTCGGCGTCGCCGTCGCGACACGGTTCTTCGCGGTCGGCGCACTCTGCCCGCATGTCGAGGGCCGTGTCGCGGCGCTGTCGACCCAGGCGCTGATGAACCCGATGTACGCGATCGAGGGCATGGCGATGCTGCGCCAGGGCAGGCCCGCATCCGAGGTCGCCGCCGTGCTGACCGCGGCCGATCCCGGGCGCGAGGTGCGCCAATTGCACATCCTCGATGCCGCCGGACGGATCGCCCAGCACACCGGCACGGGCTGCGTCGCCTGGGCCGGCAGCGTGGTCGGGCGCGACTGCTCGGTCGCGGGCAACATGCTCGCCGGACCCGAGGTGGTGGAGGCGACCGCGCGCGCCTACGAGCAGGCCGCGGCCGAGGGCGTGGAGATGGCCGAGCGGCTCCTGCGCGCGCTCGAGGCCGGCGAGGCGGCGGGCGGGGATTCGCGCGGCAAGCAATCGGCCGCGCTGAAGGTGGCGTCCAAGGACCCCTATGCCGATCTCGACATCCGCGTCGACGACCATGCCGAGCCGATCGCGGAACTGCGCCGGCTCCATCGCCGCAGCAAGGCGCGCTACGCGATCTATCGGCGCTTCCTCGCCGGTCCCGGCCACCCCGGCACCTACGACCGCGCGGTGATCATCGCCGCCGTCGAGGCGGAGGGGACGCCCGACGACGACGTTCCGGGCTCATGACCGCGCCGCTGCTCGAGGTACGCGATCTCGCCGTCACCTTCGCCACCGACGACGGAGCGGTGCGCGCGGTGGACGGCGTGTCCTTCGCGCTCGCCGCGGGCCGGCGGCTCGCGATCGTCGGCGAATCGGGCTGCGGCAAGAGCGTCGCCGCGCTCGCGATCATGCGCCTGCTCGCGCCGAACGCGCGCGCCGAGGGGTCGGTGCGGCTCGAGGGCGAGGAGGTGCTGGCGGCGTCCGAATCCCGCATGCGCCAGATCCGCGGCGGGCGCATCGCGATGATCTTCCAGGAGCCGATGACCTCGCTCAATCCCGCCTTCACCGTGGGCGACCAGATCGTCGAGGCGATCCGCGAGCACGGCGAGGTCTCGGCCGCCGAGGCGCGCGACCAGGCGATCGCGTGGCTGGCGCGCGTGCGCATTCCGGTACCGGAACGGCGCTTCGGCGAGTATCCGCACCGCCTCTCGGGCGGGATGCGCCAGCGCGTGATGATCGCCATGGCGATGGCGTGCCGCCCCTCGGTGCTGATCGCCGACGAGCCCACGACCGCGCTCGACGTGACGATCCAGGCGCAGATCCTGTCGCTCATGCGCGAGCTCTCGGAGGAGACGGGCACCGCGATCGTGCTGATCACGCATGATCTCGGCGTGGTCGCCGAGCTCGCGCACGACGTGCTGGTGATGTATGCCGGCCGGGTCGCCGAGCAGGCGCCGGTCGGGGCGCTGTTCCGCACGCCGCAGCATCCCTACACGGTCGGGCTGATGGGCGCGGTGCCGCGGCTCGACGAGCAGGTCGAGCGGCTCGCCACCATCGAGGGCGCGGTGCCCAGCCCGCGCGCCTGGCCGCCCGGCTGCCGCTTCGCGCCACGCTGCCCCTTCGTGGTCGAGCGCTGCCGCACCGAGGCGCCGCCGCTCGCGCCGGTCGGCGAGGGGCACGTCGCCGCGTGCTGGCAGGCCCCGCTCGACCGTTTCGCCGCCGCAGCATGAGCGCGCCCCTGCTCGACGCGCGCGGCCTCGTGAAGCACTTCCCGGTGCGGGGGGGGCTGTTCGGCCGGCCGGCCGGCTTCGTGCGCGCGGTGGACGGCATCGACATCGCCGTGATGCCGGGCGAGACGCTCGCGCTGGTGGGCGAATCGGGCTGCGGCAAGTCGACCGCCGCGCGGCTTTGCCTCAGGCTGATCGAGCCCGATCGCGGCAGCATCACCTTCGACGGCGCCGACCTGATGGCGATGGACGAGGCGCGGCTGCGCGCCGCGCGCCGGCACATGCAGCTGATCTTCCAGGACCCGTTCGCGAGCCTCAACCCGCGCATGACGGTGGGCCAGATCCTCGCCGAGCCGATCCGGCTGCACCGGCTGCGCGCGGGCCGCGCGGTGGACGATCGCGTCGCGGATCTGCTCACGCTGGTCGGGCTCCGCCCCGAGCAGGCGGCGCGCTACCCGCACGAGTTCTCGGGCGGGCAGCGCCAGCGCATCGGCATCGCCCGCGCGCTCGCCTGCGAGCCCAGGCTGCTGGTGGGCGACGAGCCTGTGAGCGCGCTCGACGTCTCGATCCAGGCGCAGGTGATCAACCTGCTCGACGACCTGCTCGCGCGTCTCGGCCTCGCCTTCCTGCTGATCGCGCACGATCTCGCGGTGGTGCGCCACATCGCCGACCGGGTGGCGGTGATGTATCTGGGGCGGATCGTCGAGCAGGGGCCGACGCGCGGGGTGTTCGCAGCACCCCGCCACCCCTACACGCGCGCGCTCCTCGCCGCGATCCCCCGCCCCGAGCCTGGCCTTGCGGCGCCGAAAGCGACCATCGAGGGCGACGTGCCGAGCCCGATGAACCCGCCCCCCGGCTGCCGCTTCCACACCCGCTGCCCGCACGCCGATGCGCGCTGCCGCGGCGAGGATCCGCCGCTCGCCGATCCCGGCGACCGCCACGCGGTCGCCTGCCATCACTGGCGCGGCCTGCCGCCCTGGGAAGGCGAGGCGGCCGCCGGCGACCGCGCGGCGCGTGTCCGGCTGCACGCGCTCGCGCGCCACTTCCGGCCGGACTTGCCCCCGGGCCCGTCCGGCGCGACGCTGGGTTCCAGGCCAACGACAAGAATGGGAGCTTCCGAATGAAGAGATTGCTGCTTGCCGCCGTCGCCGTCTCGGTGCTGGCGGTCTCCTCCGCCTCGGCGCAGACCATGCGCATCGGTCTGCGCGAGGACCCGGACATCCTCGATCCCACGCTCGCGCGCACCTATGTCGGACGGATCGTGTTCGCCTCCCTCTGCGACAAGCTGTTCGACATCGACAAGGACCTGAACATCGTCCCGCAGCTCGCCACCGGCTTCAGATGGGACGACGGCAGGACGCTGACGATCACGCTGCGCGAGGGCGTGAAGTTCCACGACGGCGAGACGATGGACGCGAACGCCGTCGCCTACAGCCTCAATCGTCACCTCACCATGCAGGGCAGTTTCCGGCGCGGCGAGATCAACGCGATGGACCGCGTCGAGGTGGTCGATCCGAAGACCGTGCGCATCCACCTGAAGGTGCCGTTCGCGCCGTTCCTCGCCCAGCTCACCGACCGGGCGGGGATGGTGCTGAGCCCCAAAGCCGCCGAGGCGGCAGGGCGCGATTTCGGTCTGAGGCCGGTCTGCGCCGGGCCGTTCCGCTTCGTCGAGCGTGTCGCCCAGGACCGCATCGTGGTCGAGCGCTTCCCCGACTACTGGGACAAGGGGAGCGTGCATCTCGACCGCATCATCTATCTGCCGATCCCGGACAGCACGGTGCGGCTGGCCAACCTGCAGTCGGGCGCGCTCGAGCTGACCGAGACGATCTCGGCAACCGACATCCCGACGGTGCAGCGGAACCCGCGGCTGCGCGTGGCGATGGGCGACGAGCTCGGCTACCAGGGGATCACCTTCAACATCGCCAACGGCGACCGTGCCAGGGCGCCGATCGGCCAGCATGCGAAGGTGCGCCAGGCCTTCGACCTGGCGATCGACCGTGCGACCATCATCCAGGTCGTCTATGACGGCCACTTCACGCCGACCGCCCAGGCCGTGCCGCCGTCCTCGCCCTACCATGTCCGCTCGCTGACCCCGCCGACGCGCGACGTCGCCCGGGCGCGTGCGCTCCTGCGCGAGGCGGGCGTGGCGACGCCGGTGAAGGTCGAGCTGACCGTGCCGAACAACCCGGACATGCGCCAGGTCGGCGAGGTGATCCAGGCGATGGCGGCCGAGGCCGGGTTCGAGGTGTCGATCCGCGCGATGGAGTTCGCCTCGTCGCTGCAGGCGGCGCAGCGCGGCGACTTCGAGGCCTATCTGGTCGGCTGGTCCGGGCGGACCGACCCGGACGGCAATCTCTGGACCTTCGTGCACAGCCGCGGCGCGCAGAACGACGGCAAGTACGCCAACCCCGAGGTGGACCGGCTGCTCGACGCCTCGCGCGAGGAGAGCGATCTCGAGAAGCGCGTGGCGATCTTCGAACGGATGTACCGCCACTACATCACCGAGGATCGCGCCCGGCTCTATCTCTGGCACCGCAAGAACATCCACGCCTATTCGACCCGGGTGCAGGGCTTCGTGCCGGTGCCGGACGGGCTGATCCGCGTCAAGGGCGTGCGGCTGGCGGCGAACTGATGCGCGCGGACGGCAGCGTCACCACCCTGACCCTCTCCCGCACGCGCGGGAGAGAATCAGCATGAGGGTGCCGGCCGCTCCGCGGCGGTCGAGCTGACGGCCGCGCATGGGCGGCTTCCTGCTCCGCAGGGTGGGGCAGATCATCCCCACCCTGCTGTTCGTCTCGATCCTGATCTTCGGGCTGCAGCAACTCATGCCCGGCGATCCGGCGCTGATCCTCGCCGGCGAGGAGCGGGGCGATCCGCAGGTGCTGGCCCAGATCCGCGCCGAGCTCAACCTCGACCGGCCGATCCACGAGCAGTACGTGCTCTGGCTCGGCAACGTGCTCCAGGGCGATCTCGGCTTCTCCTGGCGCATCCGCGAACCCGTCGGCAAGGTGATCATCGAGAAGCTGCCGGTGACCGTGCAGCTCGGGCTGATGGCCTTCGCGATCGCCTGCCTGATCGGCATCCCCGCCGGCATCGTCTCGGCCGTGAGGAAGGACCGGCCGGCCGACTGGATCGCCAACGGCATCGCGCTCGCTGGCATCTCGACGCCGAACTTCTGGCTCGGGATCATGATGATCCTGCTGTTCAGCGTGAAGCTCGGCTGGCTGCCGCCCTCCGGCTACGTGCCGCTCGCCGAGGACTGGCGCCAGAGCCTCGCCACCACGATCATGCCCGCCTTCGTGCTCGGCACCGGGATCGCGGCGGTGCTGATGCGCCACACGCGCAGCGCGATGGTGCAGGCGATGGCGCAGGACTATGTGCGCACCGCGCGCGCCAAGGGGCTCGCCGAGCGGGTCATCGTCGCCAAGCACGCGCTCCGGAACGCGCTGGTGCCGGTGGTCACGCTCGGCGCGCTCGAGCTCGGCACGCTCCTCTCCGGCGCGGTGCTGACCGAGCAGGTCTTCACCATTCCCGGCTTCGGCAAGCTGATCGTCGATGCGGTCTTCAACCGCGACTACCCGGTGGTGCAGGGCGTCGTCCTGGTCGTGGCGGTGATCTATGTCGGGCTCAATCTCGCCGCCGATGTGCTCTACGTGCTGATCAATCCGCGCCTGCGCCACGCATGACCACGCTCGCCGCCACGGCCGCGCCCGAGCGCATCGACAGCCCGACGCGGCGGTCGCTCAGGAAGCTGGTGCGGCACCGCACCGCGATGGTCGGGCTCGCGCTGGTCGTGGCGTTCGTCCTGGTCGCGGTGCTCGCGCCGCTGATCGCGCCCTTCGACCCGACGCGGACGTCCTGGACGGCGATCCGCAAGCCACCCTCCGCCCTGCACTGGTTCGGCACCGACGAGAACGGCCGCGACCTGCTCTCGCGGGTGATCTGGGGCGCGCGCGCGAGCCTGCTCGCGGGCGTCGTCTCGGTCGCGATCGCGCTGGCGGCCGGCGTGCCGATCGGCATGCTGGCCGGCTTCCGCGGCGGCTGGATCGATGCGCTGATCAGCCGCCTCACCGACGCGATGCTGGCCTGCCCGTTCCTGATCCTGGCGATCGCGCTCGCGGCCTTCCTCGGCCCCGCGCTCGAGAACGCGATGATCGCGATCGGCATCAGTGCGACACCGATCTTCATCCGGCTGGCGCGCGGCGCGACCATGGCGGCGAAGGTGGAGGACTATGTCGAGGCGGCGCGCGCGATCGGCAATCCGCGCTGGCGGGTCGCGGTGCGCCACATCCTGCCGAACATCGTGCCCCCGCTCCTGGTGCAGGCCACGCTGACGATCGCGAGCGCGATCATCGCCGAGGCCTCGCTCTCCTTCCTCGGCCTCGGCCAGCAGCCGCCGGCGCCGTCCTGGGGCTCGATGCTGAACACCGCCCAGCGCTTCATCGAGCAGGCGCCCTGGATGGCGATCTTCCCCGGGCTCTCGATCGTGCTGGTGGTGCTCGGCTTCAACCTGCTGGGCGACGGTCTGCGCGACGCCTTCGACCCGCGCGGCCGCTGACCGTGGCCACCGGGGCTGCGCTCAGCTCCCGGGGCTGTTCTGCTTCAGGTAGGCGATCACGTCCTTGCGCTGCTGTTCGTTACGCAGCCCGGCGAAGGCCATGCTGCCGCGCGGCACCAGGCTCTTCGGATTGGTCAGATACTTGTCAAGATTCTCCTCGGTCCAGGTCAGCCCACCTTCGGCAAGTTCGCGCATGTTCGGCGAGTAGCGGAACCCGTCCACCGAAGCGGCCTTCCGACCGACCACGCCATGCAGGTTGGGTCCCACGCCGTTGCGTCCACCCGCCTCGATCGTGTGGCAGGCGCGGCACTGGTTGAACACGCGCTGGCCGGCGGCCGCGTCCTGGGCGGCGGCGGGAGTGGTGACGGCGGCGAGTGCGACGGCGGTGGCGGCGAGCAGGATCCTCTTCATGACGTCTCCTTGCGCTGGGTTCTTTCGGACGGCGCCGCCCGACACGGCGGTCGGTCGGGGTGCCCGACCGCAGGGCGGATATAGCGAGGGGTGGTGATCCCGCAACCCGTCCGTCGTGCCCGACCGATGTCCCTCCACCGCTGGCGCGGCGGGCGCGCGTCGTGTGCCGTGACGCACATGCATCGGTCGCCGGGCGCAGTACGCTGCGCTCCGACGCCATACCTGTGCACGCCCGCAGCGGATGGCGGAGCCTCCGGCAGGCGGTCTCTCGTCAGCCGGAGGGCATCGGTGTAGTCTCTCGTCACGGCTGATCACGAGGCCCAACCCATGCAGCGTCCTTCCGCCCTCCGCACCCGCCTCCGCCAGGGCGTCTCGGCGGTTGTCGTCGTGGCCCTGCTCGGCGGCTGCGTCACCACCCAGGAGCAGAGGATCGGCGCGGCCGATCCGGCCGACACCTGTCGTCCCTACGTGGTCGCCCTCGACAGCACCGGGAACTTCTTCGCCGAGGACATCATCAAGGGCGCACTGATCGGCGCGGTCGGCGGGGCGGTGCTGGGCGGCCTCTTCGGCGGCGGTCGCGGCTCGGCGATCGCGATCGGCGCCGCGACAGGGGCGGTCGCGGGCGCGGCGACCGGCTACATTTATGCGCTGCAGCAGCAGTCGCGTGACCAGGCGGTGCTGGCAAGCCGGGTCTCGAGCGATCTGGCGAAGGAGAATGCCGAGATCGATCGCGCCCAGCAGGCCTTCGACCAGCTCTCCGACTGTCGCTTCCGCCAGGCCCAGGCGGTGCGCAGCGACTACGCCGCCGGACGGATCCAGCGTCCGGAGGCGGAGGCGCGCCTCGCCCAGATCCGCGGCTGGTGGAACCGCGATCTGGCACTCGCCCGGCAGATCAACGAGAAGATGGCCACGCGCGGGGCCGAGTTCGAGACCGCGGCCGAGACCCTGAGCCCCGGCGCCAAGGACATGATCGCCCAGCAGAAGGCGCCGATGCCGTCCCGCCGCGCGACCACGACGCGCCAGACTCCGGTGCTGCTGCGTCCCGATCCGGCCGCCCCCCAGATCGCGGCCCTCGGTGCGCGCGAGCGTGTCACCGTGGCGCGGACGCAGGGCGACTATGCCCTGGTCGAGACCAGCACCGGCCAGCGCGGCTACGCGCCGGCGAGCACGCTGCGCGTCGAGGGGCGGGAGCCGACCCGCGCGGTCGCCCAGCCCGCCCCCGCAGCGGGCGACGACGTGCGCAGCCTCGCCGCCACCAATGTCGCCAAGCGCGACAACTTCGCGGCCTCGGTCGAGGTTGCCCAGGCGGCCACCGGCTCCGGTTTCGAGCTCACGACCTGATGCGTCTGGCGGCAGGCGCCGCGCTCCTTCTCGTCGCGGCGCTCGCGGCTGCGGCGCCGGCGCCCGCCCAGACGCCGCCGACCACCCCCTATCTGCGCGTCGAGGCGGGAGCCCACACCGCGCCGGTCAACCGGCTCGCGGTCGACGCGGCGGGCCGGCTGCTCGCCACCGCCTCGGACGACCGCACGGTGCGGCTCTGGTCCCTTCCGGATGGCGCGCCGGCGGGGGTGCTGCGGGTTCCGATCGCCGAGGAGGCGGAGGGCGAGCTCTATGCCGTGGCACTGACGCCGGACGGCCGGCGGCTGTTCGCGGCCGGGTTCACGGGCTTTGGTTGGGATCGCTCCTTCGCTCTCTATGTGTTTGATGCTGTTGAAAAGCGGATGATCGGCCGGCTCGCTCCTCTGCCGGCGCCGGTGGTGCATCTCGCCCTCTCGCCGGATGGCACGAGGCTCGCGGCCGCGCTCGGCGGCACGGCCGGGATCCGGGTCTGGGATGCACGCAACGGGCGGTTGCTGGCCGAAGACACGAGCTATCGCGGGCCCGCGCGGATGGTCGCGTTCACGCCCGATGCCGCCCTCGTCACCACCGCCGCCGACGGGCTGGTGCGCATCTACGATCCGACCGGCGCGAAGCGGGCAGAAGCGGCACCAAGGCGCGGGGCACGCCCCTACGGCCTCGCCGTGTCGCCCGACGGCGCCCTGATCGCGATCGGCTACGAGACCCATCCGGCGGTCGATGTCCTGCATCTTCAAGGTCTCAGGCCGGCGTTCGCACCTGATGTCTCGGCTCTCGACGCGGCGGCGCTGCCCGCCGTGGCGTGGGCGTCGGACGGCAAGGGCGGGGTGCAGCTCCACGCCGCCGGAGCTGGGCGGCGCGGCGGCGTGATCCGCCGCTGGGCGGATTTCGGGCTCGGTCCCGGGACCGACCTCGTCGCCGCGCGTGACTCCATTCCCCATCTTCTGCCTCTGCCGGGTGGCGGCCTTGCCTATGCGGCAGCCGATCCCGGCTGGGGGATCGTCGGGCCCGAAGGCACGCTGGTCCGGCGCCCGACACCGCCCTCGGCGGATCCACGCGCCGCACGCGACACGCTCGCGGTCTCGGCGGATGGGCAGACGGTCGAATGGCAGGGCAGCGCCGGCCGGCTGCGCTTCGAGGTTGCGACCGGCCGGCTGGCCGGTGCGGCTGCCCAGGGTGCCGATGTCGTGCCGGCGCGCACCGAGGCGGCAGGGCTTGCGGTCGCGAACTGGCGCGATGCCGCCCCGCCCCGCCTGAACGGCCAGCCGATCGCGCTCGGTCGCGGCGAGATCGCGCGCAGCGCCGCGATCGCCGGGGGCCATGTCCTCGTCGGCACCGACACGCATCTGCGCCTGTTCGACCGCGGCCGTCGCGAACTCGCCGCCCTCGCCACCCCGGGCGCGGTGTGGGGGCTCGCGGTGGCGCCCGAGGCGGCGGTCGCGGTCGCCGCCCTCGGCGACGGTACGCTGCGCTGGTACGGGCTGGACGGCAGGGGCACGCTCGAGGAGCGGGCGGCGCTGTTCGTGCATGCCGACGGGGTGCGCTGGGTGCTCTGGACGCCCGAAGGCTTCTTCGACCACGCCGGGGCGGGCGGCCAGGATCTGGTCGGCGTGCATCTCAACCGCGGCCGGGCCGAGGCGCCGGAGTGGGCGACCTTCGCCCAGGCCTATCGCGCGCTCTATGCGCCGGCGGTGGTGCGCGCGCGCGTCGCGGGGGATGCGAAGCCGGCGGCCGACCGGCTTGCCGCGCTCGGCGATGTGCGCGCCGCGATCGCGCGCCAGCCGCGCGTCAGCCTGACCGGCGCCTGCCTGCCCGGCCCGGCCGGCGCCTGCACCCCGCTCGACCTCGCGCAGAAGGTGCCGGAGACCGCGGGCACCGTGCGCATCGGCCTCACGCTCGAGGATCGCGGCCTCGGCCTCGGCCCGGTCGACCTGTTCGTGAACGGCCGCAATCTCGGGCGCGCCGATCCGGGCGGGCAGACCCGCTTCGGGCTCGACATCGCGCTGGATCCCGGGCGCAACGTGATCGAGGCGCGCGCCTGGGACGCTGCCGCCCGGCTCTTCGGCACCTCGTCGCCGCTGGTGCTGGAGGCGCCCGGCGAGGCGGCGGGGGAGGGGCGGCTCTTCGTGCTCGCGATCGGCGTGGACGAGTACCGCAACAGGGACCTCAGGCTGAACTTCGCCGGCGCCGATGCGCGCCGCTTCGCCGCCGAGTTCGCGCAGGCCGCCCGGCCGCTCTACCGCGACGTCGTCACCACGGTTCTGCTCGACCAGGAGGCGACACGGGCCGGCGTGATCGCGGCCCTCGAGCGGCTCGGCCGCGAGGTCGGACCGAACGACACCTTCCTGATGTACCTCGCCGGCCACGGCGTGCGCGCCGAGCCCGACGACCGTTTCCTGTTCCTGCCGCAGGATGTCGAGGATGCCTCCTCCTGGGAGGCGCTGCGACGGGTCGCGGTGACCGACGAGACGCTCGTCTCGCTGGTCTCGCGCATCCGTGCGCGCAACGGCTTCCTCTTCATCGACACCTGCTTCGCCGGCCAGATCACGATCGACGCGCTTGCCAATCTCGGCCACGAGACCGGGCGTTTCATGCTCGCCGCCTCCTCCTCTGTGCAGGAGGCGCTGGACAGCTACGACGGCAAGAACGGCGTCTTCGCCTATGCGGTGGCCGAGGCGCTGGCCGGCGGGGCCGCGCGCGACGAGCGCGGGGTGGTCACAGCGCTCTCGCTCGGCGAATACGTCTCGCGCCGCGTGAGCGAGCTCGCGCGCGAGAAGGGCCATGCGCAGGATGCGGTGTTCCGCACCGCACGGCGGGATCTGCGCGGCTTTCCGGTCGCGCGCGTCAATCGCTGACGCAGGCCGGACGGCCGGCGTTCACTCTCTGTTCACATTCGCGTGGCAACCATCCACAATGGACGTCGCGGACGGCTTGGCCCGTCCGACCCGGGGAGGGACGCCCATCGTGTGTGGAGATGTCGATGCGTCGCTGTCTCTCCTTCCTCCTCGCCGCCCTGGTGGCGGCAGCCGCACCCGCCCAGGCCGAGCGCGATCCCTGCCCTCCGCCCGGAACCGTCGCCGTGCGCGATGACGGGGCGCGCTGGCTCTTCCTCGGCCAGGACGAGGAGGACGACGGCCTCTGCCTCGTCCGCGTGGGCGAGCAGACGAGGCGGCTGCTGTTCGGCTTCTGGACCCCGATCGGCCCCGATTTGGCCGAGGCCCGCGCCGCCCTGGCCCGTCTGCTCGAGGGTGGACCGGGCACGACGGTGACGATCCGCGAGCATGTGATGTCGGACTCCTGGCAGGAGACGTGGCAGCGCGGCGAGGAGGAGGCGGTCGCGCTCGCCTCCGGCACGCGGCGCGCGCTCCGGCTCGAGCGCCGGATGCGCCTGTTCGGGCCGACGGGCTTCGTCGCCCATGTCACCTACTGGCTGGATGCCGATACCGGCGTGGTGCTGAAGACGCAGCACCGACACATCGAGGGGATGCGCCTTCCCTATCGCGACCTCGTGATGACCCGGCTCGATCGGCGCGGCTGAACCGTCGCCGCAGTTGCGCCGGAGGCCGCCGGCGCACGATATAAGGCCCGGTCCCATCAGGAGGGCGGGCGAGGGTGCGCAAGGTCGCGGGGTTCCTGCTGCTGGCCGCCGGGCTTGGCGTGCCGGCGCTGGCGACGGTCGGTGCCGCGGTGCTCACCCTGTTCGGCGCGCGATGACCCCGCCGCCGCCCCGTCCGCCTGGCCCGCCGCGCCTGCTCGCCTCGGACGGGCTGCGTGCGGCGCTCCTCTATCTGTTCGCCTGGCCGCTGCCGCTCGCCGCGCTGGTCTCGCTGTTCCTCGGCCGGCTTGACATGGTCGCCGGCACGGCCGGGGCCTTCGGCCTCGTCATCCTCGCCTCCTCGCTGATCGCCCGCGGGCTTGCCGCGCGGCGCGAACGCCGTCCGGCCGAGGGCGTGCCGCGGCCGCTGACGCTCGGGGCCGTGGTCGTCGGGCTCGCCGGCCTGCTCGCCGCCTGGCTCGGCGCCGGCTACGGGGGGGCGATGAGCGTTCTGTTCGGCATCGCCGCCGGCATCGGCACCGGGCTGCTGTTCGGCCTCGACGAGGCGCGCCCTCGGCCCGCCCAGCCCGAGGGGGCGAGCCCGCTCTCGGCCGACGAGCGCCGCCTGCTCGCCGAGGCCAGGAACCGCGTGACGGCGCTCGAGACGGCGGCGCGCAGGCTCGCCTCGCCCGAGTTCCGCGACCGGCTCGGCCGCGTCGCCGGCTGGGCCGGCGCCGTGGTCGCCGAGATCGAGCGCGACCCGCGCGACCTGCGCCGCGCACGCAAGGCGCTCACCGTCTATCTCGACGGCGCCGAGAAGGTGACGGCGAAGTACCTCGAGACCCACCCGCGCGCGGGCGATCAGCGGGGCGCGCTCGAGCAGAGCTTCCGCACCCTGCTCGAGGAGCTCGAGCGCGCCTTCGCGGAGCAGCACGCGAAGCTCTTGCAGAACGACACCATGGACCTCGACGTGCAGATCGAAGTGCTGACCACGCGGCTGAAGCGTGAAGGCGTGATGTAGCAGGAGACGAGCATGGAACCGACCCGTACCGATGGCGCCGAGCCGGCGCCTGCCCGGGTGCCACCTGCCCCCGACGCGCTGGTCAGCTACGCCGAGGCGCCGCCCGAACGGCGCGCGCGCATCGAGGCGGCCCTTGCCGAGCTCGACATCCGCGACAGCAACTCCGTGCTCACCTTCGGCGCCAAGGCGCAGGAGCAGGTGACGGCGATCTCCGATGCCATGCTCGAAGGCGTGCGCAACAAGGACACCGGCGCGGCCGGCGCGGTGCTGTCCGACATGGTCGCCACCCTGCGCGGCTTCGATGTCGAGGAGCTGAAGAAGGGCGGCGGCTTCCTCGCCCGGCTGTTCGGCCGGGCGAGGCCGATCGTGAAGGTGCTGCAGCGCTACGAGGAGGTGCGCGGCCAGATCGACGGCATCACCGATCGGCTCGAGAGCCACAAGACCCGGCTGATGACCGACATCGCCCAGCTCGACCGGCTCTACAGCGCGACGCTCGACTACTTCCACGACCTCGCCGACTACATCGCCGCGGGCGAGGAGGCGCTGCGGCGCCTCGACGAGGAGACCATTCCGGCCTTGGAGCGGGAGGCGCAGGCATCGGGCGAGATGCTGAAGGCGCAGGAGCTCCGGGACCTGCGTGCGCGCCGCGACGAGCTCGAACGCCGCGTCCACGACCTGAAGCTCACCCGCCAGGTGACGATGCAGGCACTGCCCTCGATCCGGCTGGTGCAGGAGAACGACAAGGCGCTGATCGGGCGGATCACCTCGACGGTTGCGAACACCGTGCCGCTGTGGCGCCAGCAGCTCGCCCAGGCGGTGACGATCGCGCGCAGCCAGGAGGCCGGCAAGACGCTGAAGGAGGCGACCGACCTCACCAATGAGCTGCTGGCCGCCAACGCCGAGAACCTGCGCATGGCGAACAGGGAGATCCGCGAGCAGATCGAGCGCGGCGTGTTCGACATCGCGATCGTGAAGAAGGCGAACGACGACCTGATCGCGACGATCAACGAGAGCCTCGCGATCGCCGACGAGGGCAAGCGCAAGCGCGCCGAGGCCGAGAAGGTGCTGGCGCAGTGCGAGACCGAGCTCAAGCAGGTGCTCTCGGCCGCCAGGGCGCGCGTGACGGCCGCGCCGGCGCAGGGCTGAGGCGATGGTCTGGAACCTGATCCGCGGCCAGTTCGTCGATGTCATCGGCTGGACCGACGACACCGGCGACACGATGTGCTGGCGCTTCGAACGCCACGGCAACGAGATCAAGTACGGCGCGCAGCTCACCGTGCGGGAGGGCCAGACCGCGGTGTTCGTCAACGAGGGCCGCATCGCCGACGTCTTCCCGCCCGGCCTCTATACGCTGGAGACGCGCAACCTGCCGGTGCTCTCGACCCTGCAGGCCTGGCCGCACGGCTTCGAGAGCCCGTTCAAGGCCGAGGTCTATTTCGTCGCCACGCGGCGCTTCCCCGACCTGAAATGGGGCACGCGCAACCCGATCATGCTGCGCGACCGCGAGTTCGGCCCCGTGCGGCTGCGCGCCTTCGGCACCTACGAGGTGCGCGTGACCGACGCGGCCACCTTCCTGCGCGAGATCGTCGGCACGGATGGCCGCTTCACCACCGACGAGATCGCCGAGGCGCTGCGCAACATGATCCTGACGCGGATCGCGACCGCGCTCGGCGCCGGCGCGATCCCGGTGCTCGATCTCGCCGCCAACCAGCAGGCGCTGTCGGAGTACCTCACCAATGCGCTGAAGCCCGACTTCTCCCAGTACGGGCTCGAGCTGACGCGGATGCTGGTCGAGAACATCTCGCTGCCCCCGGAGGTCGAGCAGGCGCTCGATACCCGGACGAAGATGGGCGTGATCGGCGATCTGCGCGCCTACGCCCAGTTCCAGGCGGCCGAGGCGATGGCGAAGGCGGCGGCCAACCCCTCGGGCGGGTCCGGCGCGGCGGTCGGCGCCGGGGTCGGGCTCGGGCTCGGCCAGCAGATCGCGGCGGCGCTGGCGCAGAGCCCGTGGGCTGCTTCCCCCGCCCCGCCGC
>NZ_VIKA01000077.1 GCF_006704265.1 Elioraea sp. Yellowstone | reverse complement strand
CCCCCGCGGGGCGGGGCTCCCCGGGGGGGGGCTATGCCAGCCCCGCGCCGGGGGGGGTTCGGGGGCGGCGCCATTCACGCACCGCGGGGGGGGCCCCAACGGCCCCCCGCACCCCCCTGGAGGGCGCCCCTCCCGCTGGTCGGGGCACGGGCGCGATCTGTGGAGGGAGGACTTGGGGGACCACCGTGGTCCCCCCAGGGTTCGTGTCTGATGTCCCGCCCCCTCTACCTCGTCCTGGTCGCGCTCTTCGTGCTCACCTGGTCCTCGGCCTTCGTCGCCACGAAGTTCGCCGTCGCCGTCAGCCCGCCGACGCTGTTCCTGGGGATTCGATTCCTGCTCGCCGGCGCGCTGCTGCTGGCCTGGGCCGCCGCGCGCGGGGAGCTGCGCGGAGGCATCCCCTGGCTGACCCTCGCCTGGCTCGGCGTGCTGAACCAGGGCGGCTACCAGGGCCTCGCCTGGAATGCGATGGCCCAGCCGCTCTCCTCCGGCCTCGCCAACGTCATCGCCTCCACGGCGCCGATCGCCGTCGCGGCCCTCGCCGCCCCGCTGCTCGGCGAACGCCTGACGCTGCGCCGCATCCTCGGGCTCGCGCTCGGCTTCGCCGGCGTGGCCTTCCTGGTGCGCCATCGCATCGCGGTGACCGGCGAGAGCGTGCTCGGGGTCGCGCTGATGATCGGCTCGCTCGCGGCGATGGTCGCCGGCACGATCGCCTTCAAGCGGATCTCGCCCGCCGCGCCGCTGATGGTGGTGGTCGGCGCGCAGCAGCTCGCCGCCGGCGCCGGCCTGCTGCCGCTGGGCCTCGCGATCGAGGACCCGGCCGCGATGACCGTCGGCCTGCAGTTCCTCGCCGCGATGGCCTGGCAGATCGGCGTCGTCTCGATCGGCGCGTTGATGCTGTGGTTCCTGCTGCTCCGCCGCGGCAGCGCCGGCTCGGCCACCGCGCTGCACTTCCTGATGCCCCCGGTGGGACTGATCATGGGCTGGGCGATCCTCGACGAGCCGCTCGGCGCCGCAGACCTGCTGTCGATCGTGCCGATCGCCATCGGGATCCGGCTCGCGACCCGCGTCGAGAGCGCCCCGCCTCGGGGCAGATAGGCCGCCTCGAAGGCCGCGACCATCCTGCCCGCACGGTCGCGCAGCGCGCGCATCCTTCCGCCGATGCGCCATGAGACAACCGCACCCATCACGCTCGCCCAGGCGTGATTGCGCGGCCCCTATCCCCGCGCGCGCATGATCCGTGCCTTGTCGCGCTGCCAGTCGCGCTCCCTGATCGCGGCGCGCTTGTCCGCCTTCCTGCGGCCCTCGGCCAGGCCGAGCAGCACCTTCGCCCGGCCGCGGTCGTTGAAATGGATCTGCAGCGGCACGATCGTCGCCCCCTCGCGCGTGACCGCGCCGATCAGCGACCGGAGCTGCTTCTTGTGCACCAGCAGCTTGCGCGGCGCGCGCGGCTCGAAGCGGCTGAGCGCCCCGCCCTGGTACTCCGGGATGTAGAGGTTGAACAGCCAGAGTTCGCCGTCGCGCTCGCCCGCCCAGGCCTCGGTCAGCGTCGCACGGCCGTGGCGGAGGCTCTTCACCTCCGGCCCCTTCAGCACGATGCCGGCCTCGAGCGTCTCCTTGATCGCGTAGTCGTGCCGCGCCTTGCGGTTCTGCGCGACCAAGCCATGCGCGATCAGGCCCTTCTTCGCGTCCTTCGCCACGGCCCGCCGGTTCGTGCGCTCAGTTCATCAGCCCGGCTTCGACCAGCGCGGCACGCACCTTCTCGCGGCTCGGGGCCGCGAGCGGGGCGAGCGGCAGCCGGCAGGTCTCCTCGCACTTGCCGAGGAGATGCGCGGCGTACTTCACCGGTCCGGGCGAGGTCTCGCAGAACATCGCATCGTGCACCGGGGTGAGGCGGTCCTGGATCGCCATCGCGGTCTTGACGTCGCCCCTGGCCCAGGCGTCCTGCATCTCCGCGCACAGCCGAGGCGCGACGTTCGCGGTCACGCTGATGCAGCCCACACCGCCCGCGGCGTTGAACGCGATCGCGGTGTGGTCCTCGCCCGAGAGCTGGATGAAGTCCGCCCCGCAGCTGCGCCTCTGGTGCAGGGGCCGTGTCAGGTTCGCGGTCGCGTCCTTCACGCCGACGATGTTGGGCAGCCTCGCCAGCCGCCCCATCGTCTCGGGCGTCATGTCGACCGCGGACCGGCCCGGAATGTTGTAGATCACGATCGGGATGTCCACCGCCTCGGCGATCGCCTTGAAGTGGAGGTAGAGCCCCTCCTGGGTCGGACGGTTGTAGTAGGGGGTCACCACCAGCGCGCCGTCGGCGCCCGCCTTCTTGGCATGGCGCGTGAGGTCGATCGCCTCCTCGGTGCTGTTCGAGCCCGTGCCCGCCATCACCGGGACCTTGCCCTTGGCGACATCGATGCAGAGCTCCACCACGCGCTTGTGCTCGTCGTGGCTGAGCGTGGGCGACTCGCCGGTCGTGCCGACCGGGACGAGGCCGTGCGTGCCCTCGCTGATCTGCCAGGCGACGAAGTCCTGATACGCCTTCTCGTCGATCGTGCCGTCCCGGCGCATCGGCGTGATCAGCGCGACGAACGATCCCTTGAACATGGCGTGCTTCTCCCCGCAGGCGGCCGAGCCGCTCGCGGCAAACTGGCCCCTCACGCCGCGCCTGTCCATGGGGCGCTTGTTTTGTTGGCGTCCCGCCTTCTACAACCGGGCCATGCGCGGCCTCGCGAGTCGGCTGATTCCGCTTCTGGCCCTGCCGGGCATCGCCCTTGCCCAGCCGCTGGACGACGGCTGCCGGGCCGTCCTGAAGGCGGCGGCCAATGCCCGCTGGTCCGAACCCGCCCGCTGCACCCGGCCGGTCGCGACCAAGACGGCGACCTGGCTGCGCCTCCTCGCCGGCCCGACCAGCGCCGGCGAGCTCGCCCGCTTCATCGCCGAGAACCCGGACTGGCCCGCGCAGCACATCCTCGCGCGCCGGGCGGAGGAGGCGCACGCGGCGCTGATCGACGATGCCGCCGTGCGGCACTGGTTCGCCCGGCACCCGCCGCGCAGCGTCAACGCCCGGCTGCGCTACGCCGAGGCGCTGGAGGCGGCGGGCGACCGCAACGGCGCCACCCGGCTGCGCCGCTCCGCCTGGGTCGACCTTGCCGCGAACCCGGTGGAGGAGCGTCTGTTCCTCGATCGCCATGCCGGCCTGCTCCGCCCCGAGGACCACTGGGCGCGCGCCGACCGGCTGACCTGGGCGCGCGAGGCGGAGGCCGCGCGTCGCCTGCTCGACAGGGTTCCGGCCGGACGAAAGGCGGTGCTGCGCGCCCGGCTCGAGGCGATCGCCGGGTCGACGGGTGATTTCGGCTACGCACCCGAACATCGCCGCGATCCGCTGGTGTTCCTGATGCGTGCGCGCCAGCTGCGCCAGCAGGAGCGCGATGCCGAAGCGGCCCGGCTCTGGCTCGCCGACGGCGCGGCGGCGCAGAAGGACGCTCCCGAGGCGCAGCACGATGCCTTCTGGTCCGAACGCCACATCCTGATCCGCCGGCTGATCCGCCTGCGCGACGCCCCGACCGCATACCGCGTCGCGGCCCAGCACGGGCTCACCGACCGGACATCGGTCGACTATCTCGAGGCGGAGTTCCTCGCAGGCTGGCTCGCGCTGCGCCGGCTCGGACGCCCCGAGGATGCGCTCGTCCACTTCGCCGCGCTCGAAGCCGCGGCGACCGCGCCGATCAGCGTCGCACGCGGCGCGTACTGGCGCGGCCGCGCCCTCCTTGCCGCGCAGCGCGAGATAGAGGCGCGCGCGGCGTTCGAGGCCGCAGCCCGGCATCCCTTCACCTTCTATGGCCAGCTCGGCGCGCTCGCCGCCGGCGAGTCCGAGGCGTCGCTGCGTTCCCGCATCGCCGCACTCGCCGACCCGCCGGCCGAACCGGAGCATGCCGCGCTCTGGGAACGGCGCGAGCTCGCCCAGGCGGCGCGGCTGCTGGCCGAGGTGGGCGAGGCGCGCCGGGCGCGCCAGGTGCTGATCCAGCTTGCGGACCTGGCGCCCGACGCGGTCGATCGCGCGCTCGCCGCGCGGCTCGCGCTGCGGCTCGGCCAGCAGGACACGGCGGTGTGGATCGCGCGCCGCGTGATGGCGCGCCACGGCACGGTGCTGCCCGAGGCCGGCTGGCCCGTCCCCTTCAACCCGCCGCCCGAGGTGGAGCCCGCGCTGGTCCTCGCGCTGATGCGCCAGGAGAGCAACTTCGAGGTCGAGGCGGTGAG
Source organism: Elioraea sp. Yellowstone (assembly GCF_006704265.1). Taxonomy (GTDB): domain Bacteria; phylum Pseudomonadota; class Alphaproteobacteria; order Acetobacterales; family Acetobacteraceae; genus Elioraea. The sequence goes on along the minus strand of NZ_VIKA01000077.1, from coordinate 11,424 downwards.
CCCCGCCGGTGCGCGCGGGCTGATGCAGCTCATGCCGGCGACCGCGCGCGGCATGGCGCGCGAGCTGGGCGAGCCCGCGCTCGCCGCGCGCCTGTTCGAGCCGCTCGCCAACATGCGCCTCGGCACGGCCTATCTCGCCAAGCGGCTGGACGACTTCGACCGCGCCGTGCCGCTCGCGCTTGCGGCCTACAACGCCGGTGCGCACCGCGTGCGCCAGTGGCTGAACGCGCACGGCGACCCGCGCCTCGGCGAGACCGATCCGCTCGACTGGATCGAGCTCATCCCGTTCAACGAGACGCGCAACTACGTGATGCGCGTGATCGAGAGCCAGACCGTCTACCAGGCGCGCGCCGGCGCCGGGTCGCGCCACCCCGTGCTGGCGATGGGACGATGACCGCGCGCCTCGGTGCGACCCGTGCCGTGGTGTTCTCCGGCTACGGCACGGTGTTCGACGGCGCCGGCGCGGTCATGCGCGCGCAGGATGCGCTGGGCGAGAAGGCGGCGCCGCTCGCCGCGCTCTGGCAGGCGAAGCGCTTCGAGTACGCCTGGCTCTCGACCATCACCGGCCGGCGCATCGAGATGTGGGAGATCACGGGCGAGGCGCTCGACCATGCGCTCGCCGCACTCGGCTTCGGCCGCAACGCGCTGCTGCGCGCGCGGCTGATGCAGGGCCAGCTCCAGGCCCCTCCCTTCCCGGACATCCGCCCGGTGCTGGAGGCGTTGAGGCGCGAGCGGACGCGCCAGATCGGCCTGCTCAGCAACGCCTCCGTGACGATGCTGACCGCGGCGGTGAAGGCGGGCGAGCTCTATCCGCTGTTCGACGCGCTGATCAGCGCCGAGCCGACCGGCCTGTTCAAGCCCGCGCCGGAGGTCTATGCGCTCGCCCCGGCGCGGTTCGGCCTCGCACCGGGCGAGATCGCCTATGTCTCGGCCCATCCTTGGGACGTCGCCGGCGCCGCCGCCGCGGGACTCGCGGCGATCTGGCTGAACCGCGACGGCGCGCGCGCCGAGTTCGCCTGGGCGCCTCCCGCGGAGACGATCGCCGCCCCGGATGCGCTGCCGGCGCTGCTCGCGGGCCCGGCCGAAGCGGCGTGAGCGGACGCCTCCGCCGGGTCTCGGCGGCCGACGGCCTCGGCATCACGGTGCGGCTCTGGGGCGAGCGGAGCGCCCGCACCCCGCTGCTCTGCCTCGCGGGACTCGCGCGCACGGGCGGGGATTTCGGCCGTGTGGCGCTGCGCCACGCCGGAACCCGGCTCGTTCTGGCGCCGGACTATCCCGGGCGTGGGCTGTCCGAGCGCGCGCGCGACTGGCGGCGCTACCGGCCCGAACGCCTGCTCGCCGACGTGCTCGATCTCTGCGCCGCGCTGCACGTGCCGCGCGCGGTCGTGCTGGGCACCTCCCTCGGCGGGCTTCTGGCGATGGGGCTGGCGGCGGCGCGGCCGGGACTCGTCGCGGCGGCGATGCTGAACGACATCGGGCCGGAGGTCGGCCGCGGCGGGCTCGCCTTCGTGCACGGCTTCATCGGCACGCGCCACACGCGGCCGAGCCTCGAGGAGGCGGCGGCGTTCCTGCGCGAGACGCTGCCGTGGCTGTCGCTCGCCACGCCCGAGGAGTGGCGCGAATTCGCCGCGCTGACCTTCGCGCGCAACGCCGACGGCACCTGGTCGAGCAACTGGGATCCGGCGATCGCGCGCACCCTGCGTGCAGGCCCCCTGCCCGATCTCTGGCCGCTGTTCGGCGCGCTCGCGCACGCGCCGCTGCTGCTGGTGCGCGGCGGGCGGAGCGACATCCTCGCGGCGGAGACGGCTGCGCGGATGCGCGCGCGCCGGCCCGACATGGCCGAACTCGTGCTGCCCGGCGTGGGGCATGCGCCGACGCTGTCCGAGCCGGAGATCGCGCCCGCGCTCGATGCCTGGATCGAGGCGCAGCCGTGACGCGTGCGCTCGCCTCGCTCTGCGGCGCGGGGTTCCTGCGCCCGGCCCCCGGCACCTGGGGTTCGGCCCTCGCACTGGTCCCGGGCGCGGCGCTGCTGGCGCTCGCGGGTCCGGCGGCGGTGGCGGCAGGGGCCGTGCTGCTCGCGGCGCTCGGCTGGTGGGCGGTGGCGCGCGAGCTGCCCCGCAGCGACGAGCCCGATCCCGGCTGGATCGTGATCGACGAGGCGGCCGGGATGTGGCTGGCGCTCGTCGGCCTGCCGGGCTTCGGCTGGCTCGGCGCGGCGGCGGCCTTCGCACTGTTCCGCCTGCTCGACGTCGCCAAGCCCGGCCCGGTCGGCTGGGCGGATCGTCGCGGCGGCGTGGCAGGGGTGATGCTCGACGACCTGATCGCCGGCGCGCTCGCCGCCGTGGCGCTCCTCGCGCTGTCCTTCGTCCTGCCGGGGGAGTGGTTCCCATGATCGACGCAGCCCTGCTCGCCGAGGCCGAGGCCCTGCTCGCGCTCTACCGCGCGCGCGGCCTGCGCATCGTCACCGCCGAGAGCTGCACCGGCGGGCTGGTTGCCGCGACGCTGACCGCGATCGCGGGCTCCTCCGACGTGGTCGAGCGCGGCTTCGTCACCTACTCGAACGAGGCGAAGACGGAGCTGCTCGGCGTGCCGGCGGGCCTGATCGCGGCGGTCGGCGCGGTGAGCGCCGAGGTCGCCCGCGCGATGGTCGAAGGCGCGCTCGGCCGCAGCCCGGCAGAGGTGGCGCTCGGCGTCACCGGCATCGCCGGGCCGGGCGGGGCGACGGCGGGAAAGCCGGTGGGGCTCGTATTTCTGGGCGTGCTGCGGCGCGGCGGCGCGCCGGCGGTGGAGCGCCACGTCTTCGCCGGCGACCGCGCGGCGGTGCGCGCGGCGAGCGTCGCCGCCGCGTTCCGGCTGGCGCGCGCCGCCGCTCATACCAGCCCGCCGAAGGCTTGACCTTCGGCGGGCTGGTACGGGGTCATGTTCGCGCGCGGCCGCCCCGCCAGCCCCGCGCGCGATACCCTCCGCACAAAGGTCGAGCCTTTGTACGGAGGGTATCAATCCTGAGGCCAGACCGGCGCGCGCTTGTCGAGGAACGCGCCGATGCCCTCGTGCGACGCCTCGGCGAGGAGCTGCTCGACCATCACGCGCGCGGCGTCCGCATAGGCCTCCGGCAGCGGGCGGCCCTCCTGGCGCAGGAACGCCGCCTTGCCGCCCTGCACCACGCTCGCGGGGCGGGCGGCGATGCGCGCGGCGAGTTCCCCCGCCTCGGCGAGCGCGCGCCCTTCGGGCACGACGCGGTTGACCAGGCCGATGCGCAGCGCCTGCGCCGCGTCGATCATCTCGCCGGTGTAGAGCATCTCCAGCGCCGCCCGCCGCGGCACCGCGCGCGCGAGCGCGACCGCCGGTGTCGCGCAGAACAGCCCGATGTTCACCCCCGGTGTGCAGAAGCGCGCGCGCTCGTCGGCGATCGCCAGGTCGCAGGACGCGGCGAGCTGGCAGCCGGCCGCGGTGGCGATGCCGTTCACCGCCGCGATGGTGGGCTTCGGGAACATCGCGACGGCCTGCATCACCGCCGCGCAGCGCGCCATGGCGGTCTCGAAGAGGGCGCGGCCGCGATCGGGATCATTGCGCGCCTGGGTCAGTTCGCGCAGGTCGTGTCCGGCACAGAACCCGGGCCCGGCGCCGGTGATCACCACGGCCTTCACCGCGCGGTCGGCGGCGAGCGCGGCGAGCGCCTGCTCCAGCGCCTCGAGCAGGGCGAGCGAGAGCGCATTGCGCGCCGCCGGGCGGTTCAGCGTCAGCGTCGCGACGCCGCCCTCGTCCTCGCGCCGCAGTACCTCCTCCATCGTTCCGCTCCCGCCTCCGTCCCGCTCCACGCCGCGGCGCTTGCCCGAGGCGACCGACCCCTCCGCATCCGCGCCGGCAGCGCGGCGACGATCCAGGGATCCGGCGCATGGCCGCGATCCTACCACCGATCGCCGGACGCCGTTACCGGGCGAGGATCGCGCGGATGGCCGCGGCCGCCTCCTCGACCATCGCGGCCGTGACGTCGAGATGCGTGCAGGCGCGCGCGCGGCCGTTCAGCACGCTGATCCAGATCCCCTGTTCGGCGAGCTTCGCCGCAAGGGCGGCGGCGGAGATGCCCGTGCCGGAGGGATCAAAGAAGACGAGGTTGGTCTCGGGCTCCTGCACCGCGACACCCTCGATCTGCGCAAGCGCGCGCGCGAGGGCCTTGGCGTTGGCGTGATCGTCCGCGAGCCGCGCGACATTGTGGTCGAGCGCGTAGAGGCAGGCGGCGGCGCAGATGCCGGCCTGGCGCATCGAGCCGCCCATGCGCTGCTTCCAGCGCCACGCCTGGTCGATGAACGCGGCCGAGCCCGCGAGCACGGCCCCGAGCGGGGCGCCCAGCCCCTTGGTGAAGTCGAGCCAGACCGAATCATAGCCCGCGCAGAGCTCGGCCGCGGTGACGCCGGCCGCGACGGCCGCATTCATCAGCCGGGCGCCGTCCATGTGGGTGGCGAGACCCGCGTCGTGCGCAATCGCCGCGATCTCGTCGAGCAGCGCCTTCGGCCAGACCGCGCCGCCGCCGATATTGGCGGTCTGCTCCACCTCCACCAGCGCCTGGTTGGCGGCGTAGCGGCCCTTCGGCGTGATCGCCGCGCGCAGCGCCTCGGCCGAGAACATGCCGCGCTCGCCCTTGAGCGCGCGCACGCCGGCGCCCGCATTCGCCCAGGGTCCGCCATGCTCGCTCGTGACGATGTGCGCGGTCTCGTGCGCGATGATCTCGTCGCCCGGGCGGCAGTGCACGCGGATCGCGATCTGGTTGCACATCGTGCCGGAGGGCAGGAACACCGCCGCCTCCTTGCCGAGCAGCGCCGCCATCCGGTCGCACAGCGCCCACACCGTCGGATCGTCGCCGTGCTGCTCGTCGCCGACCTCGGCCGCCATCATCGCCGCCTTCATCGCCGGCGACGGTTTCGTCTGCGTGTCGGAGTAGAGATTGATGCGCGGCGGCGGCAGGCGGGGATCTGGCCTGCGCGGGGTGTAGGCGAGCGCAGTGTCGGTCGCGACCATGGGGGCTCCTTGTGAAGGCCGCGAGCAAAGCAAGGCGCGCGCGTCTTGGCTACCCCGCGAGCCGCTTCTCCATGAAGACGCGCGCGAAGCCCTGCGCGACGCCGCGGCCGGTCTCGATGTAGCCGAGGTCGCGGTAGAGCGCGACGTTCCGCTCCATGCGCTGGTGCGTGTAGAGCCGGATCGCATCGTGGCCGCGGCGGCGCGCCTCGGCTTCGGCGAAGCGGATCAGCCGCCGCCCGAGTCCCCTGCCTGCATGGGCGGGCGCGACCGCGACGTTGTCGAGCCAGAAGGCGCCGTCCTTCTGCTCGAGCACGACGAGCCCGGCGAGCGCGCCGGAGGCCTCGGCCACCACGAAGGCCTCGCCGCGGGCGATGCGGCGGGCGTAGTCGTCGTCCATCGGGCCGGGCCGCTGGCCGATCGCCGGAACCCAGGGCGCGTAGGCGGTCTCGACCAGTGCGGCGACCGCGCTCGCCTCGTCGGGACGCGCCGGGCGCACCGGGGCGTAGTTGCGCGTCCAGAGCGCCGCCGCCGCGGGCCGCGCGGCGGTCGCGCGGACCACATCAAGAATGCGCGGGCAGTGGGTGTCCACCCACTCCGCCGGGCCGTTGGCCCAGCGGCTCATCACCAGGATCTGCGCATCGAGCGCCGAGAAGGTTTCGCCGAGCGTGTAGGGTCCCGGGCCGAGTTGGCCATCCAGCAACGACCAGAGCCGGCGCGTCTCCGCCATCGCCGCCTCGCGCACCGCCGGCGCACCCGCCGGATCGGCGGTGTAGCGCTCGGGGTAGTCGAAGCGGCCGACCGCGCCGTAGAGCTCGCCGGCGAGGAAGGCCATCCAGCGCAGCGCCACGGCACGCTCGCGCGTGGCCGGGGGCGGCAGCAGCCGCGCATCCGGCAGGTGTTCGGCGAGCACGAGGATGCAGGCCAGGCTCTCGGTCACCACCGTGCCGTCGGGTGCGACCAGCACGGGCAGGCGGCGCATCGGGTTGATGGCGGCGAAGTCGTCCGCGAGCTGGCGGCCGCGCGCGATCGCGACCTGGCGGAACGCGAACGGGGCCCCGGCCTCGTTCAGCAGGATCTCGAGGATGGTCGCCCCGGAGTTCCAGTCGCCGTAGAGGGTCCACGCCATGTCGTGATGCTGCGGCGGGGCGGCGGGGCTGTCCAACGCAAAGCCTTGATCCGACCGATCAGCGGCGGCGCGTCATCATTTCGTCAAACCCGGCGCCGAGGCTTGCGGCCGCGCCGCCGGCTGCTTCAGACTTCACAACCGAGAGGCGCAAGCCCGCCCACCGAGAGGGAGAGAAGGATGAACCTTCAGCAGCGGCTCATGACCTTGACCAGCCGGCACGCCGCCCTCGAGGAACAGCTTTCGGCGGAGATGACCCGCCCCCGCGCGGACGAGGCGACGGTATCCAGGATCAAGCGCGAGAAGCTGAAGCTGAAGGAGGAGATGGAACGTCTCAGGCGGGACCTCGCGCCCTCCTGAGACCGCGTCTCAGACGCGCACGCTCGGCACCGGCTGGGAGGCGGGACCGGCTTCGGGCGGGCCGTAGATGCGGCGTGCCCGCCGCTCGAAGGCGTGCACCATCACCTTCACCGCCTCGTTGAACACGAGCCCGATCGCCGCCTGGAGGATCTTCGAGCGGAACTCGAAGTCCACGTAGAAATCCACCACCGTGCCTCCGGCCTCGGGGATGAAGCGCCAGTGATTGTTGAGATATCGGAACGGCCCCTCCAGGTAGCGGACATGGATGTGCTGCGGCCGCTCCAGCGTGACGTGGCTGGTGAAGCGTTCGCGGAACACCTTGAAGCCGATCACGAGGTCGGCGACCAGCAGCCTCTCCGACCGCTCGCGCACGCGCGCGCCGACGCACCAGGGCAGGAACTCGGGGTAGCGGCCGACATCCGCGACCAGGTCGAAGAGCTGGTCGGGCTGGTAGGGCATGAACTGCTTCTGCGCGTGCGTCGGCATCCCGCCTCAATCTATGCGCCGGGCGAAGGGGGAGAACAGGGCAAAGCGCGGCCGTGTCAGGCGCCGGCCGCCAGCTTCGCCGCGCGCGCGGCCCTGAGAGCGGCGAAATCGGCGTCCGCGTGGTAGGAGGAGCGTGTCAGCGGGCTCGCCGAGACCATCAGGAACCCCTTGCCGCGGGCGAGCCGGGCATAGTCGGCGAACTCGTCGGGGGTCACGAACCGGTCCACCGCCGCGTGCTTCACGGTCGGCTGGAGATACTGGCCGAGGGTGAGGAAATCGACCTCCGCCGCGCGCAGGTCGTCCATCACCTGGACGAGTTCCTCGCGGGTCTCGCCGAGCCCGACCATCAGTCCCGACTTGGTGAAGATCGCCGGGTCCATCTCCTTCACCCGGCCGAGCAGGCGGAGGCTGACGAAGTAGCGCGCGCCGGGGCGGATCGAGGGGTAGAGCCGGGGGACGGTTTCGAGGTTGTGGTTGAACACGTCGGGCCGCGCCTCGACCACGGTGGCGATCGCGCCGTCGCCCTTGCGCAGGAAGTCGGGCGTCAGCACCTCGATCGTTGTGCCGGGCGCGGCCGCGCGGATGGCGCGGATCACTGCGGCGAAATGGGCAGCCCCGCCATCCTCGAGGTCGTCGCGATCGACCGAGGTCACCACCACGTGGCGGAGCCCCATCGCGGCCACCGCCTCGGCCACACGCCCGGGCTCGGTCGTATCGAGCGGAGCCGGGATGCCGGTGGCGACGTTGCAGAAGGCGCAGGCCCGCGTGCAGGTGTCGCCCATGATCATCATGGTGGCGTGGCGCTGCGACCAGCACTCGCCGATGTTCGGGCAGGCCGCCTCCTCGCAGACCGTGACGAGCCTCTTCTCGCGCAGCAGGTTGCGCGTCTCGACATAGACCGGGTGGGTCGGCGCCTTCACCCGGATCCAGGCGGGCTTGCGCTGGATCGGGTTGTCCGGCCGGTGCGCCTTCTCGGGGTGGCGCGCCGCGCCGCGGCGGTGGTCGATCTCGATGCGGGTGCCCATGGTCCAGATGTCGAGGGGCCGGCCGCATCCGTCAAGCCGCACCCGGCGGGCTCGACTTCCTCGGGCGTCATGGCAGGCTCGCCGAACAGCAGAACGCCGAACAGCAGAACAAGGACCGCCCATGCCCCATCCCGGATTCGACCTCACCGGCCAGCGCGCCCTCGTCACCGGCTCGACGCGCGGCATCGGGCTCGCGATCGCGCGCGCGCTCGGCCTCGCCGGCGCCGAGGTCGCGCTCAACGCACGCTCGGCCGATGCGGTCGAGGCCACCGCGAAGGCGCTCGCCGCCGAGGGCCTGCGGGTCGCCGCCGCGCCGTTCGACGTCACCGACACCGAGGCCGCCGCGGCGGCGATCGCGCGCCTCGGGCGCATCGACATCCTGGTGAACAACGCCGGCCAGCAGCACCGCGCGCCCGCCGTTTCGTTCCCCGACGACGCCTGGAGCGCCATCATCGAGACGCATCTCAACGCGGTGTTCCGGCTGATCAAGCTGGTCGCCCCCGGCATGATCGAGCGCCGCCACGGCCGCATCATCAATATCGGCTCGCTGCTCTCCGAGCTCGGCCGGGCGAACGTGCCGGCCTACGGCGCGGCCAAGGGCGGCATCCGCTCGCTCACGCGCTGCCTCTCGACGGAGTGGGCGAGGCACGGCGTGACCGTGAACGCGATCGGGCCGGGCTATGTGCGTACCGAGCTCAACAAGGCGCTGATCGAGGATGCGGCCTTCAACGCCTGGGTCTGCGCGCGCACGCCCGCCGGCCGCTGGTGCGACCCCGAGGAGATCGCAGGGGCCGCGGTGTTCCTCGCCTCGCCGGCGGCCTCCTACGTCTCGGGCCAGATCCTCTACGTGGACGGCGGGTTCACGGCGGCGATGTGAGGCGCCCGTCTTGACGTGGCCGCGCCCGGCGGGGACACCCCGCGGCCATGACCGACAGCGACACCCCTGCCCTGCTCGCCCGCATCGCGGCCGCCCTCGAGCGGCTCGCCCCGCCGCCGCCGCCGCCGGCCGATCTCTCGGCCGCGGACGCCTTCGTCTGGCACCCGGAGCGGTCCTCGCTCTGGCCGGTGCCGAAGGTGAGCGCGATCCCGCTCGATCTCCTGCGCGGCATCGAGCGGCAGCGCGACATCCTGCTCGAGAACACGCGCCGCTTCGCGGCCGGCCTGCCGGCGAACAACGCGCTGCTCTGGGGTGCCCGTGGCATGGGCAAGTCCTCGCTCGTCAAGGCGATCCACGCGGCGGTGAACGACGAGACGCGCGCGACCGGCGGCGTCGCCCTGATCGAGATCCACCGCGAGGACATCCGCTCCCTGCCGACGCTCATGGCGCTCCTGCGCGAGGCGCCGCGGCGCTGCCTGCTGTTCTGCGACGACCTCTCGTTCGACGCGGGCGAGTCCGACTACAAGAGCCTCAAGGCGGTGCTGGAGGGCGGCGTCGAGGGGCGGCCGGCGAACGTGCTGTTCTACGCCACCTCGAACCGCCGCCACCTGCTCGCCCGCGACATGATCGAGAACGAGCGCTCCTCCGCGCTCAATCCCGGCGAGGCGGTGGAGGAGAAGGTCTCGCTGTCGGATCGGTTCGGGCTCTGGCTCGGCTTCCACCACTGTGACCAGCAGACCTACTTCGCGATGGTGGAGGGCTACGCCGGCGCCTACGGCATCGCCGTCGATCCCGAGACCCTGCGCCGGGAGGCGGCCGAGTGGGCGGTGACGCGCGGGTCGCGCTCGGGCCGGGTCGCCTGGCAGTTCATCCAGGACCTCGCCGGCCGGCACGGCGTCAGGATCGGGTGAGCGCCGTCGCCTCCGCCCCGTGGAGCGTCTCGATCAGCGGGCAGCCCGAGGGATCACCCGCCTCGCAGGCGCGCACCGCGTCGCTGAGCGCCTCGGCCATGCGTCGCAGGTCGGCGATCCGGCCGCGCACATCCGCCAGATGCGCCGCGGCGAGCGCGCGCGCCTCGCCGCAGGAGGCATGGCCGCCCGCGGCCAGGCGGAGGAGCGCACGCACCTCCTCGAGCGTGAAGCCGAGCTGGCGCGCCCGCCGGATGAACCGCAGGCGGCGCACGTCCTCCTCGCCGTAGCTGCGATAGGCTCCGCGCCGCGGCGGCGCCGGCAGGAGCCCGGCGCGCTCGTAGTAGCGGATCGTCTCGACGGTGCAGCCGCTGCGGCGCGCCAGCACGCCGATCGGGAAGGCCCCGGACCCCATCCACGGTCCCGCTGATGCCGCTTGAGTCTGTAGTCGCTCCAGACCCTAGGCTGCGCCTGACCCGATCGCAAGGACATCGCAGGGAACGCGCCATGCTCGGCCAGCAGAACGAACATCGGACGCCGCGCGGGATCGCCGCGGCGGCGGCCCTGTTCTCCCTCGCAGGGGCGGCCGCCGCCTTCGGCGTGGCCGCATGTTGCGCGCTGCCGCTCGGGCTCGCCGCCGTGGGGCTCGGGACGGCGTGGCTCGGGGGGATCGCCCTCGCCGCCGCGCCGCATCAGGGCGTCCTGATGGGCCTCAGCGCGGCGAGCCTGATCGGTGCCGCCGCCCTGCTGCTGAGCGCGCGTCGTCGGGCAGCGTGCCTCCGCGACGGCTCCTGCAAGCGGCCTGCGTTCAGGTCGGTGACGATCGCGGGCCTGCTCGTCGGCGGGGTGCTGCTCGGGGCCGGCTATGCCTTCGCCTGACGCCGGACCGGTACGGCGCTCCACCCTCACCTGCCCGCTCTGCGGCACGCAGACGACGGAAACCATGCCGACCGACGCCTGCCAGTACTTCTACGACTGCCCGGGCTGCGGCGCGGTGCTGCGGCCGAAGCCGGGCGATTGCTGCGTCTTCTGCTCCTGGGGCAGCGTGCCCTGCCCGCCGGTGCAGGCGGCGCGGCGCGCGGGTCAGCCCCCGGCGACCTGCCCGCCGAGATAGCGCATCGGATCGACCGGGCGGCCGTCGCGGCGCACCTGGAAGTGGAGCTGCGGGGTCGAGACCGCGCCGGTGCGGCCGACCCGCCCGATCACCTCGCCCTCGCGCACGGTCTGGCCCTGTCGCACCGCCACGGCATCGGCATGCGCATAGGCGGTGACGAGTCCGGACCCGTCGCGGATCAGGATCAGGTTGCCGAAGCCGCGCACCTCGTTGCCGACATAGACCACCGTGCCCGCGTGCGCGGCGCGGATCGGCGTGCCGAGCGGGGCGGCGATGTTGACCCCGTCATTCACCAGCCCCCCGCCCTTGCGGCCGAAGGTCGAGACCACCTGCCCGCGCACCGGCCAGGCGAACCGTCCGGAACCGCGGGTCCAACGCGGCGCCCCGGGCGGCGGTGGCGCCTGCGCGATCGCGCGCAGCCGCTCCTCCGGGTCGAGCGCGGCCTCCGGCCAGGGGGGCGGCAGCGGCATGCCGCCGACCGAGGCCGGCAGCGGCGCGGGCTGGCTGATCGTCGA
>NZ_VIKA01000076.1 GCF_006704265.1 Elioraea sp. Yellowstone | reverse complement strand
GCGATCGCCCTCTGCCCGGCGATCGCCGAGGTGCTGGCGGCGCTGCGCGCGCTGCCGGGCGCGCGCCTTGCGCGGCTCAGCGGCTCGGGCGCCACCTGTTTCGCGCTGTTCGACGACGCCGCGGCGGCCGCCGCGGCGGCGAGACGTCTCGCCACTGCTCACCCCTCGTGGTGGATCGAGGCCGGCCTCGCCCCGGTCACGCCGGCGAGCCGCACAGGAAGCCCAGCGCCGGCAGGGGCCGCCAGCGCCGCGGCAGGTCCGCGCGCCTGATCGGCGCCACCGAGTAGTGCGGCACGGGCTGCTTGTTGCGGCGCAGGAGGTGTTCGTAGTCGCGCACCTGCTGCAGCCGCCAGGCGCAATCCGCGAGGGCGGCGGCGCGGGTGCGATAGACCTCCGCGATCCGGTCGGTCTTGGCCACCGTGGCGACAACCGCCCAGAGCGTGTCGTCGGTGGCCCGGTGGAGTATCTCGACGCTGCTCACGTCTTCAGGATCGGACTCCGCCCTTCCCGAGGCCCAGTCTGGCATGGAACCGCGGCGAAAGAAAACGGGCCGGCGGCTGGGAGGTTGATCTGCCGCCGGCCCGCCCTTGAGACGATGGCCTGCCGGGAAAGGCTCATCGTCCGTAACGACTCCATGCTGCGCTGCGGCGGATTACCGGCCGGCGGCGGGGCGATTAACGATCGGTCATCTCCGCTCCGGTGCGGCGACCTGCCAGGCCCAGGGCCGTGCGGCGCGATCCGCCTGCTGCCACGCCGCGATCGCGTCCGCCTGGCGCAGCGTCAGGCCGACATCGTCGAGCCCGGCGAGCAGGGCCTCGCGCCGCGCCGGATCGATCGCGAAGCGGTGTCGCGTGCCGTCCGGGGCGATCACCACCTCGCGCTCGAGATCCACGGTGACGCGCGCGCGATCCGGCGCCGCCTCGACCTGCGCGGCGATCTCCCGCACCACGGCCTCGTCCAGCACCACGGGCAGGAGCCCGTTCTGCAGCGCGTTGTTGCGGAAGATGTCGGAGTAGGAGGGCGCGATCACCGCGCGCACGCCCATCCCCTGGAGCGCCCAGACCGCGCCCTCGCGGCTCGATCCGCAGCCGAAATTGGGTCCGGCGAGCAGGATCGGTGCGGCCCGGAACTCGGGCCGGTTCAGCACGAACGCCGGGTCCTCGCTGCCGTCGGCGCGGAAGCGCCAGACCTCGAAGGCATGGGCGCCCATGCTCGCGCGCGTGGTGCCGACGAGACGCTCGACGCGGATGATCACGTCGGTGTCGATGTTGGGCCGCAGGAGCGGTGCGGCGGGTCCGGTGACGGCGGTGAAGGGTTGCACGATCAGAACGGCCTGCGGATGTCGGTGATGCGACCCGTCACCGCCGCCGCGGCCGCCATCGCGGGACTGGCGAGATGCGTGCGCGCGCCCTTGCCCTGGCGGCCGACGAAGTTGCGGTTCGAGGTCGAGACGCAGCGTGCGCCCGGCGGCACGGCCTCGCCGTTCGCCGCCACGCAGAGCGAACAGCCCGGCTCGCGCCAGTCGAACCCGGCATCGCGGAACACCCGGTCCAGCCCCTCCTCCTCCGCCGCGCGCTTCACCCGCACGCTGCCGGGCACGACCCAGGCGGTGACACCCGGGGCGACGCGCCGGCCGCGCACCATCCGGGCCGCCTCGCGCAGATCCGACAGCCGCGCATTGGTGCAGGAGCCGATGAACACCCAGTCCACCCTCGTGCCGGCGAGCGGCCGGCCGGGCTCCAGCCCCTGATAGGCGAGCGCATCCGCCCAGGCCTTGCGCCGCGCCGGATCGGGCGCCGCCTCGGGCGCGGGGATCGGCGCATCCACCGCGATCACGTGCTCGGGGCTGGTGCCCCAGGTCACCTGCGGCGCGATCGCCCCGGCGTCGATCACGTGATCGGCGTCGAATGCCGCGTCCTCGTCGCTCGCGAGGCCGCGCCAGGCCGCGACCGCCGCCTCCCACGCCGCCCCCCTCGGCGCGTAGTCGCGGCCGGCGATCCAGGCGAACACCCTCTCGTCGGGCGCGATGAAGCCCATGCGCGCCCCCATCTCGATCGAGAGGTTGCAGAGCGTCAGGCGCTGCTCGACCTCGAGCGCGCGCACCGCCGAACCCGCCCACTCGATCGCGAAGCCCGCCCCCGCCCCCGTGCCGAGCCGGCCGATCGCGGCGAGCACCGCATCCTTGGCCGTCGTGCCAAGCGGGAACGCGCCCTCGAAGCGCACCCGCATCGCCTTCGGCTTCGCGAGCCTGAGCGTCTGCGTGGCCAGCGCATGGGCGAGTTCGGAACTGCCCACGCCGAAGGCGAGCGCGCCGAGCCCGCCATTCGTGCAGGTGTGGCTGTCGCCGCAGATCACCGTCAGCCCGGGCAGCACGATGCCGAGCTCCGGTCCCATCACGTGCACGATCCCCTGGCCGTCCTGGCCGAGGTCGAACAGCCGGATGCCGTGCCGCGCCGCGCCCTCGCGCAGGAGCGCCACCCCCCTGGCGCCGGCCGGGAAGGTCTCGGCCGTGCGGCCCGGCCCGGTCGCCACCGCGTGGTCCGGCGTGGCGAAGGCGAGCGCGGGATGGGCGATCGCGTGGCCCTTCTCGGCCAGCTCCGCGAGGGCGCGCGCGCCCGAGAGGTCGTGCAGCAGGATCCGGTCGATGTGGATCAGGTCCTGCCCGCCGCCGGCCGAGGCGACCCGGTGGGCCTGCCAGAGCTTGTCGAGGAGCGTGGGCATGGAGCCGATTTAGGACCACGACGCAAGGGCCGGAAGCCCCCTGCCGAGCCCCATCCTCTCGCCCCCGCTCTTCGGCTAGGATCGCCGCATGGACCGCGACATCACCATCTGCGAGGTCGGGCCCCGCGACGGGCTGCAGAACGCCAGGAGCATCATGGCGACGGCCGACAAGCATCGCTGGATCGCTGCGCTCGCCGCCGCCGGCCTGCCGGAGATCGAGGTCGGCTCCTTCGTCCGGCCAGACCTCGTGCCGCAGCTCGCCGACACCGCCGAGGTGGTCGCCGAGGCGCGCAAGCTCGCCGGGATCGTCGTCGTCGCCCTCGTGCCCAACGCCAGGGGGGCGGAACGCGCGATCGCCGCCGGGGCGCACAAGCTCACCGTGCCGGTCTCCGCCTCGCGCGCGCACAGCCTCGCGAATGTGCGCATGGAGCCGCTTCAGGCCGTCGAGCAGGTGCGCCGGATCGTCGCGCTCGCCCGCGAGGCCCCGGCACGCCCCGCGGTCGAGGTCGGCATCTCCACCGCCTTCGGCTGCTCCATGCAGGGCGTGGTGCCGGAGGACGACGTCGTCCGCCTCGCCGAGGCACTGGCCGAGGCCGGTGTGGAGGACATCTGCCTCTCCGACACGGTCGGCATGGCGAATCCCGCGCAGGTGAAACGACTCATCGCCCGCACCCGCGCCGCGATCGGCGACAAGCTCGGCGCGCTCCACCTGCACGACACGCGCGGCCGCGCCCTCGCCAACGCCCTCGCAGGCTATGAGGCCGGCATCCGCGCCTTCGACGGCGCGCTCGCCGGCCTGGGCGGCTGCCCCTTCGCGCCCGGCGCCTCGGGCAACGCCGCGACCGAGGATCTCGTCTGGATGTTCGAGGAGATGGGGCTCCGCACCGGTGTCGATCTCGACCGGCTGCTCGCCGCGCGCGCGATCCTCGCCGAGGCGCTGCCGGGCGAGACCCTGCACGGGCATCTGCACCAGGTGAAGCGCGCGGCATGACGGCGCCGCTGCCGCTCCAGGGCCTCCGCGTGGTCGAGATGACCCACATGGTGATGGGGCCGACCTGCGGGCTCGTTCTCGCCGATCTCGGGGCCGACGTGATCAAGGTCGAGCCGCTCGAGGGCGACAACACCCGCCGTCTGGTCGGCGCCGGGGCGGGATTCTTCCCGGTCTGCAACCGCAACAAGCGCTCGATCGCGATCGACCTCAAGGACGCGCGCGGGCGCGCGGCGATCCTGAAGCTCATCGAGACCGCCGACGTGTTCAGCGAGAATTTCCGCCCCGGCGCGCTCGACCGGCTCGGCTTCGGCTGGGAGGCCCTGTCGACCTTGAACCCGCGCCTGATCTACGTCTCGCACAAGGGATTCCAGGACGGGCCCTATGCGCACCGCGTGGCGCTCGACGAGGTGGTGCAGATGATGGGCGGGCTCGCCTGGATGACCGGCCCGCCTGGCCAGCCCCTGCGCGCGGGCTCGTCGGTGAACGACATCATGGGCGGCATGTTCGGCGCGATCGGCATCCTCGCCGCGCTGAACGAACGCCATCGCACCGGGCGCGGGCGGCACATCGTCGCCTCGCTGTTCGAGAACACCGTGCTCCTGGTGGCGCAGCACATGGCGCAGCACGCGATCACCGGCAAGCCGCTGCAGCCGATGTCGGTGCGCACGCCCGCCTGGGGCGTCTACGACATCATCGACACCGCGGATGGCGGGCGCGTGTTCGTCGGCGTCGTCACCGACACGCAATGGGAGGTGTTCTGCCGCGAGTTCGGCTTCGCCGATCTCGCCGCCGATGCGCGCATCGCCACCAACACGGGGCGCGTGCAGAATCGCGAGTGGCTGATCCCGGAGCTGCAGACGCGGCTCGGCGTGTTCGATGCGGCGGCGCTGTCGGCGCGGTTCGAGGCGATCGGCCTGCCCTTCGCGCCGATCACGCGCCCCGAGGCGCTGTTCGACGATCCGCACCTGAATGCCTCGGGCGGATTGCTGCCGGTGACGCTGCCGGACGGGCGGCAGGCGCGGCTGCCGGCGCTGCCGCTCGCGCTCGACGGCGAACGGCCGGGCGTGCGGCGCGACGCGCCCAAGGTGGGCGAGCACGGGCGCGAAGTGCTGGCCGAGGCGGGCCTCGCCCCGGCCGAGATCGAGGCGCTGGTGGCCGACGGGGTGGTGCGGATCGGCACGGCGTGGCGGTAGGCGCCATGCCCGGAGCACAAGGGTTTGACCTTTGTGCGTTGGGTATGGCGCGCGGGGCTCAAGGGGCGGCCGCGCGCAAAACCAAGGCGTGACGCCCGGCCGGCAAAGGTCGAACCTTTGTCGGCCGGGTATCAGCCGCGCGCGGCCAGGATCGGCGTCAGCACGTCGGTCACGCCGGCGATCAGGATCTGCACGCCGACCGCGAGCAGCAGGAAGGCGGCGAGCCGGCTCAGCACGCGCGAGCCCGTATGGCCGAGCCAGGCGGCGATGCGCGGCGCGTAGCGGTAGGCGGCGAGGATGGTCGCGGCCATGGCGAGCGCGGCGAGGCTCGCGCCGGCGGCGAACGCGACAAGCCCCTGCGCGAGCGGCGGGCGGGTCGCGCCGAGGGCGATGCAGACGGCGATCGTGCCCGGCCCGGTGGTGAAGGGCAGGGTGAGGGGGAAGAACGCCGCCTCGTCGCCGATCGCGCGCGCGGCCGCCTCGTCGCGCTTGCGTTCCTCGCGCTTCTCCGGCGCCGAGAGCAGGTTGAACGCCCAGAGCGACAGCACCAGCCCGCCGGCGATGCGCACGGCGGCGAGGCTGATGCCGAAGAACCCGAGGATGAACGACCCGCCCCACATGGCGACGAGCATGACGATCAGCGAGTAGGTCGCGACCTTGCGCGCGAGCCGTGCGAGCGCGCGGTCATCCAGCCCCGCGGTTGCCTCGTTGAAGATGAACGCGCCGGCGATCGGGTTCACGATCGAGAACAGCGCCGGATAGACGAGGAGGAACGTCTCGATGAGGCGACTCGGCAGCATGGTTCACGGGATGGGGGGCTGGGGAGAGGGCCATCGGCCCTCTCCCCAGGGAATTCTTTGATGGGGGAAGGGCCCGAGGCCCTTCCCCCCATGCCCCCCATCCCCGTCACCTCACGCCTGCGAGACGAACTTGATGTTCAGATATGCCTCCAGCCCCTCGATGCCGCCCTCGCTGCCGTGGCCGGAGTCCTTGATGCCGCCGAACGGCGTCTCGGGCGTGGACACGGCCAGGCTGTTCACGCCCACCATGCCCCACTGCAGGGCATCGGCGATCGCGGTCGCGCGCTTCTCGTCATTGGTGAAGGCGTAGGCCGCAAGCCCGTAGGCGACCCCGTTGGCGCGCTCCACCACCTCGTCGAAGGATTTGAACGGGACGATCGGCGCCAAGGGACCGAACGGCTCCTCGGTCATGATGCGCGCCTCGGCCGGCACGTCCGCCAGCACCGTCGGCTTGTAGAAGAAGCCCTGGTTCGCCGGCCGCTCGCCGCCGGTCTTGATCACCGCGCCCTTCGCCTTCGCATCCGAGACGAACATGTCCATGGCCTCGAGCCGGCGCGCATTCGCCATCGGCCCCATCTGCGAGGAGGGGTCGAGCCCGTCGCCCAGCTTCAGCCCCGCGGCGATCTCGGTGAAGGCGTCGACGAACTGCTTGTACTTGGTCTCGTGCACGAAGAAGCGCGTGGGCGAGATGCAGACTTGGCCGGCGTTGCGGTACTTGCCGCCGGCGGCGATCTTCGCCACCGAGGCGATGTCGACATCGTCGAACACGATCACCGGCGCGTGCCCGCCGAGCTCCATCGTCGTGCGCTTCATCCCCTCGGCGGCGAGCTTCATGAGCTGCTTGCCCACCGCGGTCGAGCCGGTGAAGGAGATCTTGCGCACCTTCGGATGCGCGATCAGGTAGGACGATATCTCCGCCGGCACGCCGAAGACGACGTTCAGCACGCCCTCGGGCAGCCCGGCCTCCTGCAGGCAGCGCGCGACCTCGACGGCCGTGCCGGGCGTCTCCTCGGACGGCTTGAGGATGATCGAGCAGCCGGCCGCCAAGGCGCCGGCGATCTTGCGCATCGGGGTGAGGGCGGGGAAGTTCCACGGCGTGAAGGCGGCGACGATGCCGACCGGCTCCTTGATCACCATCTGGCGCACCCCGGGCATCCGCCCCGGAATGATCCGGCCATAGGCGCGGCGGCCCTCCTCGGCGTACCAGTCGAGAATGTCGGCCGAGGTGACGACCTCGATCTTCGCCTCGGCGATGATCTTGCCCTGTTCGAGGGTGAGGATCGTCGCGATCGCATCCGCGCGGCTGCGCAGGATGTCCGCGCCCTTGCGCAGGATGCGGTAGCGGTCATAGGCGCTCATCGCCTTCCAGGCGTTGAAGCCCTTCTCGGCGGCGGCGACCGCGGCCTCCAGGTCGGACTGGGCCGCGTGCGGCAGTTCGGCGAGCGTCTGCTCGGTCGCCGGATTGATCACCGGCTCGCCCTTGCCGGAGGAGCCGCGGGTGAACTTGCCGTCGATCAGCATTTCCAGGATGGCGTACATCAGCATCTCCTCCGGGGACTGTTCGGTTCGCGCGGATCATCGCCGCGGGCCGCCGCGGGTCAAGGCGGACGCGGCGCAGGTCAGTCGAGCTTGAAGCCCTTGGAACGAACGAAGGCCCCGAAATCCGGCCGCTGCGGGGTGGCGTACTGGCGCGCCTTGTCCTCGCTCCAGCCGTAGCTCTCGGCCATACCGAAGCGCTCGACCTCGCGCTGGCGGTGCGGGCGGATCGCCTCGCGGCGCGCGTCGTAGGCGGCGATCGCGGCGTCGAGGCCGGCCTCGTCGTAGCGGTCCGTGTGCACGGTCACGGACAGCGGCAGGCGCGGGCTGACCGGCGCGGTGCCGTCAGGCCAGCCCATCCCCAGCCCCGCGACCGGGAACACGTGGTCCGGCAGGGCGAGCAGGTGCGAGACCTCGGCGGCGTGGTCGCGGATCGCGCTGATCGGGCAGGTCGCGAGCCCGACGGACTCGGCCGCCAGCACGAAGGCGGCGAGCACGATCGCCGCGTCCACCGAGGCGTTGAAGAACGGATCGAGATGATCGTTGGCGAAGGGATGGCCGCGCAGGTCGTGGAGGCGGCGCTGGCGCCGGTTGTTGCCGCAGAACACGAGCAGCACCGGCGCTTTCACGACCCATGGGTTGCCCGGCAGCAGCGCCTCGATCGCCCGCCTCAGCGCATGGTCCTGCACGATCACGATGTCGGCCTGCTGGAGATCCGACTTGGTGGGCGCCGAGAGCGCACAGGCGGCGAGCACCCGCACCAGGCGGGGATCGACCGGATCGGGCCGGTAGCGGCGATTCGAGGCGCGCGTGGCGAGCCGCAGCAGCGCCTCGCAAGGGATGTCGGCCGGCACGTCGATCCGTTCGCCGAAGCGATGCTCGAGCGCCTCGGCCAAAGCCCGCGCCTCGCTGGTCCCATCGCCCATCACGCGCCCTCCGCTGTGCACGCCGATGGTGCCTGCGCGCGTCGCAGAGACAAGCCCCTCGCGCCGCCGGACGAGTGCGCAATGATCCGGAAAGACGGCACGATCGCCGTCTGGTCGCCGTGTTTTTGTCACACAATGCAACCGAGACGAGAAAACTGGCGCGTTTGTGAATGAAAGGGCTTTGTTGATCGGATGCCCTAGCTCCGCTCGGACGTTATCGCGAAGCCATGACAGGGATGAGCCGTTCGACTGTCGCCGGTCTGTTGATGTCTTGTCTTGCGGCAACCATGCCGTCGCATGGACAGGCGCAGTCCGCCGCTCGCGGCGAACTCGCCGCCCGCTGCGTCGCCGCCGCCCGCGTCGCCGAGGCGGCGACCGGCCTGCCCGAGGGGCTGCTCGTCGCCGTCGCGGTGGTGGAGAGCGCGCTGCACCCCTATGCGGTCGGGTCCGAGCGCGATGCGCGCTACGCCGCCACGCCGGCCCAGGCGATGCGCGCCGTGCGGGCGATGGCGCCGGCCGCGCGCAGCGTCTCCGGCGGATGCTTCCAGGTGAACATCGGCGTGCATGCGAAGCGGAGCCCGGCCTGGGTGTTCGACCCGGGCGAGAGCGCGATCTTCGCGGCGCGTCTGCTCGACGATCTGCGCCGGCGCTACGGCGACTGGGCAGCGGCGCTCGCGGCCTACAACGGCGCTGCGCCGCAGGGCACAGCCGGGCGCGCCTATGCCTGCCGCGTCCGTGCCGCGCTCGCCGAGGTCGCGCCCGCCTCCGTCGCCGCGATCCGCCCGGGCGGCTGCGCATCCGCGACGACGCGCGCGTTGCGCGCGAAGGCAGCCACGCTGCTGGCGATCGCAGGCGAAGGGGAGGTCGAACTCGCCGAGGCGGAGGCGCGCTGACGCCACCCGTCAGGGCGGCAGGGCGCGCAGGAAGATCTGGCGGTTGTGCGCAAGCGCGGTCCAGCCGCGCCGCATGTCGGACTCGAACTCGCCCAGGATGCTGCGGTTCGGGCAGCGCAGCCGCACCAGCGCCGAAGCCGCCATCTCGCTGCGCACCAGCGACCGCTGCAAGCTGTCGTGGAGGGCGACGCGCTCGCGCGTCCTGGCTTCGGCGTCCATGACGCGCAGCCGGTCCATCGTCGCCTTGGCGTCGGTGACGCCGTTCATCAGCACCGACGCCATCGCCTGGCATTCCCAGAGCAGCCGCGCGGACGCGGCTTCGTCGGCCTGCGCACCCGCGGCACCTGCGGCCGAGGCGGCGAGCAGGGCTGCCGCCAGGATCCGCCCCGCCGCCCGCATCCCCCGCCGTCCCCCGGCTACTCCGCCGCCAGCGCTGCGCGCGCCGTCGCCTCGGCCTCCGCGGCGCGGATCGCCTCGGCGCGGCGCTCCACCAGCTCGACGATGTGGTCGATCATCGCGCCCCCCTCGACCGTGTGGTCGGTGCGCCCTGCGAGATAGACCATGTGCCGCCCGGCCCCGCCGCCGGTCAGCCCGATATCCGTCAGCAGCGCCTCGCCCGGGCCGTTCACCACGCAGCCGATGATCGAGAGCGTGATCGGCACCTGGATGTGCTCGAGCCGCTTCTCGAGCGCCTCGACCGTGCGGATCACGTCGAAGCCCTGCCGCGCACAGGAGGGGCAGGAGATGATCTTCACCCCGCGATGGCGCAGGTGCAGCCCCTTCAGGATCTCCCAGCCAACCCGCACCTCCTCCTCCGGCTCGTCGGAGAGCGAGACGCGGATCGTGTCGCCGATCCCGGCCCAGAGCAGGGAGCCGATGCCGATCGCCGACTTCACCGTGCCGGTGCGCCGCGAGCCTGCCTCGGTGATGCCGACATGCAGCGGGTGGTCGCACGCCTCGGCCAGTTGCTGATAGGCCGCGACGGCGAGGAAGACGTCGGAGGCCTTCACGCTGATCTTGAACTCGTGGAAGTCGAGCTCCTGCAGGTGCGCCGCGTGCCAGAGCGCGCTCTCGACCATCGCCTCCGGGTTCGGCTCGCCGTACTTCTCGAGCAGATGGCGTTCGAGCGAGCCCGCGTTCACGCCGATGCGGATCGAGCAGCCGTGGTCGCGCGCGGCCTGCACGACCTCGCGCACTCGCTCCCTGGAGCCGATGTTGCCGGGGTTGATGCGCAGGCAGGCGGCGCCCGCCCGGGCCGCCTCGATCGCGCGGCGGTAGTGGAAATGGATGTCGGCGACGATCGGCACGCCGACCTCGGGGACGATCCTGGCGAGCGCCGCGGTGCTCTCCTCGTCCGGCACCGAGACGCGCACGATGTCCGCACCCGCGAGTTCGCAGCGGCGGATCTGGTCGATCGTCGCCGCCACATCCGTCGTCGGCGTGTTCGTCATGGTCTGCACGGAGATCGGGGCATCGCCGCCGACCGCGACCTTGCCGACACGGATCTGCCGGCTCCTGCGCCGGGTGATCTGCTGATAGGGCCGGTAGGACATCCGGGGCCTCCCGCGTTGGGATGGACTATGGCGATCCCGGCGCCGATGCGCCAGTGACGAGGCGGCGCGCCGGCAGGACGGGGGCACCGGGAGCGCGCCGGGCGCCCGCCATCAGTTCGTGCCGCGGCGCTCGCGCTCGATCGCCCGCAGCCGCGCGACCGCCCGGTTGTGCTCCTCGAGCGTGCGCGAGAACACGTGCCCGCCGCGCCCGTCGGCGACGAAATAGAGCGCGTCGGTCTCCGCGGGCCGCACCGCGGCGAGGATGGAGGCGCGGCCGGGCGAGGCGATCGGCGTCGGCGGCAGGCCGCGGTTGCGGTAGGTGTTGTGCGGATGGTCGGTGACGAGGTCGGCGCGGCTGAGCGGCCGGTCCAGCACGCCTGCGCCGTCCGTCACCGCGTAGATCACGGTCGGGTCCGATTGCAGGGGCATCCCGCGCCGCAGCCGGTTGACGAACACGCCGGCAACCTTGCCGCGCTCCTCGGCCACGCCGGTCTCGCGCTCGATGATGGAGGCGAGGATCAGCGCCTCGCGCGGGGAGGCGAGGGGCAGGTCCTCCGCGCGCTGCGCCCAGGCCTCGGCGAGCGCCTGGTCCATCGCCTCGCGCATGCGGCGCACCAGCGATTCGCGCGTATCGCCCCAGGAGTAGGACCAGGTCTCGGGCAGGAGCGACCCCTCGGGCGGCGGTGCGACGCTGCCCGTCAGTCCCTCCGCCTGCTCGAGCAGCGCGAGGATCTGCGCCACGGTCAGCCCCTCCGGCACGGTCAGCCGCCGTTGCACGGTGCGGCCGGATCGCAGCGTCTCGAGCACGGTGCGCAGCGAGGCGCGCGCGGGGAAGGCGTATTCGCCGGCGCGCAGCGGCCCGGCCTCGGACGTCACCCAGGCGGCCGCGAGGAAGACGCGCGCGTTGTCGATCACGCCCGCCTCCTCGAGACGCTGCGCGATCGTCCCCGTGGCGGCGCCGCGCGGGATCACCACCGCGCGTTCCTCGCCGAGGGGTCCCGGCGCCTCGTACTCGGCCAGGGCCCAGCGGAAGCCGCCATAGGCACTCGCCGCCAGGGCCGCGAGTGTGAGCAGGAGCCCGGCGAGCAGGCGGAGGATCCGCCCCCGCCGCGCGGGCGGGGCATCGGCCATCTCAGTGGACTTTGCGGAACAGGATCGAGGCGTTGGTGCCGCCGAAGCCGAAGCTGTTGGAGAGCGCGACCTCGATCCTCCGCTCCTGCGCGCTGTGCGCCACGCGGTCGATCACGCTTTCCTGGCTCGGCGCGTCGAGATTGAGCGTGGGCGGGGCGACGTTGTCGCGCACGGCGAGGATCGCGAACACCGCCTCGACCGCGCCGGCCGCACCCAGCAGGTGTCCGATCGCCGACTTGGTCGAACTCATCGCCACCCCGCGTGCGGCATCGCCGAACAGCCGCTCGACCGCCTGCAGCTCGAGATCGTCGCCGAGCGGCGTCGAGGTGCCGTGGGCGTTGATGTAGCCGATCTCCTCGGGGTTGACGCGGCCGTTCCTCAGGGCCGCCTTCATCGCCCGGAACGCCCCCTCGTGGCCCTCGGCCGGGGCGGTGATGTGGTAGGCGTCGCCGGACATGCCGTAGCCCGCGAACTCGGCATAGATCCTGGCGCCCCGCCTCTTCGCGTGCTCGTACTCCTCGAGCACCAGCACGCCCGCGCCCTCCCCCATGACGAAGCCGTCGCGGTCCTTGTCCCAGGGCCGCGAGGCCTTCGTGGGGGTGTCGTTGAACCCCGTGGACAGCGCGCGGGAGGCGCAGAACCCGGCAATGCCGAGCGTGCACACGGCGGCCTCCGAGCCGCCCGCGACCATCACGTCGGCATCGCCATAGGCGATCAGCCGGGCGGCGTCGCCGAGCGCGTGCACGCCGGTGGCGCAGGCGGTCACCACCGCGTGGTTCGGGCCCTTGAAGCCGTACTTGATGGAGACATGGCCGGAGGCGAGGTTGATCAGCGCCGAGGGGATGAAGAACGGCGAGAGCCGTCGCGCCTTGCCCTCGACCACCTGCTGGGAGGCCTCGAAGATCGTCTGCAGCCCGCCGATCCCCGAACCGATCATCACGCCGGTGGCGCAGCGCCCCTCCTCGTCCTCGGGCAGCCAGCCCGCGTCCTCGACCGCCTCGGCCGCCGCGACCAGCGCGAGCTGGATGAAGCGGTCCATCTTGCGCTGGTCCTTGGGCGGCACCCACTCGTTCAGGTCGAGCTTGCCGTCAGCCTTCGAGCCCTGCGGGACTTGGCCGGCGATCTTGGCCGGCAGGTCGGAGACGTCGAAGGACTGGATCGCGCCGATCCCGGATTCGCCCGCGAGCAGCCGCTTCCAGACGTGCTCGACGCCGATGCCGAGAGGGGTGACGACCCCCATGCCGGTGACGACGACACGACGCATCCCGGGCCTCCTGAACCTGGACGTGGAACGGCGGGGCGGAGGCGGCCCTCAGGCCGCCTTCTGCTTGACGATGTAGTCGATCGCGTCCTTCACGGTCGTGATCTTCTCGGCCGCGTCGTCGGGGATCTCGATGCCGAACTTCTCCTCGAACGCCATCACGAGCTCGACCGTGTCGAGGCTGTCGGCGCCCAGGTCGTCGATGAACGAGGCGGTCTCGGTGACCTTCGCCTCCTCGACGCCGAGATGCTCGACGACGATTTCCTTCACCTGCTTCGTGATCTCGGCCGTGTCCGTCATGGGGGTGTCTCGCTCCTTGGGATCATCCGGGGGAACCGGCGTGCCGGTCCGGACGGGGCGCGGCATCGCCCCAAGGATGACGAATCCCGCCTCCCGCCCGGAAACCGCCGGCGCATACCATCGTTCCGCAACCTTGGCCAGCGCCGCGCCGCGCGCCCGGCGGAGGTCAGATCATCGCCATGCCGCCGTTCACGTGCAGCACCGCGCCGGTGACCCAGCCGGCCTCGTCGGAGGCGAGATAGACCGCGGCGGCGGCGATGTCCTCGGGCCGGCCGAGCCGCCCCAGCGGGATCCGCCCGGCGAGGGCCTTCCTCTGTTCCTCGGTCAGCGCATCGGTCATCGGGGTGGCGATGAAGCCGGGCGCGATCACGTTCACCGTGATCCCCCGCGCCGCCACCTCCTGCGCGAGCGCCTTGCTCATGCCCACCAGCCCCGCCTTGGCGGCGGCGTAGTTGGCCTGTCCCGGATTGCCGGTGGCGCCGACGATCGAGCCGATCGAGATGATCCGCCCCGCCCGGCGGCGCAGCATGCCCTTGAGTGCTGCGCGGCTGAGCCGGAAGGCGGCGGAGAGATCGACCGCCAGCACCGTGTCCCAGTCCTCGTCCCTCATGCGCAGCGCCAGCCCGTCGCGTGTCAGCCCGGCGTTGTTCACCAGGATCGCAAGCCCGCCCATCGCCGCCTCGGCGGCGGCGACCAGCGCGTCCGGCGCGGCCGGATCGGCAAGGTCCGCGGGCAGCACGTGCGCGCGTTCGCCGAGCGCGCCGGCGAGCGCCTCGAGCGCCTCGCGGCGCGTCCCCGAGAGGCCGACGATCGCACCCCGGGCGTGCAGCGCGCGCGCGATCGCGCCGCCGATGCCCCCCGATGCGCCGGTGATCAGGGCCTGCTTGCCGTCGAGTCGGAACATGGGGGCTCCCTTCGCTGCCCCCTCACCCTGCCCCCCTGCCGGGGGGAGGGAACCTTGCGTCGCCGCCGGGTTCCCTCTCCCGCGGCGCAGGATGAGGTCGGGGTGAGGGCAGAACCGTCACACCGTCTTGAGGAACGCCTCGATCTCCGCCGG
Organism: Elioraea sp. Yellowstone; assembly: GCF_006704265.1. Taxonomy (GTDB): domain Bacteria; phylum Pseudomonadota; class Alphaproteobacteria; order Acetobacterales; family Acetobacteraceae; genus Elioraea. The sequence continues at coordinate 1,500 of NZ_VIKA01000076.1, read as the reverse complement.
CGTGCCGACCGAACTCGCCGCGATCTCGGGATCGATGCGCTTGACCAGACCCGCCAGCACCTTGCCGGCGCCGAGCTCGACCACCGTGTCGACGCCCTCCGCCCTCATGGCCGCGACACTCTCGCGCCAGCGCACCGTGGCCGTGACCTGCCGCACCAGGAGGTCGCGGATCTCGACCGGATCGCGCACGGGGCGCGCGGTGACGTTCGCCACCACCGGCACCGCCGGCGCGCGCGGCGGGTTCGCCGCCAGGGCCTCGGCCATCGCGTCCGCCGCCGGCGCCATCAGGGCGCAGTGGAACGGTGCCGAGACCGGCAGCGGCAGCGCCCGCTTCACGCCCCTGGCCCTGGCGCGCGCGATCGCCCGTTCCACGGCGGCGGCGGCGCCGCTGATCACCACCTGGCCGCCGCCGTTGTCGTTGGCGACCTCGACCACCTCGCCGTCCGCGGCCTCTGCGCAGATCGCCGCCGCCTGGTCGGGCTCGACGCCGAGCAGCGCGGCCATCGCGCCCGCACCCGGCGGCACCGCCCGCTGCATCGCCTCGCCGCGCAGCCGCAGGAGCTTCGCCGCGGCGGCGATGTCGAAGGCGCCGGCGGCGGCGAGCGCCGAGTACTCGCCGAGCGAATGCCCCGCCACCAGCACGGCCGTCCGGTCCAGCGGCAGTCCGCCCTCGCGCTCGAGCACGCGCACCACCGCAAGGCTCATCGCCATCAGGGCCGGCTGCGCGTTGGCGGTGAGCGTCAGCTCCTCGGCCGGGCCCTCGAACATCAGGCGCGAGAGCGCCTGCTTCAGCGCCTCGTCGACCTCCTCGAACACCTCGCGGGCGGGGGGGAAGGCAGCGGCGAGCTCGCGGCCCATGCCGACCGCCTGGCTGCCCTGGCCGGGAAAGACGAAGGCGCGCACGGGCATGATGGGGTTCCGATGCAGACGCGACAAAGGCGGGCGGTGGTATGCGGGCGGGGCGGGGCTGTCAAGAAATCCGCGTCCGTCCTTGCGTCGGCCGCGCGGACGCGTATAACCCGCCGGTTCCCTGCCGGCTGCGTGGCACGCGGCCGGCTATGTCCGATTGCGCCTCCGGGATCGGCCCGGGCGCCGGGACTGAGACAAGCCGGAGGGACGCTCATGCCATTCTACGAATGCGTGCTGATCGCGCGCAGCGACATCACGCCCCAGCAGGTCGAGACGCTGGCCGACCAGATGGCCGCGGTGGTCGCGGAGGGCGGCGGCAGCGTCGGCAAGAAGGAATACTGGGGCCTGCGCAACCTCGCCTACCGGATCAAGAAGAACCGCAAGGGCCACTATCTGCTGATGAACATCGACGCGCCGCATCCGGCGGTGGCGGAGATGGAGCGGCAGCTCCGGCTCAACGAGGACGTCCTGCGCTTCCTCACCGTGCGCGTCGAGGCGCTGGACGAGGGGCCGTCGGCGATCGTCGCCCGCGGCGGCCGCGATGAGCGCGGCGAGCGCGGCGGCCGCGGCGAGCGCGGCGCGCGCCTGCCG
>NZ_VIKA01000075.1 GCF_006704265.1 Elioraea sp. Yellowstone | reverse complement strand
GTGCGTGGCGGCGCCGGCAGGAGCCCCGGCGGCAGCTGGCGCACGATCCAGGCCCCGCCCGCCTCCAGCGCCGGGCGCGTGCGCGCCTCGGACGCCCACGGAGGCCAGCGCTCCGGCGGCTGGAGCCACGCCGCCGCAATATAGGCGAGGCAGAGCAGCACGGCACCCCGCACGAGCCCGAAGACGAGCCCGAGCGTGCGGTCGACCGCGCCGAGCGCGCTCTCCTGCACCCGGTCCGCGATCACCCCGGCGAGCAGGGAGAAGACGATCAGGGCCGCCAGCGCGATCGCGCCGCCCGCGGCGATGTTGGCGATCGGCCCCTTCTCGACCACGCCGAACAGGCCTTCGAGATGCGGCGCGAGATGCGGGTAGCCGAAGATGCCGGCCGCCGCCGCCCCGACCCACGCGGCGATCGAGAGCACCTCGCGCACGAAGCCACGCACGAGCGCAAGCAGGCCCGAGACGGCGAGAACGGCGAGGACGGCGATGTCGAGCCAGGGCATGCGCGCGGCTGTGGCGGGAGCGGGGCTCCCTCCCTAGCCGGAACCCGCCCCCGGGGCCAGACGCGGCGACGCACGCCTCCCCTGCCTGTGAGCGGCGAGCCGCGCGACCAGATCGGCGAGGTGGCCGATCTCCCACAGCGCGACCCCCTCGGGCGCGGCGAGCGGGCGGCCGCGCGCGGCCACGCGCTTGGGGCAACAGGCCGCGGTGAAGCCGAGCTTGGCCGCCTCCTTCAGCCGCGCCTCGGCCTGCGCGACCATGCGCACCTCGCCCGAGAGCCCGATCTCGCCGAAGAACACCATCCCGGCATCGGTCGGCTGGTCGGCGAGCGCGGAGACGAGCGCGGCGGCGACCGCGAGATCGGCCGCCGGTTCGGTCACGCGCAGGCCCCCCGCGACGTTCAGGTAGACGTCGTGCTGGTGCAGCCCGAGTCCGCAGCGCGATTCCAGCACCGCGAGCAGGAGTGCCAGCCGCGCCCCGTCCCAGCCGATCACCGCGCGGCGGGGCGAGCCACCCTCGGCCCTCGCCACCAGGGCCTGGATCTCGACCAGCACCGGCCGCGTGCCCTCGACGCCGGCGAACACCGCCGAGCCCGCGACGTTGCCGCGCCGTTCGGCCAGGAACAGCGCCGACGGGTTGGCGACCTCGACCAAGCCCTGCCCGGTCATCTCGAACACGCCGATCTCGTCGGTCGCGCCGAAGCGGTTCTTCACCCCGCGCAGGATGCGGAAGGCGTGGCCGCGATCGCCCTCGAAGTAGAGCACGGCATCGACCATGTGCTCGAGCACGCGCGGCCCCGCGATCGCGCCCTCCTTGGTGACATGGCCGACCAGGATCAGCGCGAAGCCGCGCGTCTTGGCGAGGCGGATCAGCTCGGAAGCGCAGGCGCGCACCTGCGCCACCGTGCCGGGGGCGGAGTCGAGGCTGTCGAGCCAGAGCGTCTGGATCGAATCGATCACCGCGAGCGTGGCGTCGCGCTCGGCCTCCAGCGTGGCGGCGATGTCGCGCAAGGAGGTCGCGGCGGCGAGGCCGAGCGGGGCGTCGGCGAGGCCGAGGCGGGCGGCGCGGAGCCGCACCTGCTCCACCGCCTCCTCGCCCGAGATGTAGAGCACGCGCCTGCCGGCGCGGGCGAGCGCGGCCGCGGCCTGGAGCAGGAGCGTCGATTTGCCGATCCCCGGATCGCCGCCGACCAGCACGGCCGAGGCGGGCACGAGCCCGCCGCCGAGCACCCGGTCGAGCTCGGCGATGCCGGTGGCGGCGCGCGGGGGTGCCGCGGTCTCGCCCCTCAGCCCGACGACGGCGACGGGACGGCCGCCGGCGGCCGGGCCGCCCTTGCCGGCGGGGCCGGGGCGGGAGTCGGCCGGTTCCTCGACGATGGTGTTCCAGGCCCCGCAGGCGGCGCACTGGCCCGCCCATCTGGGCGCGACCGCGCCGCAGGACTGGCAGACATGGCGGGAGGCGGGTTTGGGCATGGGGTGGGGGTTAGGGGGTGGAGGGGCAGGGTGTCGAGGGGTTTTCGGCGTGTCTTCGCGTGTCCCCCTGACCATCTCGGCCGACGAACTGTCGGATGGTTCGAATTGCCTGCGTCCCCGGTGGCCATAGCCGAGATGCGGCCGCCGCCGTCGCAAGCGCGATGTGCGCGCCGCTGATCGGCCTGCGTGAGAGCCCCCCGCCATCATCCGCGCGAGCGCGACCATGAGGGCGATCCGATCCGGCGGGACGGTCGGACCGCGGCGCCGTGACGGCTCCCCCGGCCAGGCGGAACCGACAGGTCCACCGCCGCGACGCGCGACAGATCTGTGCTAGGGCAGGGCGGCGATCCGGGCCGCGATCCGCAGCAGCACGGGCGGGGCGGCGGCCAGATCCGCCACCGCGATGTGCTCGTCCGGCGTATGCGCCGTGTCCACCGCGCCCGGGCCCAGCACGATGCAGGGCGCGATCGCCTGCAGCTCCGAGGCGTCCGTGCCGTAGGGCGCGGTCCTGGCAGGCCTGCCGGTCTCGGCCACCGCAAGCGCGACCAGCGGATGATCCTCCGGCAGCTGCGGCGGCGCGCCCTCGTGGCGCTCCTCGAGCGCCACCCCGAACCGCGCCGCCGCCTCCCGCACCGCGGCGATCACGGGCGCGGGATCGACATTGCGGCTGTAGCGGAACTTGATGTGGGCGGTGGCGCGCGCGACCGTCACGTTCGCCGCCGTGCCGTGGTTGTCGATGACGATGTTGAAGTCGCTGAACGGCGGATCATAGGCCGGATCCTGCCACGCGGGATCCTCGCGCAGGCGGCGGTGGATCGGCAGGAGCGCGTTGAGGAACGGGATCAGGTCGAGATTCGCGTTCCTCCCCTTGCCGGTCGAGGAATGCGCCTGCACGCCGGTCGCGGTCGCGGTGAACTGCACGTGCACGCGATGACCGCGCACGCATTGCATCGCCGAGGGCTCGACCACGACGATCCCCTTGGGCGCGCAGCGCCGCATCAGCGCGCTCCTCTCCGCGATCAGCCGCGCGCCCGCCTTCGTCGTCTCCTCGTCGAAGGTGTAGAGAAGGCTGAGCGGCAGGTCGGGCGGGGCCATCCGCGCCGCGACCAGGCTCGCCGCGAGCGGGCCCTTCATGTCGTTGGCGCCAAGCCCGTAGAGCTTGCCGTCGGCAATGCGGGGTTGCCACGGATCGGTGGTCCAGCCGGTCTCGGGCACCGTGTCCATGTGCGCGCTGAACGCGGCCCCGCCGCGCGCCGGCCCGCGATGCGCGACCAGCGCGCGCTTGGGCACCCCGTTCGGGTCGGTCCAGTCGAGCCGCTCCACCTCGAAGCCCGCAAGCTCGGCCTCGATCCGCTCCGCGATCGGGATGTTGGACACCGCGCTGCGGCTGTCGATCGCGACCAGGTCGCGCGCGAGGCGAAGCGTGCGCTCGCCGGAATCGTCGGTCATCGCAAGGGTGCTCCCGTGTCGCCGCCAGCCTTGCAGGGCGGACCCGCTTCGGCAACCCTGCGCGCCGCATGACCCCCGCCTATCTCGACCCCCGCACCGGCCGGACCTTTCCGCTCGCCACCCCGCGCTGGCGTTCGGACGACGGCAACCCGCTGCTGCTCACGCCCCTGCCCGGCATCGCCCGCACGGAGATCGACCGCGACACGCGCAGCCTCTGGCGCTACCGCCGCGCCCTCCCCTTCGGGCCCGAGGTCGTGCCGATCACGATGGGCGAGGGCTGCACGCCCCTGATCGAGCGCCGCCTCGACGGCGTGCGCGCGCTCCTCAAGCTCGAATGGTTCGCCCCCACCGGCAGCTTCAAGGACCGCGGCGCCTCGGTGATGCTCTCGGGGCTGCGGGCGCAGGGCGTCACCGCCGTGCTGGAGGACAGCTCCGGCAACGGCGGCGCGGCGATCGCGGCCTATGCCGCGGCCGGCGGAATGCGGGCGAAGATCCTCGTCCCCGCCGCGACCTCGCCCGCCAAGATCGTGCAGATGAGGGCGCACGGCGCGGAGATCGAGCGCGTGCCCGGCAGCCGCCAGGACTGCGCCGAGGCGGCGCTGCGCCAGGCCGAGCGCGTCTTCTACGCCTCGCACAACTGGCATCCCTTCTTCCTGCACGGCACCAAGACGCTCGCCTACGAGCTGTGGGAGGATCTCGGCTTCCGCGCACCCGACAACGTCATCATCCCGTGCGGGGCGGGCTCGAACGTGCTCGGCTGCGAGATCGGCTTCGGCGAATTGCTGCGCGCCGGCGCGATCGCGCGCCTCCCCCGCCTGTTCGCGGTGCAGCCGGCCAATGTCGCGCCGATCGTCGCCGCGTTCCTCGCCGGCCGGGACGAGCCCGTGCCCTGCGAGATCGGACCCACCATCGCCGAGGGCACGGCGATCGCGCAGCCGATCCGCCTGCGCGAGGTGCTGGGCGCGCTGCGCGCCTCGGAAGGCGGGGCGGTCGCGGTGACGGAAGCCGAGATCGAGGCGGCGCTCTTCGCGCTCGCGCGCATCGGCATCTATGTCGAGCCGACCTGCGCCTCCGCCGCCGCCGCGCTCGCCAGGCTGCACGCCTCCGGCACGATCGGCGCGGAGGAGACCACCGTGCTGGTGCTCACCGGCACCGGGCTCAAGGCGACGCCGCGGATCGCCGAACTGATGGGAATGACGCTCTGATGCCCCCGCTCCCGCCGCCGCGCATCGCCATCCTCGGCTTCTCGATCGAGTGCAACGCCTTCGCCCCCCCGGCCACGCGCGCGGACTTCGAGGCCGCGGTCTGGCTCGAGCGCGACGCGATCATCGCCGATGCGCGCTCCGCCGCGCCGATCGCGCTCGGCGAGGTGCCGGGCTTCGTCGCGGCGATGGACGCGACCGGGCCGTGGCAGCCGGTGCCGATCCTGCTCGCCATGGCCGAGCCGAACGGGCCGGTGGAGGAGGCGGACTTCGCCGAGATGATGCGCATCTGGCGCAGGGGGCTCGAGCGGGCGAAGCCGCTGAACGCCGTCTATGCCTGCATGCATGGCGCGGGGCTCTCCACCGCGCGCACCGACCCCGACGGCGACATCCTGGCGATGGTGCGCGAGGTGGTCGGGCCGGACGTGCCTGTGGTCGCCACCTTCGACCTGCACGCCAACATCTCCGAGGCGATGGTGGACAATGTCGACGTGTTCGTCGGCTACCGCACCAACCCGCACCTGGACATGCGCCAGCGCGGCGAGGAGGCGGCGGGGCACGTGCGCGCGCTCCTGCGCGGCACGAAGACGACGCGCAGCCTGATCCGCCTGCCGATCATCCCGCCGACCGTCACCATGCTGACCGGACCCGATGCGACCGACCGCCCCTATGGCGAGATGATCGATCTCGGCCAGCGGCGCATCGCCGACCCGGAGTATGTCGGGCGGATCCTGAACGTCTCGGTGATGGGCGGCTTCGCCTACAGCGACACGCCGAAGAACGGGCTCGCCGTGGTGGTGACCGCGCGCCGGGGCGACGAGGCCGCGGCCGAGGCGCTGGCGGAGGAGATCGCCGCCCTCGGCTGGTCGAACCGCAGGCGGTTCAGGGCCAGGCTCACGCCGCTCGCCGAGGCGACCGCGAAGGCGAAGGCCGCCGGCGAGGATCCGGGGCTGCCCGCGCTCTGCTTCGCCGACGTCGCCGACAATCCCGGCGGCGGCGGGCGCGGCAACACCATGTACATCCTCGAGGCGTTCCACCGCGCGGGCGTGCGGGACTGCCTCGTCGGCATCGTCTACGATCCGCCGCTCGCCGCCGCCGCGCACGCGGCCGGAAGCGGCGCCGCGATCGAGGCGCGCTTCAACACCGCCGAGACCAACGCCTTCTCCAAGCCGTTCTCCGCCCCCGCCACGGTGCGCGCGCTCGCGGACGGGCGGGTCACCGGACGGCGCGGCATCTTCGCCGGGCGCGACATGCGGCTCGGCCCCTCGGCGGCGCTCGATCTCGGGGGCATCACGGTGGTGGTGGTCTCGTTCCGCACGCAATGCGCCGATCCGGCCTTCTTCGAGATGCTCGGGCTCGAGATCGGCCGGGCCCGGTCGGTGGTGGTGAAGTCGCGCGGGCATTTCCGCGGCGGCTTCGACGAGTTCTTCACCAACGACCGCATCGTCGAGGTCGACGCACCCGGCCTGACGAGCCCGGTCCTCAGCCGCTTCGAGTGGCAGCGCCTGCCCCGTCCGGTGATCCCGCTCGACGAGGGCGTCACCTGGTCGCCGCGGCAGTTGCGGCGCTGAGCGGTTCGTTGGACCATCGGCAGAGGCGTCGAGGGAGGCACGGATGAGAAGGGACATTCCGCTGAGGAAGGGCATTCTGGCGGCGGCACTCGCGGCCGGGCTGGCCGCGCCGGCGCTGGCCGAGCCGCTCACCATGGGGATCAAGCTCGGCCCCTCGTCGCTCGACCCGCATTTCCGCTTCGCCGGCGAGACCGACAACACGCTCGAGCACCTCTATTTCCGCCTGATCCGCGAGAGCCCGACCAAGGAGCTCCGCCCCGGCATCGCGCAGTCCTGGCGCGCGGTCGATGACCAGACCTGGGAGTTCACGCTGCGCCCGGAGGCGAAGTTCTCCGACGGCACGCCGATCACCGCCGAGGATGTCGCCTTCAGCCTCCGGCGCGTCCCGCGCATCGAGGGCAGCCCCGGCAGCTACGTCATCTTCACCCGCGCGATCGAGGCGGTGGAGGTGGCCGATCCGCGCCGGCTGCGCATCCGCACGCGCACCCCCTACCCCTTCATCCCGATCGACATGGCACGCATCTTCATCGTGTCGAGGTCGCTCGGCGAGGGCGTGAAGACCGACGACTTCAACGCCGGCCGCGCCGCCGTCTTCTCCGGCCCCTGGGTGCTCGAGACGTACCGGCCCGGCGAGGTGCTGGAGCTGCGCGCGAACCCCAACTGGTGGGGCGAGCGGAGCCCGTGGTCGCGCGTGACGATCCGCACGGTCTCGAACGACGCCGCGCGCACGGCGGCCCTGCTCTCCGGCGCGGTGGCCGCGATCGACGAGGTCTCGCTCGCCGACCTGCCGCGGCTGCGCACCGACCGCCGGATCACGCTGACGCAGATCCCGGGCAGCCGCGTGATGTACGTGGCGATGGACATGGATCGCGACGAGAGCCCCTTCGTGCGCGATCGCGCGGGCAACCCGCTGACGCCGAATCCGCTGAAGGACGTGCGCGTGCGCAAGGCGCTGAGCCACGCGATCGACCGCACCGCGATCATCGAGCGCGTGCTCGAGGGGGCGGCCACGCCGGCGGCGAACCTGCTGCCGGAGGGCACGCCGGGGACGAACCCGGACCTGAAGCCCACGCCCTACGACCCCGACCGCGCGCGGCGCCTGCTCGCCGAGGCCGGGCTCGCGGACGGGTTCCGCGTCACCCTGCACGCCACCAACGACCGCTACCCGAATGACGACAAGGTGGCGCAGGCGATCGCGCAGTTCTGGACCCGGATCGGGGTGCAGACCGAGGTGGCGCTGCAGCCCAACGCCACCTTCTTCGCCCAGGCGAGCCGCCAGACCTTCTCGGTGATGGCCGCACAGTACGGCGCCTCGGACGTCTCGACCATGTACCGGGCGCTCGTGCACTCCTACGACCGCGCCGGCGGCCTCGGCAGCGCGAACCGCACGCGCCACGCCTCGCCGCGCGCCGATGCGCTGGTGCGCGAGGCGCTGGCGACCATGGACGATGCGAAGCGCAACGCGCTGTTCGCAGAGGCGGCGCGCATCGCGCTTGAGGAGGAGACGATCATCATCTTCGTCTACTACCCCTCCTACGTGTACGCCGCGCGTCAGGGGCTGATCGTCGAGCCCTTCAACGACGGCCGGTTCCTCGCCCACGAGATCAGGAAGCGGTGATGCGCCTCGCCGACCTGCCCACGCCCGCGCTGCTGCTCGACCGGGCGGCGCTCGGGCGCAACCTGCGCATGATGGCCGAGGCGGTCGGCCGCCACGGTGTGACGCTGCGCCCGCACCTGAAGACCGCGAAGAGCATCGACGTGGCGATGCTCGCCGCCCCCGCCTTCGGCCCGATCACGGTCAGCACGCTCGCCGAGGCGCGGCACTTCGCCGAGGCGGGGTTCCGCGACCAGATCTACGCGGTCGGCATCGTGCCCGCCAAGCTCGATGCGGTGGCGGCGCTGAACGCCAGGGGCGCGGATGTCAAGGTGATCACCGACGATGTCGAGACCGCGCGCGCGGTCGCCGCCCATCCGGGGCGGATCCGCGCGCTCGCCGAGGTCGACGTGGGCGAGAGCCGCGGCGGTGTTGCCGCGGATGACGACGCCCTGCCGGCGATCGCCGCCGCGCTCGGGCCGCGCTTCGCGGGCGTGCTCACCCATGCCGGCCACTCCTATGCGGGGCGCAGCGTGGCGGAGATCCGCGCCATCGCCGAGGCGGAGCGCGCCGGCATCGTGCGCGCGGCGGAACGGCTGCGCGCGGCGGGGCACCAGGTGGGCATCGTCTCGATGGGCTCCTCGCCGACCGCGCTGCACGCCGCCTCGCTCGAGGGGGTCACCGAGGTGCGCGCGGGCGTCTACATGTTCGGCGACCTGATGCAGGTGGAGCTGCACACGCAGAAGATGGAGGATGTCGCGATCTCGGTTCTGGCGAGCGTGATCGGGCGCAGGCCGGCGCAGAACCGCCTCCTGATCGATGCGGGCGCGCTCGCGCTCTCGAAGGACCGCGGCACGCAGGGGATGGCGAAGGACTACGGCTTCGGCCTGTTGGTCGACCTGGCCGGGCGGGCGTCGTTCGGCGAGGCGATCGTCACGCGCGCCTACCAGGAGCACGGCGTGGTGGAATGCGACCGGCCGCTGCCCTTCGAGGCGCTGCCCGTGGGCGCGAAGGTGCGCGTGCTGCCGAACCACGCCTGCCTGACGGCCGCGGCCTACGACCGCTACCACGTGGTGGACGGCGCGGCCGACGAGGTGGTCGCGGTCTGGCCGCGCGTGAACGCCTGGTAGGGCAGGTCGCACGCGGCTGGGCTCAGCCGGATGCGTGAAGATGCTCCCATCCACCGGCCCGAGCGGTTTCCACCCGTCTGGAAACCGCTCGGGCGCGTCACGCCGCCCGGACGGCGGGTTCGGGCCGCCCGCGCGCGACCGAGAACAGGATGAACAGCACGATCAGGATGTTCAGCACGTTCCACGCGATCCCGTTCAGGAACGCCGCGCGGTAGGAGCCGGTGAGGTCGTAGATCGCCCCCGACAGCCAGCCGCCGACCGCCATCCCGATGATCGTCATGGTCATGACGATGCCGACGCGCCGCCCCGCCTCGCCAGCCGGCAGGTACTCGCGCACGATCAGCGCGTAGGACGGCACGATGCCGCCCTGCGAGAGGCCGAACACGGCCGAGACGAGATAGAGCGAGGCGAGCCCGTCGAACGGGATGTAGGCGGCGAGCGACAGCGCCTGCAGCACCGAGCCCGCCAGCAGCACGCGCACGGCTCCGAACCGGTCCGCGAGCGCGCCCGAGGCGAGACGGCTGACCACGCCCCCCGCCAGCATCAGCGCGAGCATCTCCGAACCGCGCGCCACGCCGAAGCCGAGATCGACGCAGTAGGCGACGATGTGCACCTGCGGCATCGACATCGCGACACAGCAGCCGAGCCCCGCGATCGCGAGCAGGACCTGCAGCGACCGCGGCGTCAGCCCCGCGGCGCTCAGCCGGCGTGCCTGCGCCGCCGCCTCGGCGCCGCCGGGATGGGGCGGCGGACGCGCGCGCAGCAGCGCCGCGAGCGGCGCCATCAGCAGCACGCAGACGGCGGCGATGACGAGATAGGTGACGCGCCAGCCATGGGCCGGGAGCGTGAGCTGCATCGCCAGCGGCCAGACCGCGCCGGCGACGTAGTTGCCGGTCGCGGCGGCGGCGACCGCGATGCCGCGGCGGCGGCGGAACCAGTGCGAGAGGTCGGCGATCAGCGGCGAGAAGGTCGCGGCCGCGCCGAAGCCGATCACGCCCTGCAGGATCGCGAAGGGGGTGACGGCGCCGACCGCGGCGGCGCATCCGTAGCCGAGGCCGAGACAGGCGATGCCGCCGAGCAGCGGCGGGATCACGCCAGTGCGGTCCGTGATCCGCCCGAGCAGCACGTTGCCGGCGGCGAAACCCAGCATGGTGAGCGTGTAGGGAGCCGAGGCCTCGCCCCGGCCGACGCCGAACTCGGCCTGCACCGCCGGCATGACGACCACGATCGACCACATGCCGACGCTGCCGAGCGTGGCGAGCACCATGCACACGGCGAGTCGGAGCCAGGCGCGACGCCCGTCGATGTCGTCCGGCCGACCGTGCGGGATGCGCGACATGCCGCGCATCGGGCCACAGCGCCTGCCGCCTGGCTACGGCGCCGGCGTGGGGGCAGGGTTGCCGCCGCGGCCGGCGGTCAGGTCGCCCGGCCCGCGGTCGCGGCCGGGGCGACCGCGTGCACGACCCGCAGCGCCTGGGTGATCACCATGTCGAAGAAGCGGAACACCACCTCGACCGAGTAGCCGGCGAGGAACGAGAGTGCCGCGATCGAGAGCGTGATCTCGCCGTTCGGACCGTCGAACTTCGTGCCCTCCGGGCTGAAGAACAGGCCGATGCAGCCGCCCAGCAGGAACGCCATGAAGATGCGGAACAGGGCGTGCCGCCAGTCGCGCGGATGGAGCTCGCTCGAGACGATCTTCTGGTTCAGCCGCCGCACCGCATAGACCGCGCCGCCGAGCAGGCCGAACAGCACCGGCAGGTAGTAGACGCCGAGCGAGCTGAGGAGCGCGCGGCCCACCTGTTCGCTCGTGTAGCTCGTGTGCATCTCGACGTTGCGCACCGACAGCCCCGGCAGCCAGCTCATCGGCGGGCTGAGCGTGGTGTCGATCCAGGTGGCGAGCTCGGACCTGGCGACGTCGTTGCGGAACTTCGCCTCGCGCCGTCGGTCGCAGAGCAGCCAGTGCTCCGGCCCCTCGTAGCCGTAGAGCGGCGGCTCGGGATTGGCGAGGTTCGGCAGGATCGACATCCGGTCGCACAGCCGCGGCACGATCGCCATCCAGGGTCCCGGCTTGGGGTCGAGGCGCGCGAGCGCCTCGGTATCGGCGGCGGCGATCTCCTTGTCGATCGCCGCGAGCGCCGCCGCGGTCTGGCCGACCTGGTCGAGCACCGTCTTGCCCACGAGCGCGTGCACCGACAGCCAGACCGCCAGCATGACGGCGATCACGCCGCCCGCCGCGAGCGTGCCGATCGCGGCCTTGCTCAGCCGCGCCTGCAGGCGCATCTCGGCGAAGTCGGGACGCTCCCGCAGCGTGCCCGCCTCGGGCAGCCCGCCGGAGTAGAGGCCGGTGAAGGCGATCGTGTACGCGTCGGCGGGGGCGGCGACGGCGTTCAGCGTGTCGCGCGCGCCGAACAGGAACGCCACTCCCGCCGGGTCGCGCATCAGGCCCTCGACGCCGATCCCCTCGAGCTCGGCGAGGCGGCGCAGGAACGCGTCCTTGGTCGGCGTCTCCGCGGGCGGCTTCACCGGGAACGACGACTCCGCGAAGGCCCGCTCGAGCGTGGTGTCGTTGCGGCTGGAGACGAAGGTGCGCAGCAGCGCGACGTCGATCAGCGCACGCTCGATCTCGACCTGGCGGAGCGCCTTGAGCGAGGCGTCGCCGGTCCCCGCCTCCGCCAGCCCGCCCGGAATGATCGCTGGTCCGTCCGGCATGTCATCCTCCGCCCTGCGGCTGCGGCCGACCGCTTGCGGTTTCGGAGCATGAACAATACGCGCATGGGATGCGTGTGACAAACCGCACGCTGCGCGTCGCGCGCGGGGCTCAGGCGGCGGCCACCTCCTCGGGGGCGATCTCGGTGGCCGGTTCGCGCGCGAGCGCCTCGGCGAGACGCGCGAGCCGGCGCCAGACGCTCTCGCCGGCGAACACCCCGCCGCCGCGCGCCAGCCTGAGCACCAGCCGCTCGCGTTCGAGCCTGAGCGCGGTGAGGCCGAGCAGCGCCGCCGTGCCGCCCGAGAGCGTGAAGGCGAGCCTGAGCGCCGCCCCCAGCGTCTCGGCCCGCCTGGCCGAGCCGGCATCGAGCAGGGCGCGCGCGGGCTGCAGCCAGGCCGCGTGCGGATCGGCCTCGTGGCGCATCGCCAGGACGAGGGCGAGGAAGGCGCGCGCATGATGGTCGAGGCCGATGCCCGGCTGGCGCATCAGCCGCAGGAAGGCCTGTTCGGCCTTGTACTCCGGATGCTCGTGCGCGCCGATGTCGGCGACCCAGCACGCCGCCTCGCGCAGCCGGCGGAGCGCGGGCGTCTCGTCGGGGAAGAGCGGCGCGGTCCAGCCGATCAGCGCCGGCGGCAGGTCGTCGCTGCGGCTGAAGCGCCGGCAGAGATCCATGCCGGCGGCGATCACCGGATCCTGGGCGCGCACGCTCCCGGGCAGATGGCGCGCGTACCAGCCCTCGCGCAGCCCGTTGGCGCTGAACACCACGCGCCGGGCCCTGGTCCGGCGCAGCAGCCGGCGCAGCACCACCGCGGCGAAGGGCAGCGTGTCGAGCCGCTTGCGCGAAACGCCGGGGATGCGCTCGAGCGTCTTGCGCGAGAGGTTGATGATCACGCCGGTGAGGTCGCGCGCCTCCTCGCGGGCGAGCGTGTAGTGGTGCACGACGCGCAGGGGATAGCCGGTCTGGCCGATGTGGATGCGCGCGAGCGCGCGCCACGCCCCGCCCACCAGGTAGAGGTCGCGCTCGGCGGCCTCGCCGAGCCACGGGATCGCGGCCAGCGCCTCGTCGGCGAGCGCGCGCGCGCGCACGACATCGCCGCCCGACTGCTCGGCCAGCCGCAGCACGCCGAGCCTGAGCGTCGCCGTCGCGGCCGGCAGGCCGTCGGCGATGCGCGCGAGTTCGAGGCTGCCGCCCCCCAGATCGCCGAGCACCCCGTCCGCCTCCGGGATGCCGCACAGCACCCCCTCGGCGGCGTGCCGCGCCTCCTCGTCGCCGTCGAGCACGCGGATCGGCAGGCCGGGGAAGCGCCGGCGCAGCATCTCGACATAGGCCGCGCCGTTCGCCGCGTCGCGCACCGCGGCGGTGGCGAGGACCTCGAGCGGGTCGGCGCGCATCGCGGCGGCGACCACGACGTAGCGCTCGAGCACGGTGACGGAGTGGCCGATCGCCTCCTCGTTCAGCCGGCCCGTGGCCTGCAGCCCGCGACCGAGGCCGAGGATCGACTTCTCGTTGAAGACGACCTGCGGATTGCGCCTGAGCCCCTCGAAGACGACGAGGCGCACCGAGTTGGAGCCGAGATCGATCACGCCGAGCCGGCGCGGCAGGCCAGGGCGGTCGTCCGGGAAGGTGCCCGCCGCCATCAGTCGTGCGCGACCCGGTCCTGGCGTTCGCGCGTGCCGAGGATCGCCTGCGCGCCCGCCGGGCCGTGCAGCGCGCTGCCGCGCCCCGAGAGCGAGGGATTGGTCATGAAGTACTCGTGCGCCGAGAACGCCCCCTCGCGCGCGGCCTCGCGGCGGTAGGAGCCGTCGGGCTCGAGCCGCCAGGACTGCGCCTCGTCGCGCAGGTTCACCACCATGATCTGGTCGAGGATCTGCGCGTGCACCGTCTCGTTGAAGATCGGCACCATCACCTCGACACGCCAGTCCATGTTGCGCGGCATCCAGTCGGCCGAGGAGATGAACACCTTGGCCTCGCGCGAGGGCATGGGGTGGCCGTTGCCGAAGCAGAAGATCCGCCCGTGCTCGAGGAAGCGCCCGACGATCGACTTCACCCGGATGGTCTCGGAGAGGCCCGGCACGCCCGGACGGAGGCAGCAGATGCCGCGGCAGATGATCTCGATCGCGACACCGGCGGCGGAGGCGCGGTAGAGCGCGTCGATCAGCTCGCCGTCCACGAGCGAGTTCACCTTCAGCCAGATCGTCGCCGGCCGGCCGGCGCGCGCGTGCTCCGCCTCGGCCTCGATCAGCGCGAGCAGGTCGCGGCGCAGCGTGATCGGCGCGAAGGAGATCGCATCCATCGTCTCCGGCCGCGCGTAGCCGGTCATATAGTTGAACAGGCGCGCGGCATCGCGCGTCAGCCTGGGCTCGCAGGTGAAGAAGGAGAGGTCGGTGTAGACGCGCGCCGTGTAGGGGTGATAGTTTCCGGTTCCGTAATGGACATAGCTGCGCAGGGCGCCGCCCTCGCGGCGGACCACCAGGCTGATCTTGGCGTGGATCTTCAGCTCGACGAAGCCGTAGACCACCTGCACGCCGGCGGCCTCCATCTCGCGCGCCCAGCGGATGTTCTGCTCCTCGTCGAAGCGCGCCTTCAGCTCCACCATGGCGGTGACCGACTTGCCGCTCTCCGCCGCCTCGATCAGCGCGCGCACGATCGGGCTGTCGCGGCTGGTGCGGTAGAGCGTCTGCTTGATCGCCACCACGTTCGGGTCGCGCGCGGCCTGGCGCAGGAACTGCACCACCACGTCGAAGGACTCGTAGGGGTGGTGGACGACGATGTCCTTGTGGCGGATCGCGGCGAAGCAGTCGCCGCCGAAGTCGCGGATGCGTTCGGGGAAGCGCGCGGTGAAGGGCGGGAACAGCAGGTCGGGACGGTCGTCGACGATGATCTGCTTCAGATCGCCGATGCCGAGGATGCCGTCGATGACGAACATCTCCGCGCGCGTGGCATCGAGCTCGTCGGCGACGAAGTCGAGCAGGTCGGGCGGCATCGCCTTGTTCACCGAGAGCCGGATCACGTTGCCGCGCCGGCGCCGCTTCAGCGCGCTCTCGTAGGAGCGGACCAGATCCTCCGCCTCCTCCTCGAACTCCACGTCGCTGTCGCGGATCAGGCGGAAGAAGCCCTTGCCGGCGACCTCGAAGCCGGGGAAGAGGCGGGCGAGGAAGAGCCCGATCGCGTCCTCGAGCAGCAGGAAGCGGATCCCCGGCCCCTCGGGCAGGCGCACGAAGCGGTCGAGCTGGGCGGGGATCGGCAGGAGCGCGCGCATCGTCGTGCCGTCCTCCTCGCGGTGCAGCTTCAGCACCATCACGAGGCCCATCGAGGGGATGAACGGGAAGGGATGCGCCGGATCGATCGCGAGCGGCGTCAGCACCGGGAAGATCCGGTCCATGAACCACTGCTCGAGCCAGGCGTGGTCCTGCCCGGTCAGCTCCTCGGGCTCGATCACGGCAAGCCCCTGCGCGCGCAGCGGGCCGCGCAGCGAGTCCCAGACGCGCCGCTGCTCCGTCATCAGCTCCTGCGCCTTGGCATGGATCGCGGCGAGCTGCTGGACCGGCGTCAGCCCGTCCTGGCTGGTCACGGTCAGCCCCGCCGCCGCCTGCCCCATCAGCCCGGCGACCCGCACCGAGTAGAACTCGTCAAGATTGGTGGCCGAGATCGAGATGAAGCGCACCCGCTCGAGCAGCGGGTGGCGCGGATTGGCCGCCTCCTCCAGCACGCGCGTGTTGAAGGCGAGCCAGGAGAGCTCGCGGTTGATGAAGCGTTCGGGATCGGCCGGCCCGATCGTCCGCACGGCGGTCCCGCCGACGTCCGCGTCGCGCACGGCATCGCTGAGCTCGTTCATGAGCTTCTCCTGCCAAGCGGGGCCACCATACAGGAGGCGGGGTGCCCGGCGGGAGGCCGTGCCGGCTCACGACCCGCGATTGTCATGGAGCGCGACGAGTTCGGCGGCCAGCGCACGGCCGATGCGCCGGCCGGTGCCGAGCGAGGCCCGATCGAGCCAGCAGGCGGCCGCCTGGATGGCGGCGAAGCTGCGCGGCAGGCGGCGCACGAGATAGGCCACGACTCCGGGCGCGACGGCGAGCTGGCGGTCGGCGAGCGCCTTGGCAAGCACGGCGGCGAGCAGCGCCTCGTCCGGCGCGGCGATCGCGACCGCAGCCCCGGCGGCCAGCCGCGAGCGCAGATCGGCAAGCGTCACCGGCCAGCGCGCGGGCGGGCGCCGCCCGGTCAGCAGCACCGTCCCGCCCCCCTCGGCGACCAGGTTCAGGAGGTGGAGCAGGGCGCGCTCCGCCGCGGCGGCGCCGAGGATGCGGTCGCCGTCCTCGACCACCACGTGGCGGGCGGCGCCGATCAGCGCCGGCGGCTCGGCCGAGGCC
>NZ_VIKA01000074.1 GCF_006704265.1 Elioraea sp. Yellowstone | reverse complement strand
GCGCACACCGCCGATCCGGCCGCCGCCGCACGCTGGCTCGCGGGCCTGTTCGGCGTGCCGCCGGATCTCGTCGTCAGCGCGGCCGAGGAACGCGCAGCCCGCGCGGTCGCGCCGGCCGAACCCGACGCCCAGCCCCGCGGCCTCGACCCGGCCGCCTGACGAGGACAGAGCGATGGCTGACAACCTGATCGAGATCACGCTCGAGGACGCCGGCGCGAGGCCCGACCGCAAGGACGGCGCGCAGAAGCCGAGCCGCCGCCCGCCCGAGGTGCCGGAGAAGTTCTGGGACGAGGAGGCGGGCCAGATCCGCGTCGAGGCGCTGCTCAAGTCCTATCTCGAGCTCGAGAGGCGGCTTTCGCGCATGGTGCCGCTGCCCGCGGACGAGGCGGACGAGGAGGCGCGCCTGCGGCTGCTGCGCGCCCTCGGCGTGCCCGAGAGCCCCGATGCCTACGTGATCGAGCCGCGCCATCCGCTGCTCACGCCGGATCCGGACGTGAACCGACGGCTGCACGCGGCGGGCTTCACACCGGCGCAGGTGCAGCTCGTCTACGACCTCGCCGCCGAGCGGCTGCTGCCGCTCATCGGCGAGGCGGCGCAGATGTTCGAGGCCGAGCGCCAGCTCGATCGTCTGAAGGATCATTTCGGTGGCGAGGAACGCTGGGCGCGCATCGCGCGCGAACTCGCCGCGTGGGGCCGCGCGAAGCTGCCCGAGGCCGTGTTCGAGGCGCTCTCCTCCACCTACGAGGGCGTGATCGCGCTGCACCGGATGATGGAGAAGAACGAGCCGGGCCTCTTGCGCGACGCCGAGGCCGCACCCGCGCTCGGCGAGGACGAGCTGCGCCGGATGATGCGCGACCCGCGCTACTGGAAGAAGCGCGACCCGGCCTTCGTCGCCCGCGTCTCCGACGGCTTCCGCCGCCTCTTCCCCGGCGAGGGCTGAGCCCCGCCCCGCCGCCTCCTCTCGGCGCCCGACGCATGGCGCGGGCGCCGGGCCGGGGCTTGCGAGCGCGCCCCTTCCCGCGCTCACCCCGGAACCGGGACGGATGCGCGTCCCCCCTTCCCCGCGCATCCGTCCCCCCCCTTCCCCGGATGTCGGCCGCCCCGGCCGCATCCCCGGCCGGCCGCCGGAGAACCGCCGCTCGCGCGGCGGCCCGGCGGTCGCGCGTGCGCCGAGCGGCCCCGCCCGGGACAACCGCGCGCCACACCCCGAACCCGCTCCGCAACCGCAACCAGGGAAATCCGATCGTGGCCACCTCGATCGACCAGGCCTTCGTCAAGCAGTTCCAGACGGAGGTGCACGAGTCCTACCAGCGGCTCGGCTCCAAGCTGCGTCCGACCGTTCGGTCCAAGACCGGCGTGAAGGGCGCCTCCACCGTGTTCCAGCGCGTCGGCAAGGGTGTCGCCGGCACCAAGGCGCGCCACGGCGCGGTGCCGGTGATGAACCTCGACCACGAGCCGGTCGAGTGCTTCCTCGCCGACTATTACGCCGGCGACTGGATCGACAAGCTCGACGAGCTGAAGATCAACCACGACGAGCGCGCGGTGATCGCGAATGCCGGCGCCTACGCGCTCGGCCGCAAGACCGACGAGCTGATCATCGCCGCGCTCGATGCCGCCAGCCGCGAGGCGATCGGCGCCGGCGCCGGCCAGACCGACGACGACGGGCTGACCAAGCAGAAGATCCTGCTCGCCTTCGAGATGCTGGGGGCGGCCGACGTGCCGGATGACGGCCAGCGCTTCGCGGTGATCGGCTGGAAGCAGTGGTCGGACCTGCTGCAGATCCCCGAGTTCGCCAACGCCGACTACATCGGCGACGACGAGCTGCCCTGGAAGGGCACGCAGGCGAAGCGCTGGCTGGGGACGCTCTGGATGCCGCATTCCGGCCTGACCAGGAACGGCACGCTGCGCTATTGCTACTGGTACCACCGCACCGCGGTCGGCCATGCGGTCGGCGCGGAGGTGCAGACCGACATCACCTGGCATGGCGAACGTGCGGCCTGGTTCGTCAACAACATGATGAGCCAGGGTGCGGTGCTGATCGACGCCGAGGGCGTCGTGCGCCTCCGCTGCCGCGAGTAGCCGCCCCGCCCTTCTTCCCCCCTCTCCCGCCACGCGGGAGAGGGGCAGGGGACAGGGCGCTCCACGGACAATACTGGAGTTCCTCTCGATGGCGCTCTCCGCCCTCGCGCTCTGTTCGCGCGCCTTGATCAAGATCGGCGCGGCGACCATCGCCTCCTTCGACGAAGGCACCGCGGAGGCCGAGGTCGCCGCCAATCTCTATCCCTCGGTGCGCGACGCCCTGCTTTCGGCCTACCCCTGGAGCTTCGCCACCGCCCAGGCGTCGCTGCCGCGCCTCGCCGCTGCGCCGATGGCGGACTACGCGCACGCCTTCCAGCTGCCGCCCGACTTCCTGCGCGCGCTCTCGGCCGGGCGGTCGGGCCAGGGCCGCGGCGTGCCCTACCGCATCGCCGAGAACCGGCTGCACGCCGATCCGCCCGAGATCGTGCTGACCTACATCTTCCGCCCGCCCGAGCAGTCCTTCCCGCCCTTCTTCGACGCCGCGCTGATCGCCCGGCTCGCCGCCGAGTTCGTGATCCCGCTGACCGAGAACACCGCGCGCGCCGAGCTGATGTTCAGGCTCGCCGAGAGCGAGTTCCGCGCCGCGCGACTCACCGACAGCCAGCAGGACACGCCGCTCGCGGTGCAGGACTTCTCCCTGATCGGAGCGCGCGGCTGAGATGTCCGCGATCCGCCGCATCAAGACCAGCTTCGCCGCCGGCGAGCTCTCACCGGAGCTGCTCGGCCGGGCGGATCTGCGCGCCTACGAGAACGGTGCGGCGAGGCTCGCGAACGTCTTCATCCTGCCCACGGGCGGACTGCGCCGGCGCCCGGGCCTGCGCCACCTGGCGATGCTGCCCGGCACGGCACGGCTGATCGCCTTCGAGTTCTCGACCGAGCAGACCTATCTGCTCGTGCTCACCGACCGCCGCCTCGCCGTCTGGCGCGGCGATGTCGAGGTTGCCGCGATCGCGACACCCTGGACCGAGGCCGAGCTTGCGCAACTCGGCTGGACGCAGAGCGCCGACACGCTGCTGGTCGCGCATCCCGAAGTGCCGCCGCAGCGCATCACGCGCACCAGCCACACCGAGTGGACGATCGCGCCCTGGAGCTTCGCGGCCGAGCCCTACCACCGCTTCGCGCCCCCGGGCGTCACACTCGCAGCCTCGGCCACAACCGGCACGGTGACGCTGACGGCCTCCGCGCCGGTGTTCGTCGCCGGCCATGCCGGCACGACGTTCCGCCTCCAGGGCAAGCGCGTCACCGTCAACGCGGTCACCGGCCCGACCTCGGCCGCCGCGACGGTGCTCGATACCCTCGCCGTCGCCGCGCCGAGCGCGGACTGGGACGAGGCGGCGTTCTCGCCCGCGCGCGGCTGGCCGGTCTCGCTCTGCTTCCACCAGGACCGGCTGGTGATCGGCGGCTCGCGCGACCTGCCGAACCGGCTCTGGCTGTCGCGCACCGGCGACCTTTTCAACTTCGATCTCGGCGAGGGGCTGGACGACCAGGCGATCGAGTTCGCCCTCGTCTCCGACCAGGTGAACGCGATCCGCGCGGTGTTCTCGGGCCGCCACCTGCAGGTGTTCACCTCAGGCGCGGAATGGATGGTCTCGGGCGATCCGCTGACGCCGGCCAATATCCAGCTCAACCGCCAGACCCGCGTCGGCTCGCCGGTCGAGCGCACGATCCCGCCGGTGGACGTGGACGGCGCGACGGTCTTCGTCAGCCGCTCCGGCCGATCGGTGCATGAGTTCGCCTATACCGATGTCGAGCAGGCCTACCAGGCGGCGGATCTCGCCGTGCTGGCGCGCCACCTGGTCGCCACGCCGGTGTCGATGGCCTACGACCAGACGCAGCGCCTGCTGCACCTGGTGATGGCGGACGGGCGCATGGCGACACTGACGCTGTTCCGCGCCGAGCAGGTGACCGCCTGGACGCGCCAGGAGACCGACGGCGCGTTCCGCGCCGTCGGCGAGGTGGACGGCGCGGTGTTCGTCGTCGTCGAACGCGACGGGGCGCATCGGCTCGAGCGTTTCGATCCCGGACTCGGCGTCGATGCCGGCATCACCGGCACGCACCCGACAGGTGCTGCCACCTGGTCGGGCCTCGACCACCTTGCCGGGCGCAGCGTCGCCGTCGTCGGCGACGGCGCGCCGCGCGGCACGCAGACGGTCGAGGCCGGCATGATCGCCACCGATCCGCCCGCACGTTCGGTCCAGGTCGGCCTGCCCTTCACGCACGTGATCGAGCCGCTGCCGCCCGAGCTGATCACGCCGTATGGCGGCCGCACCGGCCCGGTGCGTCTCGTCGCCGTGACGTTCCGCCTGCTCGAGACGGCCGCACTCTCGGTCGATCTCGGCCGCGGCCCGGTCGCGGTGCCGTTCCGCCGCCTCGGCCCGCTCGTGCTCGACACCGCGCCGCCGGCCTTCACCGGCGACAAGACCGTCCGCGCGCTCGGCTGGCGCCGCGACACCACCGCGCCGCTCTGGCGCATCGAGGGCGCGGTACCGCTGCCGCTGACGCTGCTCTCCGTCACCACCGAGATGAGGCTGAACACCTGATGGCACAGCTCGTTCCCGTCGCATCGCTGCTGACCGGCGTGGCCGGGCTGGTGGGCGCGCAGCAGCAGGCCCAGGTGCAGCGCCGCCGGCAGCAGGAGGTCCAGGCCGCGCGCGAGGCGCAGCTCCGCCTCGCCAGCGAGGAGCAGGCGCGCCAGCGCCGCGAGCTGCTCGCGCGCACGATCGCCTCCACCCGTGCCCGCCTCGCCGCCGGCGGGGTGAGCGCGGCCGAGGGCTCCGGCGCCGCGCTCGTCTCCGCGCTCGAGGAGGAGGCGCGCACGCGCGAGCAGGCCGAGGCGCAGGACTTCGCCCTGCGCGTCGCCGCCGGACGGCGCAGCCTGCTCGACGAGCAGCTCAACCTCGCGCCCTTCATCCGCGTCGGCTCGCAGCTCGCAACGGGGCTCTCCTCGAGCGTCCGCTCGCTGCTCAACCTCTGACGGAACCCGATCCCCATGGCCGAGCACATCGTCATCGGCGACATCGCACCGCGCGTGCAGTACGTCGCCTCGGGGGCGCAGAGCGCCTTCACCTATCCCTTCCCGATCTTCAAGCCCGCCGATCTCGAGGTGTTCCTTGACGGCGCGCGCCGGAGCGGCGGCTTCACCGTCTCGGGCGCGGGACAGTCGGCCGGCGGAACGCTCACCTTCGCGACCCCGCCCGCCGCCGGCACGATCGTGACGCTGCGCCGGCGGCTCGCGCTGCAGCGGGTGAGCGACTTCCAGGAGAACGGCGAGCTCCGCGCGCGCGTGCTGAACGACGAGCTCGACTACCAGGTCGCCGCGCTGCAGCAGCTCGCAGACGACCTCGGCCGCGCGCTGCAGTTCGCCCCGACCGAAGCGGGGGTGGCGTCGGTGCTGCCGCCGCGCGCCGCGCGTGCCTCGCGCCTCCTGGGCTTCGATGCCGCAGGCGGGGTGCAGCTCTACGCCGCCGAGTCCGGCACGAACCAGACCCTGTTCCGCCAGGACGGCGCCGGCGCGGTGCCGCGCACCGCCCAGGACAAGTTCACCGAGGCCTTCTCGGTCGCCGATTTCGGCGCCGCCGGCGACGGCCAGTCGGACGACACCCAGGCGATCCAGGCCGCCTTCGACGCTGCCGGCGCGCTCGGCCGGATGGTGCTGATCCCCGAGGGCGACTGGCGCATCACGCGCGGGCTGATCCTCCCCGGGGGCGCAGCCGGGCTGGTCATGCGGGGCCGGCTGGTCGCCGAGCCCGCCGCGCCGGAAGCTGCACTGACCTTGGGCGACGGCGGGGCCGTGCGCAACGGCGAGAAGCTCTACTGGGGCATCCGCGTGGTGCGCGCCACCGTCTCCGACTGGCTCGACGAGCGCGACATCGGAGTCGTGCTGCGCAACATCGACGCAAGCCTGGTGCAGATCGCCGAGGCGCGCAACTTCACGATCGGCGTGCGCACGCTCGGCGACGAGCGCGGCGTCGAGGACACCACCGTCCTGCTCGGCCGCATCGTCGACAACCGCATCGGTCTGGACATCCGCGCCGGGACCGCCGCCGGCTGGAACGCCTCGATGCGCTACTACGGCGGGCATTTCGCGGTGAGCTTCGCGACCTGGCCGGCGCTCGACCGCTTCGGCGTGCGCCTCTCCGCCGCGCCGGGCGCCTATCGCGCGCACAACCGCCACGTCTTCGACGCGCCCAATTTCGAGCTGCGCCAGCAGGACGGCAATGTCGCGATCCCGTTCCTCTGCGAGGTGGAAAGCCGCGCCGTGATCGCGCGCGACATCCGCATGGAGGGCTGCTCGCCCATCGTCGCGCGCCACACCGCCGGTGCGCAGGATCACCTCTACGACGTCGCCTGGGCGAGCCAGGGCTACCTGCTCGATGTCGAGTACGCCGCCGGCGCCACCCGCGCCGGCGCGGTGCTGCGCACGCGCCACCAGGCCGCCGCCCATGCCGAGGCGACGCGCCTGATCGGCGACGTGCCGAACCTGCGCGCCGCCGCGTTCCGCTGGGGTGCCGGCCAGACGGGGTTCGCGCAGCTCGCCTGCGTCAGCGCGAACGTGTCGGGCTCGCCGAGCCGGATCGAGGACTTCGCCTTCCCCGCGCTCTCTGGCTATGCGCCGACCGACCGTGGCGTCATGATCACCGCTGCGCGCGGCCTGGGCTTCGTGGTGGACACGCGCGCCTGCCGCGACTTCGCCCTGGCGGTGGATGCCGACGCGCCGCGCCTGTTCGTGCAGTGCTTCGACGCCGCGGGGACGCTGCTGACCGACGCGGCCGGGACGGTCGCGCGTGCTTCGGGCCAGGCGCTGGCCTGGAACCCGGCCGCGCGCTGGTGGCAGGGCTCGGGCGACATGACCGATGCCGCGCTGACGCGGCTGCAGGCGCTGCGGCTCGATGCGCAGGTGGCAGCCGCGATCATCGGCATCTGCCGCGTCGATGCCGACTACGAGGCGCGCGCGCTTCGCCTCTACTGCGAGCCACGGCACGCCCCAGCGCTGCTCTACGGCACACCCGCCTTCCCGCACGGCAGCCGCGAGATCGTCGCCGAGACTGCGTGGGACCCGCCCAGCATCGCCGCCGGCGCCACGCAGCAGGTGAACATGACCGTGACCGGCGCGAGCCCCGGCGACTTCGTGCAGGCCACGTTCTCGGTCGCGACCACGGCTGTCCTGTTCCTCGCCACGGTCGGGGCGGCGAACACGGTGACGGTGGTGGCGTGGAACCGCGCGTCCAGCGCCATCGACCTCGCGGGAGGCACGCTCCGGGTCCGCGTGATCAAGGCGTGAGCCGGCTCAAGGGGCTGATCGCGACCCAGATCGACCAGGCGATCGAGCGCGCGATCGCCTCCTACCACGCCTTTGCCAGGGACGAGCCGCACAGCACCGATCCGAAGGAGTTCGCCGCGCATCATGCCGCCTGCAAGGCGGCGCTCGCGCATCTCGACCTGCTCCTGAAGATCGCGCGCATCACCGAGACGCCTGCCCCGGGCGCGGGCGAGACGCCCGACGACCGGCTCGCGCTGATCGCCGAAGCACGCAGCGCCATCGGCGCCGCGGCGGGTGACGAGGACGACGAATGAGCGAACCGATCGAGATCCGCTTTCCCGAGTTCGTCTGGATCTGGAACCGGCTGAACGACCACGGCACGCCGGCGCATCACCTGCGCATCGCGCGCTGGCTCGGCCATGCCTGGCGGCGCGGCGAGACAAGGCTGCTGCTGATGTGCTTCCGCGGTGCCGGCAAGTCCACGGTGGTCGGCCTCTACTGCGCCTGGCTGCTCGCCAACCGGCCGGATCTGCGCCTTCTTGTGCTGTCGGCGGAACAGTCTCTCGCCACCCGCATGGTGCGCACGGTGCGCCAGATCATCCGCCGCCATCCGTTCTGCCGCCACCTGCACCCGCGCCACGGCGGCGAATGGGCGGCGGATCGCTTCACGGTCAACCGTCCCGGCAGCGCGCGCGAGCCCTCCATGCTCGCGCGCGGCATCGGCGCCAACATCACCGGCAGCCGCGCCGACGTGGTGATCTGCGACGACATCGAGGTGCCCGGCAACAGCGACACCGCGGAGAAGCGGGCCGAACTGCGCGAACGGCTGGCCGAGATCGAGTACATCCTCGTGCCCGGCGGCACGCTCCTGTTCATCGGAACGCCGCACACGCCCGACACCATCTACCGGACCGAGGCGAAGCCGGGCGAAGCGCCGGCCTTTCTCGCCGGGTTCAGGAAGCTCGTGATCCCGCTGCTGGACGCGGAGGGGCGTTCAGCCTGGCCCGACCGGTTCGACGACGCCAAGATCGCCGAGCTGAAGACCCGCGTCGGCCCGCGCTCCTTCGCCGCGCAGATGCAGCTCGAGCCGCAGCCGCCCGAGGATGCGCGGCTCGATCCGGCCGACCTGATGCCCTACGACGACGAGCTGACGCTGCACATGGCGAATGCCGGGCTCAGGCTGCTGCTCGGCGAACGTCCCCTCGTTTCGGCCTCGGCGTTCTGGGATCCGGCCTTCGGCATTCCTGGCGCGGGGGATCGTTCCGTCTTCGCCGCGGTCTTCACCGACGGGGAGGAGCGCTACTACCTGCACCGCGTCGCCTATCTGACGCACGACCCGGAGGGTGGCGCCGATGCGGCGACCCAGCTCTGCCGGCAGGTGGTGCGGCTCGCGGGCGAGCTCCACCTGCCCTCGCTGACGGTGGAGAACAACGGGCTGGGCCGCTTCCTGCCGGGGCTGCTGCGCGCCGAGATGGCGAAGGCCCGCGTGCCCTGCGCGGTGGTGGAGCGGCCGAGCACGCGCAGCAAGGCCGAGCGCATCCTCGGCGCGCTCGAGCCGCTCCTCGCCGCGCGGCGGCTCTGGGCGCATCGTTCCGTGTTCGCCACCCCGCTGATCGCCGAGATGCGCGAGTGGCGCCCGACCGGCTCGAAGGGCGCGCATGACGACGGACTCGACGCCGTGGCAGGTGCGATCCTGAACGAGAGGGTGCGGATCGGCCGGGTCGCGCCGGCGGTGCGGCGCGAGGACTGGCGCCATCCGGCCGGCGGCTTCACCGCGCGGCAGGACTTCAAGCCGTGAGCGCGTCCTGCCGCAGCCTCATCCTCACGCTCGCCCCTTCCCGCTCACGGGCAGAGGCGGCCCGTCGGCGCCGCCGCGTCCCCTGGCATCCGCCGGCGCGAGACGGCCAGGACGAGGGGGACGCCGCCGTCGCGCCGCCTCACGCCGCGCGCGGCTCCTTCAGGATCTCGGTGCGGTGCCGGTCGATCCCGGCCTCGGTGATCTCGAACCGCCCGTCGGGCCGCTCGCGACAGAATCCCATGCCGGCGAGCCGCGCGAGGCAGGGGCCGTCCTTCAACCCCGGCGGACGGCCGAGCGCGCGCGCGATCCTCAGCCGGTTCAGCGCCGACCGGCAGCAGGTCTCGAGATAGGGCTCGTTCCACATCGCGTCCCCGATATCGGGCAGGCGGGGCGCTCGCGCAAGCGTCCGCGCCCATCGTCCCAGGAGTGTCACGCATGGATCCCTCGGCCATCACCCTCGAATGGTGGATCCGGGTCATCGAACTCCCGATCCTCGCCGGGCTGTTCAAGATGATGTGGGACATCAAGAGGGAGCTGATCGCCCGCATCGAGCGCGTCGAGCAGCGCCACACCGACATCGCCACGCGTCTGCGCGAGGAGCTCGCCGCCTTCAAGCTCGAGGTCGCGCGCGGCTACGTGCCGATCCAGATGATGCGCGAGGTCGACCGCCGCGTCTCGCTGCAGCTCATGCGGATCGAGGAGAAGCTCGACGTGATGGGCCCGCGCGCGCGCGGCCGGCGGGAACCGGACGACGCCTTCGCGGAGTAGCGCCCGCTACGCGCGCGCGCGGCGCTGGCCGGACTGGTGGCCGAGGCAGGCGGCGACCACGATGGCGGCACCGGCGAGATCGGCGAGCCGCGGCGTGACGCCGAAGAAGACGGCATCGAACAGCACCGCCCAGACCATCGCCGTGAAGTCGATCGGCGCGATGCGCGAGGCCTCGGCCGCGCGCACCGCCGCGGTCACGACGGCATTCCCCGTGCCCCAGAGCGCCCCGTTGAGCACCAGCAGCAGCGCATCGCCGGCCGGTGGCGCGAGCCACGAGGCGGCCGCGAAGGGCCCCGCCACCAGCACCCCCATCGCCGCCGGCACCGCCATCGCCGCCGCCAGCCCCTCGCCCGCCCCGAGCCGGCGCGTCACCACCTTCATGCCGGCATAGCTCGCCGTGCCGGCAAGCGCCGCGGCATAGCCGAGTGCCGAGCCGCCGCCCGTCAGCCCGGGCGCGGCCGAGACCACCACGCCCCCGAAGCCAAGCCCTGCCCAGGCCCAGGCCGCCATCCCCACCCGCTCGCCGAGCAGCGGGATCGCCAGCGCCATGGTCATGAACGGCGCGGTGAAGGAGACCACATAGGCCTCGAACAGCGGCAGCCGCGCGAAGGCGAGGAAGAACGAGAACGCCGCGGCGACGATCAGCGCCCCGCGCACGAGATGCAGAGGCAGCCGCCGCGGCGCGATCCCGTCCTGCCGCCAGGCGAGCGGCCCGGCCACCAGCAGCGCCGTGCCGCAGCGCATCGCGATCACCTGCGCGGCGCCGTAGCCGGAGGAAAGCCACTTGGTGGTGACGTCGGTGAGCGCGAACAGCGCGATCCCGACCACCATCAGCACCACGCCGCGCACGCGTCCTCCGCCCCAGCCCCGCGCAACCGTCATGCCTGCCGCACGATCCGCCGTCCAGCCTTCCCCCGCGCCGCCGCTTCGGGCATGACCCGTCCCGAATGTCACCCGAGACCGCCTCCCGCTTGATGCCGCTCGCGCGGCTGGTCGACGCCGAGACGGCGCACCGCCTCGCGGTCGCCGCGCTCGCGCGCGGGCTGATCGGGCCGGCGCGCCGTCCGCGCGACCCGCGCCTCGCCTGCCACGTCCTGGGGCTCGACTTCGCCAATCCGCTCGGACTTGCCGCCGGCTTCGACAAGCAGGCCGAGGCGATCCCGGCGCTGTTCGGCCTGGGCTTCGGCTTCGTCGAGGCGGGCGGCGTGACCTTGCGCCCGCAGCCCGGCAACCCGCGTCCGCGCGTCTTCCGCCTGACGGAGGACCGCGCGGTGATCAACCGCTACGGGCTGAACAGCGACGGCTGGCCGGCCGTGCGCGCACGCCTCTCCGCCCTGCGCGAGGCCGGCCCGCTGCCGGGGCCGCTCTGGCTGAATGTCGGCCTGAACAAGGAGAGCGCCGACCCGGACGCCGACTACGCCGCCCTGCTCGCCGACGCCGCGCCGCTCGTCGAGGTGCTGGTGGTGAACGTCTCCTCGCCCAACACGCCCGGCCTGCGCGACCTGCAGGCCGGCGCGCGGCTCGCCGCGCTGCTGGAGACGGCGCAGGCGGCCCTCGCCCGGGCCGGCAGCCGCGCGCGGCTGATGGTGAAGATCGCGCCCGATCTCGACGACGCGGCGCTCGCCGCGATCGTTGCGACAGCGGTCGCCCACGGCGTGGACGGGCTCGTGATCGGCAACACCACGGTCGCGCGCCCCCCCGGCCTGCGCAGCCGCCACGCCGCCGAGACGGGTGGGCTCTCGGGCCGGCCGCTCTTCGCCCCCTCGACCGCGCTGCTCGCGCGGGCGGCGCGGCTCGCCGCCGGGCGGCTCGTGCTGGTGGGCGTGGGCGGCATCGCCTCGGGGCGCGACGCCTATGCCAAGATCCGCGCCGGCGCGACGCTGGTGCAGCTCTACACCGCCTTCGCCTATGACGGCCCGGCGCTGATCGGGCGCATCCTCGACGACCTCTCCGCCGCCCTCGCCGCCGACGGCTTCGCCTCTGTCGCCGACGCGGTCGGCGCCGACCTCGGGGACTCCGCATGATTGTGAGGCTGGACCGTTTCGCCCCCCTCGCCGAACGCTATGACGGCTTCGTGCTCGACCTCTGGGGCGTGATCCATGACGGGGTGACGCCCTATCCCGGCGCGGTGGCCACGCTCGCGGCGCTCAGGCGCGCGGGCAAGCGCAGCGTGCTGCTCTCGAACGCGCCGCGCCGGGCGGCGGCCGCGCAGGCGGCGATGCGCGCCATGGGCATCGCGGATGCGCTCTACGACGGCATCCTCACCTCGGGCGAGGCGGTGCATCGCGCGCTGCGCGACCGCACCGATCCCTGGTTCGCCCGGCTCGGCCGGCGCTTCCTCCACATCGGCCCGGAGCGCGACCGCAACGTGTTCGACACGCTCGACCTCGAGGAGGTGGTCGCGCCGGAGCAGGCGGAATTCGTGCTCAACACCGGCCCCGACGACCACAGGCCGGGCCAGACGGTGGAGGACTTCCTGCCCCTGCTGCGGCGCTGCCGTGCGGCGAGGCTGCCGATGATCTGCGCCAACCCGGATCTCGAGGTGATCCGCGGCGGCGTGCGCGTGATCTGCGCCGGCGCGCTGGCGCGGGAATACGCGGCGATGGGCGGTGAGGTGAGGAGCCTCGGCAAGCCCGACCCGGCGATCTACCCGGGCGTGTTCGCCATGCTCGGCATCGCCGACCGGAGCCGCATCCTCGCGGTGGGCGATGCGCTGCGCACCGACATCGCCGGTGCCCAGGCGGCCGGCATCGACGCGGCCTGGGTGATCGGCGGCATCCATGCCGAGGAACTCGGCGCGGTGAACGGAACCCTGCCGCCGGCCGAGGTGCTGGAGCGCGCGGCGGCCGCGCAGGGCCTGAAGCCGATCGCCGCGCTGCCCGCCTTCGTCTGGTGAGCCGGGTGGCCGGACCCGGCCGCACCGCGTAGCCGCGCCGCCGTGACGGCGCCGCGCGAGGCGATCGAGAGCGCGCCCGAAGCGGCGCCTTGGCGCGCGGTGCCGCCTGCCTGGCTCCTGGTCGCGCTCACCAGCATCGGCCCCTTCAGCCTGCAGATCATCCTGCCCGCCCTGCCGGCGGTGGCGCGCGGCTTCGCGGTCTCCCCCGCCACGGCGCAGCTCGCGCTCACCCTCTTCCTGGTCGGTGTCGCGCTCGGCCAGCTCCTCTACGGGCCGCTCTCCGACCGTTACGGCCGACGGCCCTGCGCGCTCGCCGGGCTCGCCCTCTTCCTCCTCGCCTCGACGGCCGCCGCCGCCGCACCCTCGGTCGGCTGGCTCGTGCTGGGGCGGATGGTGCAGGCGATCGGCGCCTGCAGCGGCATGGTGCTGGCGCGCGCGATGATCCGCGACTGCTACCCGCGCGAGAAGTCGGCCTCGGTGATGGCCTATGTGTTCATGGGCATGACAGTCGCGCCGATGGTCGCGCCGGCGATCGGCGGCGCGCTCGGGCAGTGGCTCGGCTGGCGCGCGATCTTCGGCCTCGCCGCGACCGCGGGCGCCGCCCTGCTCGCCGCCACCGCCGCGCGCCTGCCCGAGACCCTCGCCGTGGCGCAGCGCCTGCCGGGGATTGCGGGGTTCCTGCGCGCCAACCTCGCGCTCCTGCGCCGCCCCGCCTTCGCCGTCTATGCCGGCAGCTTCGCCGCCACCTCCGGCGTGTTCTTCGCCTTCCTCGCCGGTGCGCCCTTCGTGGTGGTGAACGGGCTCGGCCTCTCGCCGACCACCTATGGCCTCGCCTTCATCGTCGTCTCGCTCGCCTATGCCGGCGGCAACTTCGTCACCGCCCGCCTTGCGCAGCGGCTCGGCGTGGTGCGGCTCCTCGCGCTCGGCACCGGCGTGACGCTCGCCGGCGCCGCGCTCGCGCTCGCTGCGGTGCTGGCGCTGCCGCCGCACATCGCCAACCTGTTCGGCCCGGCGATGCTGATGGCGCTCGGCAACGGCGTGGCGCAGGCGAACGCCATGGCCGGCGCGGTGAGCGTGCGGCCGAAGCTCGCGGGCACCGCCTCGGGGCTCGCGGGCGCGCTGCAGATGGGGTTCGGCGCGGCGATGACGCTCCTGGTCGGCGCGACCGAAACGGGCTCGGGCGTCGCGACGGCCGCCTACATGCTCGCCGCCGCCCTGGCCTGCCAGGCGTTCCTGTTCACCGGCCGGCGCTCAGGCGCGCTCTGAGGCGCTTCACGCCCGCCCGGCCGAGCCCGAGAGCAGGAGCGGATCGATCTTCAGCGAGGCCAGCGCCTCGCGCCACTTGGCGCCGAGATCGGCCCCGAACACCAGGCGCTCGTCGGCCGGCACCGAGAGCCAGGCGTTCTGCTGGATCTCCTCGTCGAGCTGGCCCGGCCCCCAGCCGGCATAGCCGAGGGCGAGGATGCCCTCGCGCGGGCCACCGCCGCGCGCGATCTCCTTCAGCACGTCGATGCTGGCGGTGAGCGCGAAGCCCTCGTCCACCCTGAGCGATCCGTCCTGCACCCAGTCGGTGGTGTGCAGCACGAAGCCGCGCCCGGTCTCGACCGGGCCGCCGGCATGCATGCGGATCACCCGGCTCGGCGGCGCGGGCTCGATGCCGAGCTGGCGCAGGAGCGCCTCGAAGCTCAGTCCCTCGAGCGGACGGTTGATGACGATGCCCATCGCCCCCTCGGCCGAGTGGGCGCAGACATAGACCACGGTCTGCGCGAAGCGCGGATCGCGCATCCCGGGCATGGCGATCAGGAGCTGGCCGGTGAGCCAGCCGCCCTCCTCCGCTGCATCCGTCATGTCGTTCGACCTGCTCATGCGACCACACTAGCATGTTGGCGCCGGGCGGGCGGACCTCAACACGCGTCCGCGGCCGCGATCGCCGTCTCGTGCAGTCAATCCGCCGCGAG
The DNA here is from genome assembly GCF_006704265.1 of Elioraea sp. Yellowstone. GTDB lineage: Bacteria > Pseudomonadota > Alphaproteobacteria > Acetobacterales > Acetobacteraceae > Elioraea. The sequence continues at coordinate 1,483 of NZ_VIKA01000074.1, read as the reverse complement.
ACGCCGGTGGCAGCCTTGCGCGCGCGGGGCCGGCGCGCCACGGTCCGGGCGGAAGACGCCATGCGCACAGGCTCCCGTCTCGTCGCTGCCGTGCTGGCCGCGGCCACGCTCGGCTCTGCCCCCGCCTTTGCGGGCGGGCTCGGCGCGTGGGTGCGCGCGGAACAGGCGGATCTGCGCCTCGTCTCCGCGACGGAGGCGATCGGTCCGGGGCAGGACCGGCTGCGGCTCGGGCTGCATGTGCGGCTCGAGACGGGCTGGAAGATCTACTGGCGCAGCCCGGGCTCGGCCGGGCTGCCGCCGCGACTCGACTGGGGCGGGTCCGCGAATCTCGGCCAGGCCACGCTGCGCTGGCCGGCGCCGCAGCGCTTCGAGCTGTTCGGACTGCAGAGCTACGGCTACGCGGGCGAGGTGGTGCTGCCGATCGAGGCGCGGCTGGTCGAGCCGGGCGCGCCGGCCGTGCTCGGCGCCCAGGTCGAGTACCTGGTGTGCAGGGAGATCTGCATCCCCGGCGCCGCGCGCGTCGCGCTCGACCTGCCCGCCGGCCCGCCCACGCCCTCGGCGGCCGCACACCTGATCGACCGGTTCGCCGGCCGCGTCCCCGCGCGCGCCGAGGCGGCGGGAGTGACGCTCGCGGCCGAGACCGGCACGGGCGCGCTGGTGGTGACCGCGCGCGGGGCCCATCCCTTCGTTGCCCCCGACCTGTTCGTCGAGACCGCCGCCCTGCCCGACCTGCCGGCGCCGCGCGTCAGCCTTGCGGAGGGCGGGCGGACGGCGCGCTTCACCTTCCCCGACGTCGCGCTGCCCGCCGGCACGCGGCTGACCGCGACGGTGGTCGACGGGCCGGTCGCGCTCGAGGGCGAGGCGGTCGCTCTCGCGGCCGCGCGCGGGCTCGGCGCTGTGCTGGCGATCGCGCTGTTCGGCGGGCTGATCCTCAACCTGATGCCCTGCGTGCTGCCGGTGCTGGCGCTGAAGGTGACGGGACTGGCGGGGCTGGCCGGCGCGCAGCCGGCGGCGGCGCGGCGGTCGCTGCTCGCCACCGCCGCGGGTGTCGCGCTGTCGATGCTGGCGCTCGGCGCGGCACTGGCGGGCTTGCGCGCGGCGGGGGCGGCGATCGGCTGGGGCGTGCAGTTCCAGCAGCCGGTGTTCCTCGCCTTCATGGCCGCGGTGACCGGACTGTTCGCCTTCAACCTCTGGGGTCTGTTCGCGATCGGTGCGCCGCGCTGGGCCGGCACGCTCGCCGAGGCCGCGCCCCGGCGCGGTCTTGCCGGCGACCTCGCCACCGGCGCCTTCGCGACCCTGCTCGCGACCCCCTGCTCGGCCCCCTTCGTCGGCACCGCCGCGGCCTGGGCACTGATGCGCGGCACGGGCGAGATCCTCGCCGTCTTCGCCGCCCTCGGCGCGGGGCTGGCCCTGCCCTGGATGGCGCTCGCGGCCGCCCCGCGCCTCGCCGCGCTGCTGCCGCGGCCGGGCGCCTGGATGATCC
>NZ_VIKA01000073.1 GCF_006704265.1 Elioraea sp. Yellowstone | reverse complement strand
CGCGCGCGCCGCGCCCGGCGTCGAGATCGAGCAGCGCGACGCGCACCCCGCGCGCGGCGAGGTGGCGCGCCGCCGCCTCGCCGAGGCCCGAGGCGCCGCCCGTCACCACCGCCGCGATCCTGCCGTCAAGCCGCATCGGCAGCCTCCTCCGGTTGCGCCGCGATCCAGGCGTGCCATCCTGCCGCCTCGAGCAGGGAGACTGGCCGATGACGACGCTCGCCGCCAACTGGTCGCTCGCGGACGCGCTCGCCGAGGAGGAGGCGCGCTTCGCCGCCGCCAACCCCCGGTCGCGTGAGCGGGCGCTGGCCGCCGCCGCGGTGATGCCAGGCGGCAACACGCGCACGGTGCTGCACTACACCCCCTTCCCGCTCGCCTTCGCGAAGGGCGAGGGAGCGACGCTGACCGACCTCGACGGCCACACCTACCGCGACTTCCTCGGCGAGTACTCGGCCGGGCTCTACGGGCATTCGCACCCGGTGATCGTGGCCGCGGCGAAGCGCGCGATCGAGGACGGCATCGCGCTGGGCGGGCCGAACATGTACGAGGCGAAGCTCGCCTCTGCGATCGCCGCGCGCTTCCCCTCGGTCGAGCGCATCCGCTTCACCAACAGCGGCACGGAGGCGAACCTGATGGCGCTCGTCACCGCGCTCGCGGCGAGCGGACGGAAGCGCGTGCTCGGCTTCCGCGGCGGCTATCACGGCGGCGTGCTGACGCTGAAGCCCGGCGCGCTGACCAACGTGCCGTTCGACCTCGTGCTCGCGCGCTACAACGATCTCGCCTCGGTGGAGGCGGTGCTGCGCGAGGGGGCGGAGCAGGTCGCCTGCGCGATCGTCGAGCCGGTGATGGGGGGTGCGGGCGCGATCCCCGGCACGCCCGAGTTCCTGCACGGCCTGCGCGCGCTCACCGCCCGCCACGGCATCCTCCTGATCCTCGACGAGGTGATGACCTCGCGCCACGGCGCCGGCGGCGTGCAGGGGCTCTACGGCATCCGCCCCGACCTGACCACCTTCGGCAAGTATCTCGGCGGCGGTTTCAGCTTCGGCGCCTTCGGCGGCCGCGCCGATCTCATGGAGCGCTACGATCCCTACCGGCCGGATGCCTGGGCGCATGCCGGCACCTTCAACAACAACGTCACCTCGATGGCGGCGGGCCATGCGGGGCTCGCGGAGGTGTTCACGCCGGCGGCGGCGGAGGCGCTGTTCGCGCGCGGCGAGCGCCTGCGGGCGCGGCTGAACGCGGCGGCCGCGGCCGAGGACGTGCCGGTGCGCGCGACCGGCCTCGGCAGCATGATCGGCATCCACCCGACCGACCGCGAGATCACCGCCGCCGAGGACGCGCCCGAGGCGAAGGAGGCGCGCGCGCTGATCCACCTCGCGCTGATCGCGCGCGGCATCTACATGGCCCGACGCGGCTACATGACGCTGAGCCTGCCGCAGACGGCGGAGGACGACGACGCCCTGGTCGCCGCCTTCGCCGACATGCTGCGCAGCCACGCGCGCGTGCTGCGCGACGCGGCTGCCGGATAGCCGAGGGAGGCGGCCATGACGACCGACGCGCGCGTGATCCAGCCCGAGGAGGCGCGCAGCTTCTGGCAGCCCGTGCCGGCGAACGGCTTCGTGCGCTGCATCCTCGACGAGACGGTCGTGCGCAGCGATACGCCCTTCGCGATGGGGACGCAGACCGTCGATCCCGGCTGCCACGTGCGCGAGCACGACCATCCGGCGCAGGAGGAGATCATCCATTTCGTCGCCGGCACGGGCACGATCCGGCTCGACGGCGGCGAGCACCCCGCGCGCCCCGGCACCACCGTGTTCATCGGCAAGGGCCGCCGCCACGCCTTCATCAACACGGGGAGCGAGCCGCTCACCTTCGTCTGGGTGCTGATGCCGGGAGGGCTCGAGCGGTTCTTCGCCGCGATCGGGCGGGAACGGCGCGAGGGCGAACCCGCGCCGGCCCCCTTCCCCCGCCCCGCGAACGTCGCCGAGATCGAACGCGCGACCGTGTTCGGCTGGGCGGACCAGTCGCTGGAACGGCCCGGCGGATAGCGCGGCGCGGGCGCTACCGCCCGACCCGGCTCACCACCAGCACCGTCCCGTCCACGCCGTCGACGCGCACGGTGTCGCCCACCTCCGCCTCGCCGGCGATGCGCGCGGCCCAGTCGGAGTCTCCCAGGTGCACGCGCGCGCCCGCGGCGGTCCGTTCCGTGACCGTGCCGAGCCGCCCGACCAGCCCGGCTTCGGGCGTGTTGACGCGCACGGCCGGACGCTGGCGCCGGCGCAGCCGCAGGGCCACGGCGATGCCGGCGGCGAGCAGCGCCAGGAACACCACCACCTTGACCGCGAAGGAGGGCGCGAGCGCGAGCGTCACGAGGCCCGTCCCGATCGCGGCCAGGCCGATCCAGAGCAGGAAGACCCCGGGCACGACGATCTCGGCCATCACCAGGCCGAGGCCGGCCAGGATCCAGATCAGCCCGTCGTCCACGGGTTCCCGGCGGGCGGCGGCGCGGCCGGTGCGGGACGCGCCACGGCGGCCGCGCCGGCCGGCGGCCCGGCACCCGGCGGGCCGCGCAGGAGTTCGAGCGCCGCGACGATCCCGCCCGCGAGACCGGCGCTCTCCATGGGCACCAGGACGAGCTTCTGGTTCGGGCTCTCGGCGAGCCGCTCGAAGGCGCGCACGTACTTGTCGCTGATGAAATAGCGCAGCGCCTCCACGCCGGCGCCGGCCGCCGCCTCGGCGACCATGCGGGTCGCGTTCGCCTCCGCCTCGGCCAGCCGCTCGCGCGCCTCGGCGTCGCGCATGGCCGCCTCGCGCCGCCCCTCGGCCTCGAGGATCTGCGCCTGCTTCGCGCCCTCGGCGCGCTTCACCTCGGCCTCGCGCTCGCCCTCCGCCTTGGCGACGGTGGCGCGGCGTTCACGCTCGGCCGTCATCTGCAGGTTCATCGCGCGGATCAGGTTCTCGGGCGGCTCGATCTTGCGGATCTCGACCCGGCTCACCTTCACGCCCCAGGGGTCGGTCGCGCCGTCCAGGATCGAGAGGAGCTGGGAATTGATCCGCTCGCGCCCCGAGAGCGTGCCGTCGAGATCCATCTCGCCGATCACGGCGCGGATGTTCGTCATTGAGAGCGCCGCCAGGGCCGAGGTCAGGTCCTGCACCGCGTAGGCCGCCTTGCCCGGGTCCATGACGCGATAATAGACGATTCCGTCCACGCTGACGGTGGCGTTGTCGCGCGTGATCACCGCCTGTTCGGGGATGTCGAGCACGACCTCCTGGACATTGATCCGCTTGCCGATCGAGTCGATGTAGGGGATGATGAAGTTCAGGCCGGGATCGAGCAGCCGGGTGAAGGCGCCGAAGCGCTCGACGGTCCAGACCTCGCCCTGCGGCACCTGGCGGATGCCCTTGGCCGCCGTCACCACACCGAGCAGGATCAGCGCGATCAGGACGATCGTGCCGAGGGCGGGCATGTCGAGGCCGGAGAGGTCCATGCGCGCGGTATCCGTTACGTTAACGACGCATCTATAGCGGGGAAGCACGCGCCGCGGAAGCGTGTTCCCCGATCAATGCGCGAACAGGTCGGGTTCCTCGTAGCCGAGCAGGTCGAGGGCGGCGCGCGCCGGCAGGAAGCGGAAGCACGCCTCGGCGAGGTCGAGCCGGCCCTCGCGCGCGAGCAGACCCTCCAGACGGGTCTTCAGAGCATGCAGGTGCAGGACATCGGAGGCGGCGTAGGCGAGCTGGTCGGGCGAGAGCTCGACCGCGCCCCAGTCCGAGGACTGCTGCTGCTTGGAGAGCTCGATGCCCAGCAGGTCGCGGCAGAGGTCCTTGAGCCCGTGGCGGTCGGTGAAGGTGCGCGTGAGCTTGGCGGCGATCTTGGTGCACCAGCAGGGAGCGGCGTCCACGCCGAGGAAGTGGCGGAGCACCGCAAGGTCGAAGCGGGCGAAGTGGAACAGCTTCAGCCGCGCCGGATCGGCGAGCAGGCGCTTGAGGTTCGGCGCGTCGTAGCCGCGCCCGCCCAACGCGGCGGGCACGAACTGCACGAGGTGGGCCGTGCCGTCGCCGGCCGAGAGCTGCACCAGGCAGAGCCGGTCGCGATGCGGGTTCAGTCCCATCGTCTCGGTGTCGACCGCCACGACCGGACCGAGATCGAGCCCCGCAGGCAGGTCGTGCCGGTGCAGGTGGACGGTGGCCGCGCTCAAGAACAGCGTGTCCATGCGGACCACCCGGCCTCGGGGCGCAGGATGGGGCGGGAGGGGAACTCGGTCACGGCAGGGGCCTCGCCGATTCAAGAGGCAGGCGGGCAGGCGGCGAGGGCTTCTAGCATCCGGCCGGGCGGGCGAAAAGGCCGGGCGGCAGGGTCAGACGATGGCGGCCGCGATCGAGGCGAGCAGGCCCGCGCGCGGCGCCCCAGCGCGCGACGTCGCCGGCACAGGGAACCAGGATCGGAACGATGCGCGTGGTGTCGCTCCGGCCTCCGACCAGCGGGAGGAGACCCCTCAGGGAGACCTTGCGGCCCCCGGGAGGTTCCTCTCATACCAGCCCGCCGAAGGCTTGATCTTCGGCGGGCTGCTACGGGGTCATGTTCGCGCGCGGCCGCCCCACCAGCCCCGCGCGCGATACCCTCCGCACAAAGGTCGAGCCTTTGTGCGGAGGGTATCAGGCGGCCTTGGCGATGCCCGGCGCCGCCTGCGCGGCGAGGTACGCCATCGCCGCGGCCACCCCCCCTTCCTTGTGCGGCACGCCGGCGAGCGCGAGCCCCATCTCGACGCCGGCCAGCGTGCCCATCAGCGTCAGGTCGTTGAAATCGCCGAGATGGCCGATGCGGAACACGCGGTCGGCGAGCCTCGAGAGCCCGTTGCCGAGCGACATGTCGAACGCATCGCGGATCACCGCGCGCACGCGGTCGGCCGAATGCCCCTCCGGCACGCGCACGGCGGTCAGCGAGGAGGAGTGGTTCTTCGCCACGCGGCACTGCGTCTCGAGGCCCCAGGCGGCGACCGCGCGGCGCGTCGCCTCGGCGTGGCGGTCGTGGCGCGCGAACACCCGCTCCAGCCCCTCCTCGTGCAGCATGGCGATCGCCTCGCGCAGGCCGTAGAGCAGGTTGGTCGCCGGGGTGTAGGGGAAGTAGCCGGCGGCGTTCGGCCCGGCCTGCTCGTCCCAGGACCAGAACGACCGCGGCAGCCTCGCCGTCTTCTGCGCCGCGAACGCCTTCTCGGAGACGGCGTTGAACGACAGGCCCGGCGGCAGCATCAGCCCCTTCTGCGACCCGCCCACGGTGACATCCACGCCCCACTCGTCGTGCCGGTAGTCGATCGAGGCGAGCGAGGAGATGGTGTCGACCATGAGCAGCGCCGGGTGTCCTGCCGCATCGATCGCGCGGCGGATCGCGGGGATGTCGGTGGTGCAGCCGGTCGAGGTCTCGTTGTGCACCACGCAGACCGCCTTGATGGCGCGCGCGCGGTCCTCGGCGAGGCGGGCCTCGATCGCGCCGGCGGCGGCGTCGGCACCGACGCGCCAGTCGGTCTCGATCAGGAGCGGCGCAAGCCCGAGCCGGTCCGCCATGCGCTTCCAGAGGCTGGCGAAGTGGCCGGTCTCGACCATCAGCACGGCGTCGCCCGGCGAGAGCGTGTTCACCAGCGCCGCCTCCCACGCCCCGGTACCGGAGGCGGGATAGATGAAGACCCGGCCCCGCTCGGTCCTGAAGATGGTCTTCATGCCCTCCAGACAGGCCTGGCCGAGCCTGGCGAAGCCCGGGCTGCGGTGGTCCATGGTGGGGTTGTCGATCGCGCGCAGGATCCGGTCGGGCACGTTGGTCGGCCCCGGGATCTGCAGGAAGTGGCGACCGGCGATCCGACCCGGTTCGTTCTGCATCGCGCTCGTCCTCGGCCCTTGTCTGGCGGCGCGTCGCGCCGTCTGATGGGATTGAGACACCGGGGAGAACGCTGTCAATGCCTGCTGCCCTGCGACCGGGGCTGGAACGGCGGCTCAAGGCCGCGCTGAAGGGCGAGGTGCGCGCGGATGCGGCGACGCGCGGCCGCTACGCCACCGACGCGTCGCACTACCAGGTCATGCCCGCCGCGGTCGCCTTCCCGCGCGACGCCGAGGACGTGGCCGCGGCGATCGCGATCGCGCGCGAGGAGGGGGTGGCGGTCACGCCGCGCGGCGGGGGGACGTCGCAGAACGGCCAGACGATCAACACCGGGCTGGTGCTGGACTGCTCGCGCCATCTGAACCGCATCCTCGAGCTCGATCCGGCGAACCGGCGCGCCGTGGTGCAGCCGGGGCTGGTGCTGGACGAGCTGAACCGCGCGCTTGCGCCCTACGGGCTCTGGTTTCCCGTGGACGTCTCGACCGCCTCGCGCGCCACGCTCGGCGGCATGGCCGGCAACAACTCCTGCGGCGCGCGCTCCCTGCGTTTCGGCACGATGCGCGACAACGTGCGCGCGATCGAGGCCATCCTGCCCGACGGCACGGCGGCGCGCTTCGACGACCGTGCGAGCCTGCGCAACGACAGCCCGATCGCGCCGCTGGTGTCCGACCTGCGCGCGATCGCCGCACGCGAGGCGGACGAGATCGAGGCGCGCTTCCCCAAGGTCCAGCGTCGCGTCGGCGGCTACAACCTCGACGCGCTGGTGCCGGCGCGGAACCCGCCCAATCTCGCGCATCTGCTGGTGGGATCGGAGGGCACGCTCGCCTTCTCGACCGCGATCGAGCTCGCCCTCTCGCCCGTGCTGCCCAGGCACCGCACGCTGGGCGCCTGCCATTTCGGCAGCTTCCACGCGGCGATGGAGTCCGCCCAGCACATCGTCACGCTCGCCCCCGTCGGCGTGGAGCTGGTCGATCGCACCATGATCGAGCTCGCGCACGAGATCGCGATCTTCCGCCCGACGCTGGAGGCGTTCCTGCGCGGCGAGCCCGAGGCGCTGCTGCTCGTCGAGTTCGCCGAGCACGACGCGGCGACGAACAGGCGGCGCCTGAAGGAACTCGCCGCGCTGATGGGCGATCTCGGCTTCGGCTGGGACCGGACGGGCGCGCGCTTCGGCGGCGTGGTGGAGATCACCGATCCGGCCCTGCAGGGCGCGATCAACCAGCTCCGCACGGCCGGGCTCAACATCATGATGAGCATGAAGGAGGAGGGGAAGCCGATCTCCTTCGTCGAGGACTGCGCGGTGCCACTCGAGCACCTCGCCGACTACACCGAGCGGTTGACGTCGGTGTTCGAGCGCCACGGCACGCGCGGCACCTGGTACGCGCATGCGGGCTCGGGCTGCCTGCATGTCCGCCCGGTGCTGAACCTGAAGCTCGAGAAGGACGTGCGCGCGATGCGCGCGATCGCCGAGGAGGCCTTTGCGATGGTGCGCGCCTACAAGGGCAGCCATTCGGGCGAGCACGGCGACGGCATCGTGCGCAGCGAGTTCCACGCCTTCATGTTCGGCGACCGGCTCGTGCGCGCCTTCGAGGCGGTGAAGGACCGCGTCGATCCGCGCGGCGTGATGAATCCGAACCGGATCGTCCGGCCGCCGCGCATGGATGACCGCGCGCTGTTCCGCTACCACCCGGACTACGCGCCGTCCACGCACGCGCCCGCGCTCGACTGGTCCGAGTTCCCGCGCGCCACGCCCGCGGCCGCGTTCCAGGCGGCGGTGGAGATGTGCAACAACAACGGCGCCTGCCGCGCGCTCGCCGGCGCGGTGATGTGCCCCTCCTACCGCGCGACGCGCGAGGAGCGCGACGTGACGCGCGGGCGGGCGAACACGCTCAGGCTGGCGCTCTCCGGCCAGTTGGCGGGCGGCATCGCCTCGGACGAGGTCGCCGAGGCGCTCTCCCTCTGCGTCTCCTGCAAGGCCTGCCGGCGCGAATGCCCGACCGGCGTCGACATGGCGCGGATGAAGATCGAGGCGCTGGCCGCGCGCGCCGCCGTGCGCGGGCTCTCCCTGCGCGACCGGCTGGTGGCGTTCCTGCCGGCCTACGCGCCCTACGCCTCCCGGCTCCGCGCGCTCGCGAACGCGCGCGACGCGATCCCTGGGCTCGCGCGCCTCTCCGAACGGATCGCGGGCCTCGCCGCCGCGCGCCCGCTGCCGGTCTGGGCGCGCGCCCCCTGGCGCGACGACGAGGCCTCGCTCGCCGACCCGGACGTGATCCTGTTCGCCGACACCTTCAACCGCTGGTTCGAGCCGGAGAACCTGCGCGACGCCGCGCGGGTGCTGCGCGCGGGCGGGTTCCGCCTCGCCGCCGCCGCCGACGGCGGCCGGCCGCTCTGCTGCGGCCGCACCTATCTCGCCGCAGGCCTGGTCGAGCGCGCGCGCGCGGAGGCGCGCCGCAGCCTCGCCGCGCTCGCCCCGCATGCGCGCGCGGGGCGACCGATCGTCGGGCTCGAGCCCTCCTGCCTGCTCACCCTTCGCGACGAGTGGCTGGCACTCGGGCTCGGCGAGGCGGCGCGCGCGGTCGCCGATCGCGCGGTCCTGTTCGAGGAGTTCGTCGATCACAACGCCGCGCGCATCACCGCTGCGCTCGCGCCGCTCGCGGGACGGCGCGTGATCGTGCACGGCCACTGCCACAGCAAGGCGTTCGGCGCGTTCCCGGCGGTGATCCGCGCGTTGAAGGCCATTCCCGATCTGCCTGTCGCCCCGATCGAGTCCTCCTGCTGCGGCATGGCGGGGGCGTTCGGCTACCAGGCGGAGACGCTGTCGGTCTCGCGCGCGATGGCGGAACTCTCGCTCCTGCCCGCGGTGCGCGCAGCCGATCCGCACACCCTGATCGTCGCCAACGGCACCTCGTGCCGGCACCAGATCGCCGATCTCGGCGGCCGCGCGGCGCTCAGCCCCGCACGGGTGCTGGCATCGGCGCTGCGGCAGGGTGATGCAGTCCCGCGGATGATGTCCTGAGATAGCCCAGGACAATCTTCCCAGTATCTGATTTTTGGCTTGCCAATCGTGGCGGGTTGGTGTCACTGAAGACCGACATCGCTGCCACGAACGGAGGTCCCATGTCCAAGCGCATGACATGGATGGCCGCGGGGATTTTTTGTCTCGGCGCTGTCCTGACCATCCCCAATACTGCTGCCGCGCAGGCCTCGACCTGCGAGATCGACCGGCCCGTCGTGTTCGCCGGCCTCGACTGGGATTCCAACGCCTTCCACACCGAGGTGGCCCGCTTCATCGCGCGACACGGCTATGGCTGCGCGAGCGAGGTGATCCCGGGCTCGACCATTCCGCTGCTCAACGGAATGATCCGCGGCGATATCGACGTCACTATGGAGATCTGGAAGGTCAACGTCCTCGAGATCTGGAACCCCGCCGTGGAGGCGGGCCAGGTGAAGGATCTGGGCGTGAACTTCCCCGACGCGACGCAGGCCTGGTACGTGCCGCGCTACTTGGTCGAGGGCGACGACGCGCCCGCCAAGGGGCTCAAGAGCGTCGCCGACCTGCCGCGCTACGCCGCCCTGTTCCGCGACCCGGAGGAGCCGTCGAAGGGCCGGTTCTACAACTGCATCGCCGGCTGGGGCTGCGAGACCATCAACACCAAGAAGCTGCACGCCTACGGGCTGACCGACAGCTTCACAAACTTCCGCCCCGGCACCGGCGCCGCGCTCGCCGCCGCGATCGACAGCCACCTGCTGCGCCGCCGCCCGATCGTGTTCTACTACTGGGGCCCGACCTGGCTGCTCGGCAAGCATGCGGACACCATCGTGCAGCTCGAGGAGCCGCCCTACGACCCCCAGGTCTGGGCGGAGCTCGAGAAGGTCGACGATCCCGCGCAGGCGAAGCGCGCCACCGCCTATCCGACCGTGCCGGTCTATGTCGCGGTGAACGGCCGCTTCGCCGCGCAGGCGCCGAAGCTGGTCGCGTTCCTCTCGAACTACCGGACCACCAATGCGCTGGTCTCGGAGATGCTGAACCACATGCAGGAGACGGATGCGACGGCGGCCGAGGCGGCCAAGCACTTCCTGAAGACGCGCGAGGACGTCTGGACCGGCTGGGTGCCGCCTGAGGTGGCGGCACGCGTCAAGGCGGCGCTGTGAGAGCGGAGGCGGGGCGGCGACAGCGTCGCCCCGCCCGAGCCGGCAGGGAGGCATCACCGTGTTTCCGGATCTCGGAGGACCGCTCCGCCAGGCGACCAACCGCCTGGTGGAGCACATCGTCGTCGCCTACGGCGACGGGTTCGAGGCACTCGCCGACACGATCCTGGTCGTGCTGGTGGCGATCGAGCGGACGCTGCGCGAGGCGCATCCGGCCTTCGTGCTGGCGGCGATCGGGCTGCTGGCCTTCCTCGCCGCGCGCCGCATCGTGCTCGCGCTGACCATGGTCGCCTGCGCCTACGTCATCGGCGCGCTCGGGCTGTGGGACCAGGCCATGCAGACCGTCGCCATCATGGTGGTCTCGGTGCTGCTCTCGATCCTGATCGGCATCCCGCTCGGGATCGCCTCCGCCCGCTCGAACCGCGTGCGCGCGACGATCAATCCCGTGCTCGACCTGATGCAGACGATCCCGTCCTTCGTCTACCTGATCCCGGCGGCGATGCTGTTCGGGCTGGGCAAGGTGCCGGCCATCCTCGCCACCGTGATCTACGCCACGCCGCCGCTGATCCGGCTCACGGATCTCGGCATCCGCGAGGTGGACCGCGAGGTGGTGGAGGCGAGCCGCGCCTTCGGCGCGACGCGCTGGCAGATCCTGACGGGCGTGCAGGTGCCGCTCGCCCTGCCCTCGATCATGCAGGGCATCAACCAGACCATGATGATGGCGCTGGCGATGGTGGTGATCGCCTCCATGATCGGCGCGCGCGGCGTGGGCGAGACCGTGCTGCTCGGCCTGCAGCGTGGCGATTCGGGCCAGGGTCTGCTGGGCGGGCTGGCGATCGTCCTGCTCGCGATCGTGTTCGACCGCATCACGCAGGCCTATGGCAGCCGCGTGCAGACCCACCGCGCGGCGGGGGCGTGAGGCGATGGCGCTGATCGAGCTCCGCCACGTCACCAAGATCTTCGGCCGCGCGCCGAGGGAGGGGCTCGCGCGCGTGCGCGCAGGAGTTGGCAAGGAGCAGCTCCTCGCCGAGACCGGCATGGTGCTCGGCCTGCATGACGTCAATCTCGCGATCGAGCCGGGCGAGATCTTCGTCGTCATGGGGCTCTCGGGGTCGGGCAAGTCGACGCTGATCCGCCACCTGAACCGCCTGATCGACCCGACCGACGGCGAGGTGCTGGTGGACGGCGAGGACATCCTCACGTTCTCCGCGCGCGCGCTCGAGGCCTTCCGCCGCCGGCGCATGAGCATGGTGTTCCAGCGCTTCGGCCTGATGCCGCACCGCACCGTGCTCGCGAACGTCGCCTACGGGCTCGAGGTGCGCGGCGAGGCGCGGCGCGCGCGCGAGCGGACGGCGCGCGACTGGGTCGAGCGGGTCGGGCTCGCCGGCTACGAGGACTCCTATCCGCACCAGCTCTCGGGCGGGATGCAGCAGCGCGTCGGGCTCGCCCGCGCGCTCGCCACCGGCGCCGACATCCTGCTGATGGACGAGGCGTTCAGCGCGCTCGACCCGCTGATCCGCAGCCAGATGCAGGACCAGCTCATCGCGCTGCAGGCGGAGCTGAACCGCACCGTGGTCTTCATCACGCACGATCTCGACGAGGCGCTGCGCATCGGCACGCGCATCGCGATCCTGAAGGACGGCGTGGTCGTGCAGGTCGGCACGCCGGCCGAGATCCTGCTCGCGCCGGCCGACGACTACGTCGCCGCCTTCGTGCGCGACGTGAACCGGGCACGCGCGCTGACCGTCGAGGCGGTGATGAAGCCGCCGGTCTGCCGGCTGACCGACGAGACCCTCGACCGCGCGCTCGCCGAGATGCGCAGGCACGGTGCCGCCGAGGCGGTGGTGATGGCCGCGGACGGCTATCGCGGCGTGGTCACCGCGGCGAAGGTGGAAGCCGCGCTGCAGGCCAAAGGCGCGCCGCGGCGGCTCGCCGAACTCGCGGTCGCCGCGCCGACCTTCACCCCGGACACGCCGATCGAGCGGCTGGTGCCGGCCGCCCTGCAGGCCGGCGTGCCGCTGCCGGTGGTGGACGAGGCGGGCAACGTGAAGGGGCTTGTGACGCCCGAGGCCGTGGGCAAGATGCTGGCCGAGCGGGAAGCCGAGACGGCGCCCGCCGGGATCGAGACGAAGCCGCGCGACGCAGCGTGAGCCTGCGGCAGCGGCGCTTGCCGAGGGCCGATGATGGCTTGGCTGCCGCCGGTCGCCTCGCTGCTCGCGGGGGTGGCGCTGCTCCTGGTCGGACACGGCCTGCTCACCCTCGCGCTGCCGCTGCGCGGCGAGGCGGAAGGGTTCGATCCGGTCGCGATCGGCGCGCTCGGCGCCGCCTACTACGCGGGCTTCGTCGCCGGCTGCCTGCATGGGCCGCATCTGGTGCGGCGCGCCGGCCACATCCGCGCCTTCGCCGCCGTGGTCTGCGGCGTCTCGGCCGCCGCCGCCGCCTATCCCCTGGCGGTCAGCGAGGCCGCCTGGATCGTGCTGCGCTTCGTGTTCGGCTACGGGCTCGCGGTGTTCTACCTCGTCGTCGAGTCCTGGCTGAACGACCGCGCCACCAACACCACGCGCGGCGTGATCATGTCCGCCTACATCATGGTGAACCATGTCGCCCTGACGGGGGGGCAGCTCCTGCTGCTGGCCTGGCCGGTGGAGGGGTTCCAGCCCTTCGTGCTGGGCAGCGTGCTGATCTCGGTCGCGGCCATCCCGGTGGCGTTGACGCGCCAGGCGCAGCCCGCGCCGGTGACCGAGGTGCGCTTCCGCCCGGACCGGCTGTGGGCCGCCTCGCCGGTGGGGCTGGTGGGCAGCCTGATGGTCGGCGTGGCGAACGGCGCGTTCTGGGGCCTCGCGCCGATCGCAGCGACCGATTTCGGGCTGAGCCACGAGGAGGCGGCGATCTTCATGAGCGTCGCCGTGATCGCCGGCGCCGCGACGCAGGCGCCGGTCGGACGGCTCTCCGACCGGATGGACCGGCGCCTCGTGCTGGCGGCGCTGCTCGGCGGCTCCGCACTGACGGGGCTGGCGATCTTCCTGCTCGCGCCGGCAGGCCTGGCGCTGACGCTCTTGGGCGCGGCGTTCGGCGCCTTCGCGCTGCCCTGCTACTCGATCGCGGCCGCGCATGCCTACGACCACGCCGATCCGGCGGACTACGTGGGCACGGCCTCGAGCCTCCTGCTGGTGAACGGGGTGGGCTCGATCGCGGGGCCGCTCGCGGCGGCGTTCCTGCTGCGCGGCTGGCCGGGCGGCGGGCTCTACCTGTTCACCGCGGCGACGCACGCCACCCTGCTCGGCTTCGTGCTGTGGCGCGTGACGCGCCGCGCCGCCCCGCCCGAGCAGGCGCGCGAGAGCTTCGATCTCGCCGCGACCGCGCCGGCGAGCGTCGGCGCGGTGATCCCGCCCGAGCCCGCGCCGCCGGCCGAGGCCGGACGGGCGGGCTGACGCGGCTCAGAACTCACCCGCCCTCACATAGGGCCGCGCCCAGAGGATCGCCTGCAGCAGCACGGCCTTGGTCCAGGCCATGTGCATCGCGTCCACCTCCTCCGCCGAGGCGCCCTTCTCGGCGAGGAACGGGCGCATGGTGAGCGAGATCAGCATCACCAGGGCGAGGAGATGCCTGAGCGGGACATGGGGCGCGGCGTCCACGCCGTCGGTGCGGTTCTTGCCGCTGCGGTGATGGCGCCGGCCGATCTCCTCCTGCCAGGCGAGCCAAGCGGCATCATGCGGGGCGTTGCAGGTGTCGAGGATCCACTGGCCGAAACGCTGGCGCACGGCGGCGAGATAGGCGCCGATCGGCTCGCCGGTGCCGTTCTCGCGGAAGGCGGCGAGCAGGTGCGGCTGCGCGGCGACGAAGCCGTACCAGACATCGAGGATCGCCTCGATCCGGTCGGCGACGATCGCGCCGGCCTTCCTCAGCGCCGCGACGTCGTCCGGGCCGAACAGCAGGCTCGCTTCGAGCTCGGCGAGCTCGCCCGGGGTCAGGGCCGAGGGCGGGAGGGCCGGGTCGCCGTAGCAGTAGCCGGGGATCGTGGTGGCGGACGCGGTCATCGGTTTCCTCCTTGCCTTGCCGTTGCGTCGGCAGATAGCATCGAGTCGATACTGTCTGCCGCGGAGCAGGTCAATGGACAATAGCGAGTCGCTATCTTGTTGCGGGGAGAGCGTCGCCCGCCACGCCGCGCGGCTGATCAACCGGCTCGACCGGCTGGCACGCGCTGCGGATCATCGCGACGGGCTGAACCCGGCGCAGCGCGACGCGCTGCGCTATCTCGCCCTCGCCAACCGCTTCTCGCGCAGCCCGGCCGCGTTCGCCGACTATCTCGGCACGACGCGCGGCACGGTGTCGCAGAGCCTGATCGCGCTCGAGGCGAAGGGCTACGTGACGCGCGAGCCGCACCCGCGCGACCGCCGCGCAGTGGCGCTCGGCCTCACCGCCGCCGGACGCGCGGCGCTGAAGGACGATGATGGCGCCGCGCTGCTCGCCGAAGCGGTGGCGGCAGGCGCGGGCGCGGAGGCCGCCACTCTCGCGCGCCTGCTCGAGGCGACGCTCGCCGCAGCGATCGCGCGCAACGGCGGGCGCGCCTTCGGCATCTGCCGCACCTGCCGGCATTTCCGCGCCGAGGCCCATGCCGGCACGGCGCGGCCGCACCACTGCGCGCTGCTCGACGTCCCGCTCGCCGAGGCCGATTCCGGCGCGATCTGCGTCGAGCACGAGCGCGCGGCATGAGACGTCACACCGGCGGCGGCTCCTCTGCCGGACAGGGCAGTTCGCCCCCGTAGAACCCGCGGATCGCTGCCACCCCCTCCTCGGCGGTCTCGACGAAGGTGACGAGGTCGAGATCGGCGCGGTCGATCAGCCCCTCCTCCGCCATCACCTCGAAGCGCACCAGCCGGTCCCAGAAGGCGCGGTGGAACAGCAGGATCGGCAGGCGCCGGATCTTGCGCGTCTGCACGAGCGTCAGCGTCTCGAACAGCTCGTCCATGGTGCCGAAGCCGCCGGGGAACACCGCCAGCGCCCGCGCACGCATCAGGAACTGCATCTTGCGGATGCCGAAATAGTGGAACTGGAACGACAGCTCCGGCGTGATCCAGCGGTTCGGCGCCTGCTCGCGCGGCAGCACGATGGAAAGCCCGATCGTCTTGCCGCCCGCCTCGGCCGCGCCGCGGTTGCCCGCCTCCATGATCCCGGGGCCACCGCCCGTGATCACCACGAGCTCGCAACGCCCGGCGGCCTGCCCCGCCTCGGTCAGCAGCCGGGCGAAGCGGCGCGCCTCCTCGTACCAGGCGAGCTGGCGACGGGCGCGCTCGACAGCCTCGCGCTCGGCCTCGCTGCGGGCGGTGCGCGCCATCGCCTCCACCGTCTCCGGCCCGGCGATGCGCGCCGAGCCGAACACCACCACGGTCGAGCCGATCCCGGCCTCGTCCTGCAGCCTGTCCGCCTTGGTCAGCTCGAGCAGCAGCCGCACGCCGCGCATCTCGTCGCGCAGCAGGAACTCCGGATCATGGAAGGCGAGGCGGAAGGCGGGATGGGTGACCTCGGCCTCGACCGGCCGGGCCTGCCGCACCGCCTCCTCGGCGCGCGGATAGGTCTCGGCGCGCCGCGTCATGGCGTGAACCGCGTCGTCACCGTGCCGAGCCCCTCGAAGGTCACCTCCACCTCGGCGGGGCCGGAGAGCCAGGCCGGCGGCGTGACCGACCCGCACAGGATCACCTGGCCGGCGCGCAAGCCCCCGAAGGCCGCCGCTGCCGGCGAGGCGGCGAGCCAGCGCAGCACGGCGAGCGGATGGCCGAGCAGGTCGCCGCCCTGGCCCTCGCCGAACGCCTTGCCGTTCACGCTCATCCGGCCGCAGAGCCGCGCCAGCTCGCGTCCGGCGATCCGCTCGGCCGTCCATCCCTGCGCATCCTGGCCGAGCACCGCGGCGGCGTGGAAGAACCGGTCCGCGATCAGCATCGGTGTGCCGATCGCGACCCCGCCCTGGTAGCGGTTCTCGACGATCTCGATCGCCGGGAAGACGGCGGCCACCGCCTGCGCCAGCGCCCCGTGGTCGTGCACGCCCGGCGGCAGGTCGACGCCGAGCCGGAAGGCGATCTCGCACTCGACGCCGGGATTGATCCATAATCGGAACGGCGTCGCCGTGCCGGAGGACATGAGGTCGGCGCGCCGCATGAATCCCGCCGCGGGGCTGCGGATGCCCAGATGGAGCTGCATGGTCGCGGCCGTGGCCCCGACCTTGAACCCGGCCGGCGGGAAGGCGCCGAGGCGACGCGCAAGCGCGGCCTGCACCGCATAGGCCCCGGCCGGATCGGCGGGCGCGAGCGCGGGCGCGAGCGGGGCGAGTGGCCGGCGC
>NZ_VIKA01000072.1 GCF_006704265.1 Elioraea sp. Yellowstone | reverse complement strand
GGCCGGCGCCTCGGGCGTCGCGGGCGCGCCGCGCGCGGCGGCCAGCACCGCCTCGACGATCTTGCGGTAGCCGGTGCAGCGGCAGAGCACGCCGGCGAGCCCGTCCAGCACCTCGGCCTCGCTCGGGCGCGGGATGCGCGCGAGCAGATCCGAAGCCGCCATCAGCATCCCGGGCGTGCAGATGCCGCACTGCGCCGCACCATGGTCGAGGAAGGCCCGCTGCAGCGCGGCAAGCCGGCCGTCGCGCGCGAGCCCCTCCACCGTCTCGACCGCGCGGCCCTCGACCTGCGCGGCCGGCACGAGACAGGCGCAGACCTGACGTCCGTCGAGCAGCACGGTGCAGGCGCCGCAGTCGCCGGCGTTGCAGCCGATCTTGGTGCCCGTCAGCCCGAGCGTGTCGCGCAGTACGTCGGCGAGCCGCGTCTCGGATGCGACGTGCACCTCGACGGCGCGGCCGTTCACCACGAAACGATGGCGTGTGGCCGGCGATCTCATCGCGCGAGCTCGGCCAGCGCGCGCCGCACCAGCGTCAGCGCGGCGTCGCGACGATAGGAGGCGGTGCCGCGCACGTCGTCGATCGGCGCGAGCGGCGCGAGGTCGGCGGGCTCGGCGAGCGCCGGATCGGCACGCCTGCCCACGAGCCGCGCCTCGAGCGCGGGAAGGCGCACCGGCACCGGACTGCACGCACCGACGGCAATCCGCGCCGACGCGATCCGTCCATCCGCCTCGAACTGCGCGGCGGCGGCCACCGAGACGATGCTGATGACCAGATAGCGCCGCGCGCCGAGCTTCAGGAACACGCCGCGCGCCCGGCCCTCGGGCCGGGGGACGCGGATCGCGGTCAGGATCTCGTCCGGCCGGCGCGCGGTGCGGCGATTGCCGAGCAGGAAGTCGCACACCGGCAGCAGGCGCGTGCCGGCCGCACTCGCCAGCTCGACCTCGGCATCGAGGGCGAGCCAGTTCGGCGCGCCGTCGGCGGCGGGGCTCGCGTTGCAGAGATTGCCCCCCAGCGTGCCGGCATTCTGGATCTGCACCCCGCCGACCTCGCGCGCGGCCGCCTTGAGCCCGTCGAACAGCGGCGGCAGCGCGGCCTCGATCACATCCGTCCAGGTGGTGGCGGCGCCGAAACGCCAGCCCGCCGCATCCGCGGTGATCCCGCGCAGGGCCGCGATGGCCGTGAGGTCGAGCAGATCCTCGTCAGGTGCCGCGACGATGCGCGCGGGATAGACGTCGGTGCCGCCGGCGATCGGGGTGCGCGGGCCGGCGGCGAGCGCGGCGACCGCCTCGTCGAGCGTGGCCGGACGCAGATATCCCGTCACGCGGACCCCTCCTGCCCCCTTCGGCCCGGCGCCGGAGGCGCCGGACAGATCATTTGTACACAAACGGTGCCGCGCGCTCCCTCCCGAGTCAAGCGCGCGGGCGGTGCCGGCTGCAACCGAAGGATCATGCCGCCGTCACGCCGCGGCAAACTGCCGCCGCGACACTGGCGGCCGGCCAGGATGGAAGGAGCGACCACCATGACCGCAATCCGCAACGGCATCGAGATGCTGACCCGCCGCGGCTTCGCACGCGCCGCCGCAGGGCTTGCGGCCTTCGCCGCGCTCCGCCCGGAGCGCGCGCTCGCCCAGCCGATCTTCCACGCCTACCCGTTCCGCCTCGGCGTCGCCTCGGGCGATCCCTGGCCCGACGGCGTGGTGCTCTGGACCCGCCTCGCACCCGATCCGCTCGCGGGCGGCGGAATGCCCGCGCGGGCGGTGGAAGTGTCGTGGGAGGTGGCCGAGGACGAGCGTTTCCGCACGATCGTCGCGCGCGGCACCGCACTGGCTCGCCCCGAACTCGGCCATGCGGTGCATGTCGAGGTGGGCGGGCTCGCGCCCGCGCGGCCGTACTGGTATCGCTTCCGTGCCGGCGCCGAGGTGAGCCCGACGGGCCGCACGCGCACCGCACCCGCACCGGACGCGATGCCGCCACGCATCCGCTTCGCCAATGTCGGCTGCCAGCGCTACGAGGACGGCTACTTCACCGCCTACGCCCATCTCGCCGCCGAGGAACTCGACGTCGTCTTCCACTACGGCGACTACATGTACGAATACCGCAACCGCCGCGGCCCGCAGCCGATCGTGCGCGAGATCACCGGCGACGAGACCCACTCGCTGACCGACTACCGGAACCGCTACGCGCTCTACAAGCTCGACGCCGATCTCGCCGCCGCACACGCCGCCCATCCCTTCGTCGTCACCTTCGACGACCACGAGGTGGACAACAACTGGGCGGGCATGATCAGCGAGGAGGACGGCAGTGCGACCTTCCCCGTCGCCGTGCCGCCCGAGATCTTCGCGCTGCGCAAGCAGATGGCGCTGCACGCCTGGTACGAGGCCATGCCGGTGCGGCGCGCCCAGCTGCCGCGCGGGCCGGAGATCACCGCCTATCGCCGCCTGCGCTACGGCCGGCTCCTGACGCTCCACGCGCTCGACACGCGCGCCTTCCGCGACGACCAGCCCTGCGGCGATGGCGTGAAGGCGGGCTGCGCGGACCGGCTGCGCCCGGGTTCGCAGATCCTGGGTGCCGCGCAGGAGCGCTGGCTGATGCAGGGCCTCGCCGAGGGCGGCAGCACCTGGTCGGTGCTCGCCCAGCAGGTCAGCGTGATGCCGCGCCGCTTCGGGGAGGGACCCGACTTCGCCTTCAGCATGGACAAGTGGGACGCCTATGCGGATGCGCGCGCGCGGCTGACGCGCTTCATCCACGATCGCGGCGTGAGGAACGTGGTGGTGCTGACGGGCGACGTGCACAACGCCTGGGCCGGCGAGGTGAAGCTTGATGCGGAGGATGACGCGAGCCCGACGGTCGCGACCGAGTTCATCGCCACCTCCATCAGCTCGAATGGCGACGGGTCGGAGACGCTGCCGAACACCCCCCAGGTGCTGCGCAACAACCCGCATATCCGCTTCTTCAACAACCGCCGCGGCTACACGCTGCACGAGGCGACGGCGGAGCGGCTGACGGCGTCGTTCAAGGTCGTGCCCTACGTCTCGCGCCCGGGCGCGCCGCTCGAGACGCGGGCGACCTTCGCCGTGCCGGCCGGAGAGGCCAAGCTGGTCGCATCGTGACGCCCCTCGCGCGGGGGCGGTGCGCCTCCGCCCCCGGGCTTGACGTCCGCAGGCCCCCTGCCGAGAACAGCGCGGTCGCGGCGGCGACGGGCGAGGGACCAGGGCGGGGGACGCATGGCGCGCATCGGCTTCATCGGGCTCGGCAACATGGGCGCGCCGATGGCCCGCAACTTGGTGCGCGCCGGACACGAGCTGCGCGTGTTCGACGTCTTCCCCGACCGCACCGGCCGACTGGTGGCCGAAGGAGCGGCCGCCGCCGAGACGCCCGCCGGCGTTGCCGAGGGTGCCGAGGCGATCATCACCATGCTGCCGTCGGGGCGCGAGGTGCGTGCGGTCTATGGCGGGCCGGGCGGGCTGATCGAGGCCGCCGCCCGCGGCACGCTGCTGATCGACTGCTCGACGATCGACGTTGCCACCGCGCGCGAGATGGCCGCGCTTGCGCACGAGGGCGGGCTTGCGATGATCGATGCGCCGGTCTCGGGCGGCGTGGGCGGGGCCGAGGCCGCGACCCTCACCTTCATGGTCGGCGGCGCGGAGGCGGAGGTGGCCCGCGCGCGCCCGATCCTCCAGGCGATGGGCAAGGCGGTGGTCCGTGCCGGCGAGGCGGGTGCGGGCCAGGCGGCGAAGATCTGCAACAACATGATCCTCGGCATCTCGATGATCGCAGTGTGCGAGGCCTTCGTGCTCGCCGAGAGGCTCGGCCTCGACCGCCAGGCGCTGTTCGACATCGCCTCGAAGTCCTCCGGCCAGTGCTGGAGCCTGACCAGCTACTGTCCGGTGCCAGGCCCGGTGCCCGCGAGCCCGGCGAACCGCGGCTACGCGCCCGGCTTCACCGCGCAGATGATGCTGAAGGATCTCGATCTGGCGCAGGAGGCGGCGCGCGCTTCCGGCGCCGAGACCGAGCTCGGCCGGCATGCCGCCGAACTCTACCGCCGCTTCGTCGAGGGCAGCGGGGCGACGGTCGACTTCTCGGGGATCATCCGCATGATCCGCGGCGGGGCGTGAGCGACGCCGGCGCGCTCTCGGATCCGCTCGCGGCGGCGCTGCGACGTCATTTTTGTTTCGACTCGTTCCGGCCGGGCCAGGAGCAGGTCGCGCGCGCGCTGAACGGGGGCCGCGACGTGCTCGCCGTGATGCCGACGGGCGCGGGCAAGAGCCTCTGCTACCAGCTGCCCGCGCTCGCCCGCGAGGGGCTCGCGGTCGTGGTGAGCCCGCTGATCGCGCTGATGCAGGACCAGGTGCAGCGGCTGCAGGCGAACGGGATCGCCGCCGACACGGTGAACTCGAACCGGTCGCGCGAGGAGAACGTCGCCGCCTGGAAGGCGGCCGCGCGCGGTGCGCTCGACCTGCTCTACATGAGCCCGGAGCGGCTGACCGATGCGCGCATGCTGGAGGCGCTGGCGCGGCTGAAGCTCGCACTGCTGGTGGTGGACGAGGCGCATTGCGTCAGCCAGTGGGGGCACGACTTCCGACCCGAGTACCTCGCCCTCGGCTGCCTGAAGGAGCGCTTCCCCGGCGTGCCGATCGGCGCCTTCACCGCCACCGCGGACCGCGCGACGCGCGCCGAGATCGCGCGCGTGCTTTTGCGTCCCGATCATGCGGCGTTCGTCGCCGGGTTCGACCGGCCCAACATCGCGCTCTCGGTGATCCGCAAGCGCAAGGGAGCGGTGGACGAGCAGATCCTCGGGCTGGTCCGCGCCGGCGGCGGCGAGAGCGGGATCGTCTACTGCCTCTCGCGCGCCGAGACCGAGCGTCTGGCCGCACGACTCTCGGCCGCCGGGATCAACGCCTTCCCCTACCACGCGGGGATGGACGCGGAGGCGCGCCGCGCCGCGCTCGACCGCTTCCTCACCGAGCCGGGTGCGGTTCCGGTCGCGACCGTCGCCTTCGGCATGGGCATCGACAAGCCGGATGTGCGCTTCGTCGTCCACGCCGCCCTGCCCGCCGGGCTCGAGGCCTACTACCAGGAGATCGGCCGGGCGGGCCGCGACGGCCTGCCCTCGGTCGCGACCATGCTGTTCGGCTGGAACGACGTGATGGCGCGCCGGCGCATGATCGACGGCTCGGGCGCCCCCGAGGAGCGCAAGCGCCTCGAGCACGCGCGGCTCAAGCGCCTGGTCGACTACGCCGAGACGGCCTCCTGCCGCCGCCAGTTCCTGCTGCGTCATTTCGGCGAGGCGATCGACCCCTGCGGCGCCTGCGACGTGTGCGATGCGGCGCTCGGCGCGATCGCGCCGGGCGCGCCGGCGCGCGTGACTGCGCCCGGACCGGCGCCGCGTGCGCCCGATCCCGAGCTGCTCGCGGCGCTGAAGCGGCTCAGGCTCGAGCTCGCGCGCGCCCGGCGCGTGCCCGCCTATGTCGTGTTCCACGACGCCACGCTGGCCGCGATCGCGGCAGCGCGACCCGCGACCCTCGATGCGCTCGGCGCGCTGCCGGGGGTGGGCGCGAAGAAACTCGCGGATTTCGGACCGGCGGTGCTGGAGGTGGTGCGTGCCGCGCGGTGAGCGTCAGTCGAGCGCCTTGGCAAGCCAGACGAGACGCGTGCGGGCGAAGCCGAGCCGGTCGTAGAAGTCGAGCGCGGGCAGGTTGGTCTCGTCCGCCAGCAGGGCGAGCCGCACCGCGCCGCGTCCACGCGCCCAGGCCTCGGCGGCGACGAGCAGGGCACGGCCGACGCCGCGACCGCGCCAGACCTGATCCACCACCACGTCCTCGATGCCGGCGGACAATCCGCCGCGGGCCGTGCTGGCGGTGAGCTGCACCGTGCACATGCCGACGACGCGGCCCTCGGCCTCGGCGACCAGGATCACCGCGTCCGGCCGCGTGCCGAGCAGCCGCAGCCCGCGCGTCTGCACCGCCGGATCGATGGCGAAATCCGCCTCGATCGCGAAGAGCTGCGCGAGCAGCGTCGTGAGCGCCTGCGTGTCCTCGGCGCGGCCCTCGCGCACCGTCACCCCTTCCGCCATGGCGCCTCCTCCGCGACCATACCCGCCCTTCCGGACGCGAGGACAGCATGCACGATCGATTCGCGGGACCTGCCGATCCCCGCCCCGCCCATGTCGGCGCCGACGAGCTGCGCGACCGCCTTGCCCGCCTGCGGGTACGGATCGGCGCGGAGGGGCTCGACGCCCTGCTCGTCTTCGCGCCCGAGAGCCACTACTGGGCCACAGGCCTGGATACCGGCGGCTATGTGTTCTTCCAGTGCGGCATCGTTCCCGTCCAGGGCGATCTGACACTGCTGACGCGCCGGCCCGACCTCGCCCAGGCGCGCGACACCTCGCTCTATCCCGACATCCGCGTCTGGTACGACGCGGTGGACGCGGCCCCTGCGGCGGAACTGCGCGCGATCCTCGCCGAGAAGGGCCTTGCGGGTGCGCGCATCGGCATCGAACGCGCGACCTACGGGCTCACCGCAGCGAACGGGCGGGCGGTCGACATCGCACTGGATGGCTTCTGCACGCTGATCGACGCTGATCACCTGATCCGCCGGATGCGCCTCGTGAAGTCGGCGTCCGAGGTCGCCGTGATCCGGCGTGCGGCAGCGCTCGCAGACGCGGCGGTCGCGGCGATGCGCGCGGCGGCCGCGCCCGGCATCCTGGACAGCGTGCTGACGGCGCGGTGCCTCGCGACCATCCTCGAAGGCGGGGGCGACATGCCGCCGGCCGGGCCGCTCGTGAACAGCGGCCGGCGGGCGATATACGGACGCGGCGTCGCCGGGCCGCGGCGGCTCGAGCCGCGCGACCAGGTGGTGGTGGAGTTCGCCGCCACGCTGCACCGCTACAACGCCTGCATCGAGCGCACGATCCTGCTCGGCGAGCCGCCGGCCGCGCAGCGCCGCATGGCTGAGACCGTGGCGCGGGCGATGGACGCGATGGTGGACGCCGCCCGGCCGGGCGCACCGATCGGCGCGATCGGCGAGGCGCATCGCCGTGTGCTGGATGCGGCGGGCTACACGCACGCGCGCTTCGCCGCCTGCGGCTATCCGCTCGGCGCGACCTTTCGTCCCTCCTGGATGGATGTGCCGCCGATGATCCATGCCGGCAATCCTTGGCCGATCGAACCGGGGATGGTGCTGTTCCCGCATGCGATGCTCGGCGATGCCGAAACCGGTCTCGCCTTCGGCGCGGGAGACACCATCCTGATCACCCCGACGGGGGCGGAACGGCTTACGGTCGCCCCCTTCCTGTGACAAGGTCACGCCAGGGCAACCGAACGGGGTGGCGTCATGGTCGACGAGGTCTTCTGGGGTGATGCGTGGCAGGTGGCGGCGGCTCGGATCCGGCGCGGACAGGTCAGCCGGCGCGACGCCCTGGCGGCACTCTCGGTGCTGGCGGGCGCGGCGGCGCTGGCAGGCGGGGCGGAGGCGCAGGCGGCGCGGCCGCGCGAGCTCGTCCTTGCAAACTGGGGCGGGGATGCCGTGCGCGCGATGGAAGAGGCCTTCGGCAAGCCATTCGAGGCGGACACCGGCGTTAAGGTCTCGGTGGACTCCTCGGGGCCAAGCCTCGCGCGCATCCGCGCGATGGTGGAGAGCGGACGGACGGTGTGGGACGTCTGCGACAGCGGCGCCGGCACGAGCTTCATCCTCGGCCGGGCAGGACTGCTGGAGCGGATGGACTACACCATCATCGATCGCCGCAGCATCCCGGAGGCCTTCGCGCTCGAGTGGTGCACCGGCACCTCGGCCTACTCGACGGTGATCGCCTGGGATTCCGCCAGGCTCGGCGAGGGGCCGCGCAACTGGGCCGAGTTCTGGGACTTCGCCCGCTTCCCCGGCATGCGCACGCTGCGCCGTTCGATGCACGCGGTGCTCGAGGCGGCGCTGATGGCGGACGGCGTCCCGCCCGAGCGAGTCTTCCCGATCGATGTCGAGCGCGCGCTCGCCAAGGTGCGCGAGCTGCGCGGCAAGGTGATCTGGTGGACCTCCGGCGCGCAGAGCCAGGACCTGCTGCGCACGGGCGAGGTGACCGCGGGCGCGATCTGGTCGACGCGCGCCCGGCTGCTCGGCGAGGAGACGCGCGGGCGCATCCGCTACCGCTGGGACCAGGGCCTGGTTCATGCCGGCGTCTGGAACGTGCCGAAGAACCCGCCGGCGGGGCGGGACTGGGCGATGCGTTTCGTCAACAGCACGATCATCCCCGAGCGGCAGATCGCGCTGCTGAAGCTCCTCGGCACGGGGCCGGCGAATCCGGCGGCGGCACCGCTCGTGCCACCCGAGCTCGTGCCGCACAACCCCACCGATCCGGCCAATCTCGCCCGCCAGGTGCTGACCGACGAGGCCTGGTACGCCGATCACTACGCAACGGTGGTGGAACGGTTCAACGAGGTGATTGCGTCCTGAGCGTCCCCGTTTCGGTGAGGGGCGCCTCGCGCAGCCGGCGCGGCCATCGGAGCATGACCTGACGCCGGGCGCGTCGGTGCCGGAGCGGCTCCCGATCGACCGGACATGCCTGATCGGGTGAAGTGCGCGCCGCAAAAGCGCGGAGCCGGTCCCGACAGGCCGGAACCGTCTCCGGCCGCGACATGCCGCGGCCGCCATCGTCGCGGTTGCCGGCCGAACGGCGATGGCCGTCGGCGGGCTGGCCACCGGCCGGGACGCGGATCAGGCGACGAGGGCAGCGCGCTCGGCCGCGGCGCGGTGCCACGCCTCGGCCCCATCCTCGTCGAACAGCTCGGCGAGCTTCTTCATCATCGTCCCGCCCAGCTCCTCGGCATCGACGATCGTCACCGCGCGGCGGTAGTAGCGCGTGACGTCGTGGCCGATGCCGATCGCGGTCACCTCGATCAGCCCCTCGCGGTCGACGCGGCGGATCACGTCGCGCAGGTGGCGTTCCAGGTAGTTGCCGGGATTGACCGACAGCGTCGAGTCGTCCACGGGCGCGCCGTCCGAGATCACCATCAGGATCTTGCGGTGCTCGGGCCGGGCAAGAAGGCGGCGATAGGCCCATTCCAGCGCCTCGCCGTCGATGTTCTCCTTGAGCAGCCCCTCGCGCAGCATCAGGCCCAGGTTCTTGCGCGCGCGTCGCCAGGGCGCGTCCGCCGATTTGTAGATGATGTGGCGCAGGTCGTTCAGCCGTCCGGGATTGCGCCGCTTGCCCTCCTGCACCCAGCGCTCGCGGCTCTGCCCTCCCTTCCAGGCGCGCGTGGTGAAGCCGAGGATCTCGACCTTGACGCCGCAGCGCTCGAGCGTGCGGGCGAGGATGTCGGCGCTCATCGCCGCCACCGTGATGGGGCGGCCGCGCATCGAGCCGGAGTTGTCGATCAGCAGCGTCACCACGGTGTCGCGGAACTGCGTGTCGCGCTCGCGCTTGTAGGAGAGCGAGTGCATGGGGTTGGCGACCACGCGGGCGAGGCGCGAGACGTCCAGCAGCCCCTCCTCGAGGTCGAACTCCCAGGAGCGCGACTGCTGCGCCATCAGCCGCCGCTGCAGCCGGTTGGCGAGCTTCGCGACCACGCCCTGCAGGTGCTGGAGCTGCTGGTCGAGCTGGCCCCTGAGCCGGACGAGCTCGTCGGGGTCGCAGAGATCCGCCGCCTCGACCTCCTCGTCGAACTGGCGCGTGAAAGCCTCGTAGCGGATCGCGTTCGGATCGACCGGCTGGTCGCGCCGCGTCTGCGGCCCCGCCGGGCGGTCGTCGCCGTCCGCGGCCGCCCCCTCCTCCTGCTGCTGTTCGGCCGCGTCCACCGTCTCGGCCTGACCGTCGGCCTCCTCCTGGCGCGCCCCGGGCATGGACTCCGCCTCGGCGGCGCTGCCGGCACTCTCCTGCTCCTCGCTCTCGCCCCCCTCCTGCTCGCCCTCCTCCTCCTGGTCGGACTCGCTCTCGGCCTCGGCCTCGTCCTGGGCGAGATCGAGGGCGGCGAGCAGGCGGCGAGCCGCGCGCGCGAAGGCGTCCTGGTCGTCGGCCGCGCGGGCGAGCGAGTCAAGCGCCGCCTCGACCTTGCCCCCGAGATGCGGGCGCCAGGCGTCGAGGATGGCGCGTGCGGTCTCGGGCGGCGGCTCGCCGGTCAGGCGCTCGCGCGCGAGGAGCTCGATCGCCTTGGCGAGCGGCAGCTGCTCGCGCCGCACCATCCGGTCATACCCCTCGGCCTCGCACTCCTCGGCCAGGCGCGCGCGCAGATTCGCGGCGACCCCGGGCATCCGGCGCGAGCCCAACGCCTCGACCCGCGCCTGCTCCAGGAGGTCGTAGATCTCGCGCGCCTCGCGCCGCGCCGGCGCGCGCTTCGCATGCACCGCGTCGTCGTGGAAGGCGAGACGGAGCGCCATCGCGTCGGCCGCGCCGCGCAGCCTGGTCATCTCGGCGGGCGGCAGGGCGCGCGAGGGGACGGGCAGCCGCGCGCGCTTGCCGGCGACCCCGGGCGGGCCCGGGGCGAAGGCCACGTCCACGTCGCCGCGATGCGCGATGGAACGCAGCACACCGGCGGTGGCGCGGCGGAACTCCTCCGACCGGGCGCTCTCGCGCGTCATCGCGCCTCAGGCGGCGCGACGGGTGCCGAGGCCCGTCGGCAGCTCCTCGTTGAAGCAGCGCTGGTAGTATTCGGCCACCGTCGCGCGCTCCGCCTCGTCGCACTTGTTGAGGAAGGTGACGCGGAAGGCGAAGGCGACATCGCCGAAGATCTTCGCGTTCTCGGCCCAGGTGATCACGGTGCGGGGGGACATCACGGTGGAGATGTCGCCGTTGATGAAGCCCGCGCGGGTGAGGTCGGCCAGCGCCACCATCGCCGCGATGCGCTTCTTCGCCGCGGCATCCGCCGGATCGATGCCGAGCTTCGCCGCGACGATGTCGGTCTCCTGCTCGTGCGGCAGGTAGTTCAGCGTGGCGACGATGTTCCAGCGGTCCATCTGACCCTGGTTGATCTGCTGCGTGCCGTGGTAGAGCCCGGTGGTGTCGCCCAGCCCCACCGTGTTGGCGGTGGAGAACAGCCGGAACGCCGGGTGCGGCCGGATCACGCGGTTCTGGTCGAGCAGCGTGAGCTTGCCCTCGACCTCGAGCACGCGCTGGATCACGAACATCACGTCGGGGCGGCCTGCATCGTACTCGTCGAACACCAGCGCGCAGGGGTGTTGGAGCGCCCAGGGCAGGATGCCCTCGCGGAATTCGGTCACCTGCTTGCCGTCGCGCAGCACGATCGCGTCCTTGCCGATCAGGTCGATCCGGCTGATGTGGCTGTCGAGGTTAACGCGGATGCAGGGCCAGTTCAGCCGCGCGGCGACCTGCTCGATATGCGTGGACTTGCCGGTGCCGTGATAGCCCTGGATCATCACGCGGCGGTTGTGTGCGAAGCCGGCGAGGATCGCGAGGGTGGTCTCGCGGTCGAAGCGGTAGGCCTCGTCGATGTCGGGCACGTGCTCGGTGCGCACGCTGAAGGCCGGGACCTCCATCTCCGAGGGGAAGCCGAAGGTCTGGTCCACGCGGATGCGGATGTCGGGCAGATCGATCGCCGAGGTGGGCCTCGCGTCGGCCAAGTGGGTCACTTTGTTCATGCTTTTGTCCGGCCTTTCCGTTGCCGCCGGATATTAGGCCCCGGCGCCGCAGTTGCGAAGGGCGCGCGGCGCGGTCCCGGGGCCGCGCGCGGTTCAGGCCTCGCGCGCGGCGAGGACGCGGACCAGCGCCGCATAGGCGGCGCTGATCGTCTTGAAGCGCTCCTCCGCGGCCTTGTCGCCGCCATGCGCGTCGGGATGATGCAGCTTCACCAGCGCCTTGTAGCGCAGCTTCACGTCCTCGCGCGTGACCGGCCAGACGAGGCCGAGCGCGACCAGGGGCTCGCGCAGCTCGGGCGGTGCCTCGTCGCGCGCCGGCGCGCGGCGCGGCCGCCGGCGCGCGATGAGGCCGAGCGGATCGGCCAGCCGGTCGGCAGCGAGGCCGAGAGTGCCGAGCGGCCAGGAAGGACGTTGCCAGGTGGTGTCGCGCCGCATCTCGGCCTCGATCTCGCCCGGCGTCATCCCCTTGTAGTAGTCCCAGGCGCGGTTGTACTCGCGCACATGGTCGAGGCAGAACCACCAGTATTCGGTCAGCCGCCGGCGCGATTTCGGCGCGCGGAAGGCGCCGAGCCCGGTGCAGCCGGGGTGGTCGCAGCTTCGGCCGGCAGCGGCGGCCTCGGCAGCCGCCTGGGCGGTGAAGCGTCGTGCGCGGACCGTGCCGTTGCGCATCACCTGCTTATGGCGACGTGCTCGGGACCACGCAAGCGGACGGAACGGAGGCGGAGGCATGACGGCGACGCGCGCACAGCGCATCCGGGCGATCCTGGAGCGGGAGTTCCTGCCCGTGCGGTTGACGGTCGAGGACGAGAGCGCGCGCCATGCCGGCCACGCCGGCAACCCGGACGGAAGGGGCGAGACGCACTACGCGGTCGTCCTGGTCTCGCCGCGCTTCACCGGGATGGGCCGGCTGGCGCGGTCGCGCGCGGTGCACACGGCCCTTGCGGCCGAGTTCGCAACCGGGCTGCATGCGCTCAGCCTGACGCTGAAGAGCCCGGAGGAGGCGGCGGCGGGGACCGGCGTGGCGGGGGGAGGGGCCTCAACCGCGCATTAAAGTTTGCGCGGCATCCTGCCGACCCACGGAGGGTCGGTTCCATGCCGCGAAGCACACTCGTCAACCGCAACATCGTCGCCGAGCGCGGCCGCACCAGCATGCGGCTGGAGCCGGAGCTGTGGGACGCGCTGGCCGAGATCTGCCGGCGCGAGCGCACCTCGCCGAGCGAACTCTGCCGCAGGCTGGAGCGCTCCGGCCTGTCCGGCGGGCGCACCTCGGCGATGCGGGTCTTCATCGTGCAGTACTTCCGCGCCGCCGCGACCGAGGAGGGCCACGCCGCCGCCGGGCACGGCGCAGGCGCTGCACAGCCCGTCCGCCCTTCCAACGGCCACGCCGGACTTGAGGCACGCCCCGCGCTCGCCGCCTACGGCGCCGACTGATCCGGCGTGGCCGGGTCAGAGGCGTGTGCGCCGCCCGGCCGTCTCCAGCACCGCATCCGTCCCGGCATCGCCTGCGGCCGCCTCGCCGCGGGGCTTGGCGAATTGCGGCCAGCGCCGCGCCACGATCGGCCCGTCCGCCGCATAGGCGTGGCAGGTGTTCAGGAGCGCAGGCGGCTTCGCCGGATCCGCGGGCCGGTTCCGCCGCAGCACCACCGTGGTCTGGAACGCCACCGTCGCCATCGGGCCCAGCAGTTCGACGAGGTGGGTGCAGCCCTTCACCCCGCCGACCCGCTCCTTCACCGCGCGCATCCAGCCCGGACCGATCCTGAGCCCCGCGAGGGCGGCGAAGTTCGGCGTGATCGCCGGGCAGATCGCATAGGGGCCGTGCTCGGTCACGGCCTCGCAGGCGACCACCGTCATCTCCGCATCGATGGTCAGGCGCATCAGCATCCCGTGCAGCGGCTCGCCCGGGCGCACCTCGCCGCGGTCCTCGTTCGCGAAGGCGTAGGTCTTGGTGTCGGTCAGCCGCGCCTCGATGTCGAACAGCCCGTCCGCACGCCGGAAGCCCTCCAGCACGATGGTGCGCTCGTGCAGCTTCTCGCGCTCGGCGGGCGGGCTCAGGGGCATCGGGCGGTCTCCGGCGTGGCAGGCGGCACGGCAGGCCCGATATGGCATCGCCCGCGCGCGGGGACCAGTTCGCGCCGAGCAGGGCTCGGTCGCGCCGGGCCGGTCAGACCGCGCCCTCCTCGGCCAGGAAGGCGCGCAGCTCGGCTTCCGGGACGTCGCGGCTGACGAAGGCCTGGCCGATGCCGCGGACGAGGATGAAGGCGAGCGAGCCTGCTTCGGCCTTCTTGTCCCTGCGCATGTGGCCGATCAGCCGTTCGGCCGGCCAGCGCCGGTTGGTCTCGCGAAGCGAGGTGGCGAGCCCCGCGGCGGCGAGATGGGCGGCGACCCGCTCGGCCTCCTCCGCCTCGCACAGCCCGAGCCGGACCGAGAAGCGGAACGCCAGGGCCATGCCGATCGCCACCGCCTCCCCATGCAGCAGGGTCCGGCCGTCATAGCCCGCCTCGGCCTCCAGCGCGTGGGCGAAGGTATGGCCGAGATTGAGCAGCGCCCGGCCGCCCTCGGGCTTCTCCTCGCGCTCGTCGTCCTCGACCACGCGGGCCTTGGCGCGGCAGGCGCGCGCCACCGCCTCGGCCTGGAGCTCCGCATCGCCGGCCAGCAGGGCGGCGCCGTGGGCCTCGCACCAGGCGAAGAACGCGGGATCGTCGATCAGCCCGTACTTCACCACCTCGGCGTAGCCGGCGCGCAGCTCGCGCGGCGGCAGGGTGGCGAGCGTGGCGGTGTCGCACAGCACGAGACGCGGCTGGTGGAACGCGCCGACCAGGTTCTTGCCGTGCTCCGTGTTGATGCCGGTCTTGCCGCCGACCGAGGAATCCACCTGGGCGAGCAGCGTGGTCGGCACCTGCACGAAAGGCAGGCCGCGCAGCGCGATCGCCGCGGCGAAGCCGGCGAGATCGCCCACCACGCCGCCGCCGAGGGCGAACACCGTGGTCCTGCGGTCGATCCCGCCCGCGAGCATCCGCCCGATCACCTCGGTGAGCGTCGGGAAGCCCTTGGAGCCCTCGCCGGGGGGAACCGGGATCGTGCGTCCCTCGATGCCGGTCGCGGCGAGGGCCGCCTCGAGGCGCGCGCCGTGCAGCGCGTGCACGGCCGAATCGGCGATGATCACGGCGCGCCGGCGCGGCATCACCGGCACGGCGAGCGCGCCGGCGCGGTCGAGCAGGCCCGCGCCGACGAGAATCTCGTAGCTCCGCTCGGCCAGGTGCACCGGCACCCGCAGCGGCGCGCGATACGCCAGCATCGCGTTCAGCACCCGCGTGGTGGTCTGCTCCGGCGGCTCGTCGCGGCAGGCGACGATCACGTCGGCTTCGGCGTAGAACGGGTCACGCTTGGCGGCGAGGTCGGCGAGGATCGTCGCCGGGTCGCCCCGGGCGAGCAGCGGCCGGTCGGTGCGGTGCGACACGCGCCGCACCAGGACCGGCAGGTCGACCTTGAGCCAGACCGAGAGCGCGCGGGCGCGGATCGCCGCGCGCGTCTCGGGATCGACGAAGGCGCCACCCCCCGTGGCCAGCACCACCGGCGGGCCAGCGAGCAGGCGCGCGATCACCTTGCGCTCGCCGGCGCGGAAGGCGGGCTCGCCGAGACGGGCGAAGATCTCGGCGACCGACATCCCCGCCGCCGCCTCGATCTCGTGGTCGGCGTCGACGAAGGGCAGGCCCAGCCTGGCGGCAAGCCGCCGGCCGATCGAGGTCTTGCCCGCGCCCATCAGACCGACGAGCACGATCGGCCGGCCCTCCCACGGCGGCATGCGGGTTTCGCCCGGTGCGGCGTGGCGGCTAGACTGGACGATGGGCGAGTCGGGTGCGAACTGTGCTGGCGCCATGAGCTTGCCGCCACGCTAGCACGCCGCACCGGCCGCGCCACCGGCCGCACCACCCCCGTGCGACGGAGAGCCTCACGTGCGCTTCACGATGGTCCTGATCCTGGTCCTGGTCGCGATCGCCGCCGCCGGCGCGGTCTGGATCGGCCTCTTCCCGCCGGAGCCGCGCCAGCAGGCGGTGGAGCGTCTCCTGCCGGTCGAGCGCTTCGCGCCGCGCTGACGGGTGGCAGGATGAACCCGCGCATCGAGGCGTTCCTCGAGATGATGAGCGCCGAGCGCGGCGCGGCGCGCAACACCATCGCGGCCTATGCGGCCGATCTCGCCGACTTCGCCGCGTTCTGCGCCACCGCCGGCTGCGCCCCGGATGCGGCCGACGCGGCGCTGATCAGGCGCTATCTTTCCGGCCTGCACGCGGCGGGGCTGTCCGCGCGCACGGCGGCGCGTCGGCGCGCGGCGCTGCGCCAGTTCCATCTGTTCCTGCTGCGCGAGGGCGTGCGCGCGGACGATCCCACCGCGACGCTCGAAGCCGCCCGGCCGGGGCGGCGTCTGCCCCGGGTGCTTGAGGAACAGGAGGTGCTGGCGCTGATCGCCGCGGCGCGCGGGCTGCCCGGCCGGGAAGGGCTGCGCGCGGTGGCGCTGCTCGAACTCCTCTACGCGACGGGGCTGCGTGCATCAGAGCTGATCGCCCTGCCGCGCGCGGCGCTCAGGCCCGGCGCGGAGGCGATCGTCGTGCGGGGCAAGGGGGGCAAGGACCGGCTGGTGCCGGTGGGCGAGGCGGCGCGCGCGGCGGTCGAGGCCTGGCTTGCCGCCGAGGACGCCGCGCGCGGCGGCCGGCCGCCCTCGCGCTGGCTGTTCCCCTCGCGCGCCGCCGCGGGGCATCTGACGCGCCAGCGGCTGGCGCAGATCCTGAAGGATCTCGCGCTGGCCGCCGGCATCGATCCCGCGCGCGTCTCGCCACACGTGCTGCGCCACGCCTTCGCCACCCACCTGCTCGCGCGCGGCGCGGATCCGTGTGGCGACCACGGGCTGCCCCGTCTTCATGGCCTCGATGATGATGCGTGGAATGCGCTCGCGTTGGG
>NZ_VIKA01000071.1 GCF_006704265.1 Elioraea sp. Yellowstone | reverse complement strand
GGTGATGCCGGTGCCGCCGAGATCGGATCGGCCGTGCGCCGCGCCGCCGGCGCGTTCTGGGCAGCCCGCGCCGCGCTCCGCCAGCGCGACCCGCGCGCCTACGTCCCCTGGCTGCTCGAGGCAGCGCAGGCCTCGCGCAGCTTCTACGGCCTGCTCGCGCGCCGCGCCCTCGGCATCCCTGCGGGCTTCGCCTGGGAGCGCGACCTGCTCGGCGAGAACGAGGCGGCGATCCTCGCCGAGACCGCGCAGGGGCTGCGCGCGCTCGCACTCCTGCAGATCGGCCAGGCCGGGCGCGCCGAGGCGGAACTGCGCCGGCTCGCGCCCGCCGCACGCGACAATCCGCCGCTTGCGCGTGCGCTGCTGGTCGTGACGAGCCAGACCGGGATGGCCGAGCTCGCGATGCGCATCGCCCCCCTGGTGGAGAGCCGGGACGGGCGGCCGCGCGACTATGCGCGTTTCCCGCTGCCGAACTGGCGGCCCGACGAGAGCGTGGCCGAGCCGGCGCTGGTGCTCGGCATGGCGCGCGTGGAGAGCAATTTCGACTCGGCCGCGGTCAGCCGGGCGGGTGCGCGCGGCCTCATGCAGATCATGCCGCTCACCGCAAGCTACGTCGCCGGGCGGCCGGAACTCGCCGGGCGGCACCGCCACCGGCTGCACGAGCCCGCGCTCAATCTCGAGATCGGCAGCCGCTACATCGCCTATCTCGCGCGCCATCCGGAGGTGGATGGCGATCTACTCCGCCTGATCGCCGCCTACAATGCCGGCCCAGGCAATCTCGCGCGCTGGAACGGCACGATGGCGCACGGCAACGATCCGCTGCTGTTCCTCGAAACGATTCCGCTGCACGAGACGCGCGCCTACGTGCAGCGCGTGCTGGCCTTCAGCTGGATCTACGCCTCCCGGCTCGGCCGGGCGGCGCCTTCGCTCGACGCTCTCGCCGCCGGCCGCTGGCCGCGCTATCATGGTCCCGAGGAGTTCACCGCCGGCGAAGCCGGAGGCGGGGCGCGGCTGAACTGACGCGCCCCGCCTGCGTCTCGCGGCCCAGGAACCTGGTGCATGGCACGGATCGACGAGAGCCGCCCCTTCCTGCCCGTCAACATCGCCATCCTGACCGTCTCGGATACGCGCACGCCGGCGACCGACACCTCGGGCGACACGCTCGCCGAGCGCATCCAGGGGGCCGGCCACCGCGTGGTGGCACGCGCGCTGGTGCGCGACGAGGTCGAGGCGATCGCCGCGCATCTGGCGGACTGGATCGCCGACCCCGGCATCGACGTGGTGATCTCCACCGGCGGCACCGGCATCACCGGGCGCGACGTCACCCCCGAGGCGTTCGAGCGCGTGGTCGAGAAGCGGATCGAGGGCTTCGGCGAGCTCTTCCGGATGCTGAGCTACCAGAAGATCGGCACCTCGACGATCCAGTCGCGCGCGCTCGGCGGTGTCGCACGCGGGACGTACCTGTTCGCGCTGCCCGGATCGCCCGGCGCCTGCCGCGATGCCTGGGACGACATCCTGCGCTTCCAGCTCGACAGCCGCCACCGCCCCTGCAACCTGGTCGAGCTGATGCCCAGGCTGCAGGAGCACATGCGCGCGGCCGAGTAGCTCGGGCGGATCATTCCGCCAACGCGCGCATCTCCGCGTAGAGATCCGACTTCCCCTCGAAGCCGATCCCCGGCAGATCGGGCAGCGTGACGTAGCCGTCCTCCACCCGCACGCCGTCGGGGAAGCCGCCATAGGGCTGGAAGAGGTCAGGGTAGCTCTCGTTGCCGCCGAGACCCAGCCCCGCGGCGATCATCAGCGACATCTGATGCCCGCCATGCGGGATGCAGCGCCGCCAGGACCAGCCGCATTCCGTGAGCACCGCCAGCGTGCGCTGGTACTCGCACAGTCCGTAGGACAGCGCGCAGTCGAACTGCAGCCAGTCGCGATCCGGACGCATCGCCCCGTAGCGGAGCAGGTTGCGCGCGTCCTGATGGCTGAACAGGTTCTCGCCGGTCGCCATCGGGCCTGGATGGAACTGCGCCAGCGTCGCCTGAAGATGGAAGTCGAGCGGATCGCCCGGCTCCTCGTACCAGAACAGCGGGTAGTCGTTCAGAGCCTTGGCGTAGGCGATCGCGGTCTCGAGGTCGAAGCGCCCGTTCGCATCGACCGCGAGTCGGGCCTTGCCGTCGAGCTCGGCGAGCACCGCCTCGATCCGCGCGCGGTCCTCGGCGAGCGGCGCGCCGCCGATCTTCATCTTCACCACCGTATAGCCGCGGTCGAGATAGCTCCGCATCTCGGCGCGGAGCGCCGTGTTGTCCTTGCCCGGGTAGTAGTAGCCGCCGGCGGCGTAGACGAACACGCGCGGGTCCGGCTCGCGTCCGTGCCGTTCGGCCAACAGGCGGAACAGCGGCTTGCCGGCGATCTTCGCCACCGCATCCCAGATCGCCATGTCGAGCGTGCCGACCGCGACCGAACGCTCGCCGTGCCCGCCCGGCCTCTCGTTCGCCATCATCGCCGCCCAGCAGCGGTCCGGGTCGAGGTTCTCGCCGCTCGCATCGAGCAGCGCGGCGGGATCGGCGTTGAGGAGGCGCGGCGCGAAGCGCTCGCGGATCAGCCCCCCCTGGCCGTAGCGGCCGTTGGAGTTGAAGCCGTAGCCGACGACCCGTCTGCCGTCGCGCACGACGTCGGTGACGACCGCGACCAGCGACGTCGTCATCTGCGAGAAGTCGATATAGGCGTTGCGGATCGCCGAGGCGATCGGCCGCGTGCGTTCCTCGATCGCGACGATGCGCGGGGCCATCGGAGTCTCCATCGCAGTGGGATGTGCCGACTTACAGCGAGGCGCCGCCGCAGACCAGGATCTGCTGGCCGGTGATCGCGCCCGCCTCGGCCGAAAGCAGGAAGGCAGCGAGCGCGGCCACCTCCTCGGCGCGCACGAAGCGGCCGATCGGCGGCAGGCGCGGCGGCAAGGTGGTGCGCGCCGGGTCGGCGAGCATCGGCGTGTCGGTCGCGGCCGGGGCGATCACGTTCACCGTGATGCCGCGCGGCGCGAGTTCTGCCGCCCAGGAGCGCGCGAGCCCGACCAGCGCCGCCTTGGTCGCGGCGTACTGGCTGCGGCCCGCGGCGCCGGCCGAGGTGCGGCTGCCGATCAGGACGATGCGACCGCCCGCGGGCAGGCGTGGGGCGAGCGCGTCGGCCAGCATCGCCGCCGCCTCGACATGCAGGCGCCACATCGCCGCCCCGGCCTCCGCGTCGAGCGCGCCGAGCGGCGCGGCGCGCATCACGCCGGCCGCGTGCACGAGCGCGGTGACATCATCGAGACGATCGAGCAGATCCCGGATCCGCACCGGCTCGGTCAGGTCGAGCTGGTGGTGCGCATAGCCCGCCGCATCGTGCGGCGCCGGGGCGCGATCAAGACCGGTGACGCGCCATCCATCGGCCAGCAGCCGCGTGGCGATCGCCGCGCCGATCCCCGAACTCGCCCCGGTCACCAGCGCATGCATCAGGCCGGCTTGAAGTTCACCGAGGCGAGCAGTTCGCGCGCCCGCTTCTCCTCGGAGACCATGAAGGCGCGGGCCTCCTCGGCCGTCTCGGCCACCGGCTCGACGAGGCGCTGGGTAAGCCAGGCGCGCGTCTCCGGCTCGCGCATCGCCTCCGCCATCAGCGCATTGACGCGGCCCTTGATCTCGGCAGGCGTGCCCCTGGGCGCCCAGATCCCGTACCAGGAGTTGAACACGAAGTCGCCGAGCCCGGCCTCGCGCATGGTCGGCAGATCGGGGGCGAGCTCGGAGCGCTGCGCCGAGGCGATGCCAAGCGCCTTCACGCGGCCGCCGCGTGCGGCCGGCAGCAGCGCGAAGGCCGGGTCGATCAGCAGCTGCACGTTGCCGGCGATCACGTCGGTCAGGGCCGGCTGGGTGCCGCGATAGGGTGCCATCTCGACATTCGCGCCGCTGCGGCGGTTGAACTCGATCGTGGCGAGATGCCCGGCCGAGCCGACCGAGGTGATCGCGAAGGTCCAGTTCCTCGGATCGGCCTTGGCGGCGGCGACCACCTCGGCGATCGTGGTCTGCGGCCGATCGGGGGTCATCACCATCACCAGCGGCGCGACCCCGGTGCGCGCGACCACGTCGAGATCCGCCATCGGATCGAAGGGAAGATTCGGCGTCACCAGGTGCAGCACCACGGTGTTGAAGGCCGAGGCGAGCAGCGTGTAGCCGTCGGGCGCGGACTGCACGACATGGCCGGTGCCGACCACGCCGTTGCCGCCGACGCGGTTCTCCACCACCGCGGTGGCGCCGAGCTTGTCCTGGAGCCGCTGCGCCAGCATCCGGCCCAGCAGGTCGTTCACCGCCCCCGGGGGAAAGGGCACGATGACGCGGATCGGCCGTCCGTGCGGCCAGGCCGCCTGGGCACGAATCGCCGGCGCGGCGAGGGCAGCGGCGCCTGTGGTGAGCAGTGTGCGTCGACGCATGAGGTCGTCTCTCCCTTGGTTGCGATCTTCATTCTGCGGCCGCGCGCGCAAGCACGCCGGCGGCCTCGAGCGCAGCGCGGATCGTCGCGATCTCCGCCGCACTCGGCGCATGGGTCGGCGGGCGTACCGTGTCGCTGCGCAGGATGCCGGCGAGCTTCATCGCCGTCTTCATCCGCGCATGCGCCTCTCCCGTGGGCTCGCCGCCGCCATAGACGGCGTCCTTCACCGGATCGATCCGCGCCTGCACCGCCATCGCGCGCTTCAAGTCCCCGGCCTGCACCGCCGCGAGCAGGTCGTGGATCAGCCCGGGGATCAGCGAGGCGAAGCCGACGAGCGCGCCGTCGATTCCCTGCACCATCGAGGCGAGCAGATACTCGTCGTGGCAGGTGAGCAGGGCGCAGCTGGGGTCGGCGGCGCGGATCGCCTTCAGGTCCGCGGCGTACTTGTTCATCTCGCGCGTGCCGATCTTGAAGGCGTGCACGAAGGGCAGGCGCGCGAGCTCGGCGAGCAGGTCGGAGGGGAACGATGCCTTGGTCCAGGCGGGATAGACGTGCACGACCAGGCCGAGGCCGGTCGCCTCGCCGATCGCGGTGAAGTAGTCGATGACGTGCGCCGGGCGGAAGCCGAAGCGCAGCCAGTGGTGCGGCGGCATGATGTCGAGCGCCTGCGCGCCCGCCTCCTTCGCCGCGACCGCCTGCTCGACCGCGTCGCGGATCCCTTCGCAGACGATCGAGGAGATCACCGGGCAGAGCCCCCGCGTCGCCTCGGCGGCGATGCGCGTCACCTCGATGCGCTCGCGCGGGGTGAGCGAGAACACCTCGCCGGTATGGCCGTTGGTCATCAGCGCGACGATGCCGGGCTGGCGGGCGAGCCAGCGCGCGAAGCGGGCGAGCTCCTCCGCGTCGATCGCGTGGTCGTCGCGGAACGGGCAGGCGATCGCGGGGATGATGCCGCGATAGGCGAGGCGCGGGGTCATGGACGGTGTCTCCTGGTCGGCGTCGGTTCGGCAAGCGGCGGGCGCGCGGGGGCGGCCGTCCCGCCGGCGGCCTCGAGGCCGCGCGAGAGGGCGCGCGCGGCCGCAATCAGGGGCGGGCCGGCCTGGCGCAGATAGTCCTCGGCGCTCATGCGCAGCGCCGGCGCGGCGACGCTGATGCCGCCGAGCGGCACGCCGTCGGCGTCCAGCAGCGGGCAGGCGAGCACGCGCAGGCCGGGCACGGTCTCCTGGTCGGAGAGGGCGATGCCGTCCGCGCGCACGCGCTCGAGGATCGCGAGCAGGGCCGCGCGGTCGGTGACGGTCGCCTCGGTCAGCTTCTCGCGCGGGCGCGCCTCGAGCACGGCGAGCTGGGTCTCGCGCGGCAGGAAGGCCAGGATCGCGCGGCCGATCGCGGAGGAATAGACCGGCACACGGCTGCCGATCCGCACATCGACGCCGAGCCGCGCGATTCCGGCCTGGATGCGCTCGACATAGACGACGTCCGCGCCGTCGAGCACGCCGATCGAGGCCGCCTCGTTCAGCGCGCCGACGAGGTCGCGCAGGATCGGCCGCGCCAGCATGCGCAGATCCGCGCGCGCGATCGCATTGAAGCCGAGATCGAGGCAGCGCAGCGTCAGGCGGAAGCGTCGCGTGCCGGGCACGCGCGCGACGTAGCCGAGCATCACCAGCGTGTTGAGGAAGCGGAAGGCGGTGGCGTTGTCGATGCCGGCTGCGCGGGCGACCTCGGCAAGGGTGAGTTCGTCGCGCTCGGCGGTGAAGGCATGCAGCACCGCGAAGCCCTTGGCGAGCGAGCGGACGAGGTTCTTCTCGGCAGGGTCTGCAGCGGAGTTCGGAATGCGAACTTTTGTTTGTGCCATGCCCACGCTTAACGCCGCTCCCCATGCGCGTCAAGTCCGTCGCGCGGCAGGAACGACAGCGTCAGTAGAAGCGGACGAGCACGCGCGGGGGCACGCCGGCGAACCACAGCGCAAGGAGCGCGAGGTTGCGCGCCGAGCGGCGGAGATACCCGTCGCGCCGGTAGCGCGCCGCCGAGGTCAGCGCGTCGGCGGGCAGCGGGGCGAGCCGCGCGCGGCCGAGCCGGCGCACCAGATCCACGTCCTCCATCAGCGGCAGCGGGCGGATTCCCCCCACCGCGTCGAGCAGCGCGCGCGCGACCAGGAGGCCCTGGTCGCCATAGGGCAGGCCGAGCGCGCGGCAGCGCCAGGCGACCGCGCGCTCGAGCCGGCGTGCCGCCGGCGCTCCGTCGTCGATGCGCAGGCGGAAGTAGCCGGCGCGATCGGGTGCGGCGGCGATGTGCGCCGCCGCCGCCTCGGCCCAGTCGGGACCGAGGCGCGTATCCGCGTGCAGCAGCAGGAGCCATGGCCCTCGTGCCGCCGCGACCCCGGCGGCGAGCTGGCTGCCCCGCCCGCGCGGCGCGGCGATCAGCCGGCAGCCGCGCGCGACCGCGATCGCCGCGGTGGCGTCGGTCGAGCCGCCATCGACGACGATCACCTCGCGCGGCGCCCGACCCAGCGCGTCGAGCGTCGCCGGCAGGGTCGCGGCCGCGTTCAGCGCCGGGATGACGACCGAAAGATCCATGGGGTTCTCAGCCTGCCGCAGACGATGCGGACCTGCGATACCGGAAACCGCAAGAGTTCTTGTTTTGTTCTTGACGACCCCCTGGGCCCCGGCGCACCATTCGTGCCACGGAGGGACCATGATGGACGACTTGGCGCTGGTCGACCGGCCCGACACCGCCGCCGCGACCCCCACCCTGACCGCCGGCCCGCGCAAGGGCCGCGGCGCGATCGGCAACCCCGCCTGCCGCTACGACCGCATCCGGAGCGAACCGGTCGATGACGGCTGGGGCACGCTGGAGGACGAGCTCGCCGAGCCGCCCCCGCTCGCGACCACGCTGACGCGCGACGCCACGCGCAGCATCATCGCCTGGAACGACAGCCCCGATATCGGCTTCGACAGGGCGGTGAACCCCTATCGCGGCTGCGAGCACGGCTGCGTCTACTGCTATGCCCGGCCGAGCCATGCGTATCTCGGCCTGTCCCCCGGGCTCGATTTCGAGACCAGGCTCCTGTTCAAGCCGGAGGCTGCGACACTGCTGGCGAAGGAGATCGGCAAGCCCGGCTACGTGCCGCGCCCGATCGCGCTCGGCTCGAACACCGATCCCTACCAGCCGGTCGAGCGCCAGCTCCGCCTCACGCGCGCGATCCTCGAGGTCCTGGCCGAGGCGGCGCATCCCTGCACGATCGTCACCAAGTCGGCGCTGGTGCTGCGCGACCTCGACCTGCTGACCGGGATGGCGTCGCGCCGGCTGGTGCGGGTGTGCATCTCCGTCACCACGCTCGACCGGCGGCTCGCGCGCGTGATGGAGCCGCGCGCCGCCACGCCGGCGCGGCGGCTGCAGGCGATCGAGGCGCTGTCCCGCGCCGGCGTGCCCACGGCGGTGCTCGCCGCGCCGATGATCCCCGGGCTGAACGACGCCGAGATGGAGCGGATCCTCGCCGCCGCCGCACGCGCCGGCGCGACTGCGGCCGGCTACGTGCTGCTGCGCCTGCCGCACGAGCTGCGCGCGCTGTTCACCGAGTGGCTCGAGGCGCACTATCCCGAACGGGCGGCGCATGTGCTGTCCCTGGTCCGCCAGACCCGCGGCGGGGCGCTGAACGATCCGCGCTTCGGCAGCCGGTTCCGGGGCGTCGGCGTCTATGCCGACATGCTGGCGCGGCGCTTCGCGGTCGCCGCGCGCCGGCTCGGGCTCGATGAGCCAATGGCGGGTCTCGACTGCTCGCGCTTCGCACCGCCGCGCCGGCGCGAGGAGGAGCGGCAGCTCGCGCTGCTGTAGGGAAGGGGCGCAAGGCAACGCTTGCCTCCCGCCCCCCAGCGAGGGGCCCGCGTCGCGACCCGCGGGAGCGACGCCTTCCTGGGGGGCGCGGGGGGCCTTGCGGCCCCCCGGCCCCTATACTCTGACGAACCCGACCGTCTCCTCGACCTCCGCCAGCACCGGCGCGGCGAGCGCGCGCGCCCGTTCGGCGCCTCGGCGCAGGATC
Organism: Elioraea sp. Yellowstone; assembly: GCF_006704265.1. Taxonomy (GTDB): domain Bacteria; phylum Pseudomonadota; class Alphaproteobacteria; order Acetobacterales; family Acetobacteraceae; genus Elioraea. The sequence goes on along the minus strand of NZ_VIKA01000071.1, from coordinate 8,152 downwards.
GCCTCGACCGTCCCGGGATCCGCCGTCAGCCGCCGCATCTCGGCGGCGATCGGGCTGAGATTCGCCACCAGCAGATCCGTCAGCGCCGCCTTGAAGGCGCTGAACGGCTTGCCGCCATGCTCGGCCAGGACGGCGTCGTGGTGCATGTCGGTCAGCGCGGCGTAGATGCCCACCAGGTTGCGCGCCTCCGGCCGCCCCTCCAGCCCCGCCGCGTCATGCGGCAGGGGCTCCGGATCGGTCTTCGCGCGCCGCACTTTGAGGGCGATCGCATCCGCATCGTCGGTGAGATTGATCCGCGACTGGTCGGAAGCGTCCGACTTGCTCATCTTCTTGGTGCCGTCACGCAACGACATCACGCGCGCCGCGGGGCCGAGGATCAGCGGCTCGATCATCGGGAACACCGCGCGGCCGAAATCGTGGTTGAACTTCTGCGCGATGTCGTTGGCGAGCTCGAGATGCTGCTTCTGGTCCTCGCCCACCGGCACGCGCGTCGCCTTGTAGAGCAGGATGTCGGCCGCCATCAGGTTCGGATAGGCGTAGAGCCCGACCGAGGCGTTCTCGCGGTCCTTGCCGGCCTTCTCCTTGAACTGCGTCATCCGGTTGAGCCAGCCGATGCGGGCGACGCAGTTGAAGATCCAGGCGAGCTGCGCGTGTCCCGGCACGGCCGACTGGTTGAACACGATGTGCTTCTCGGCGTCGATGCCGCAGGCGATCATCGCCGCGGCGACCTCCAGCGTGGCGCGATGCAGCTCGCGGGGCTCCTGCCAGATCGTGATCGCGTGCATGTCCACCACGCAGAAGATGCACTCGTGGTCGTGCTGCAGCTTCACCCAGTTGCGCAGCGCGCCGAGATAGTTGCCCAGATGCAGGTTGCCGGTCGGCTGCACGCCGGAGAAGATGCGCGGGAGCGGGGCGGTCGCCATGGATCGGTCCTTGTGGAGGGGATCGGGGGCGGCGTGATCGGACGGGACGGCGCCGCGGTCAAGCCCGGCGCCGCCTCAGGTAGCCGCGCAGCTCGCGCGGATCGGCCACGCGCAGCGCGAGCGCCGCGCCGGCGAACACCGCACCCGCGACCGCCAGCAGCGCCGCCAGCGCGCCCCAGCGATAGCCCTGGACCTGGAACAGCGCGTCGAAGATCGCCGCCTGGGCCGCCCAGACCGCCGCACCCATGACCGCGGCGGCCGCGACCAGCCGCGGCACGAAACGCCCGAGCCGGCCATCCGGCACGAGCCGGCCCTGCCGCCACAGCCACGCCCCGAGCGCGCCCGCGTTCACCCAGCCCGTGATCGCGGTCGCCATGGCGACGCCGACATGGCCGAACGGGCCGATCAGCGCCAGGCAGAGCGCGATGTTCAGCGCCACGCAGCCGACCGCGACCTTCACCGGGCTCGCCGTGTCGCCGCGCGCGAAGAAGCCGGGCGCGAACACCTTCGCGAGCACATAGCCCGGCAGGCCGACGGCATAGGCCGCAAGCGCCGCCGCGGTGGCCGCCACGTCGTCCGCCCCGAAGGCACCGCGTCCGAACAGCACGTGCACGATCGGCCAGGCGGCGACCGCGAGACCGACCGCCGCCGGCACGGTGAGCAGCAGCGCGAACTCGATCGCGCGGTTCTGCGTGGCGAGCGCGGCCGTGGCGTTGCCGGCGCGCACCTGGCGCGACAGCGCCGGCAGGAGCGCGGTGCCGACCGCCGTGCCGAGCACGCCGAGCGGCAACTGGTTCACCCGGTCGGCGTAGTAGAGGAACGCGATCGCCCCCTGGGGCAGGAACGAGGCGATGATCACGTCGACCATCAGGTTGATCTGCGTCACTCCGGCGCCGATCGCCCCAGGCCCCATGCGCCGCAGCAGCAGCCGGACCTCGGGCGTCAGCCGCGGCAGAGGCAGGCGCAGCGGCAGCCCCGCTGCAGCCACCGCCCAGGACAGCAGCAGGAACTGGCAGAGCCCCGCCGCGGCCACGCCCCACGCGAGCCCGTGTGCTGCCGGCAGCGCGAGGACCGGCGCGAGCACGAGTCCGCCGATCAGCGCGACATTGAACAGCACCGGCGCGGCCGCCGCGGCGGCGAAGCGATCGAGCCCGTTCAGCACGCCCGAGAACAGCGCCACCAGGCAGATCAGCATCAGGTAGGGGAAGGTGATGCGGGCAAGCTCGACGGCCAGCGCGAACCGTTCCGGGTCATTGCGGAAACCGGGTGCCAGCAGGCCCATCGCCTGGGGCATGAACAGGATCGCGAGGACCGTCAGCGCCGCAAGCGAGACCAGCAGCACCGCGAGCGCGCCTTCCGCCACCCGGCGCGCCTGTTCGCGTCCTTCCGCGGCCAGCGCGCCGGTGAAGAGCGGCACGAAGGCCGCCGAGAACGCGCCCTCGCCGAACAGGCGGCGGAAGAAGTTGGGCAGCTTCAGCGCGACGAAGAACGCATCCGCCGCCGGGCCGGCGCCGAGCGCGGCGGCGATCAGGATGTCGCGCAGGAAGCCGAGCACCCGACTGGCCGCGGTCCAGCCGCCGACCGTCAGGACATTGCGGATCATGCGCCGATGCGGCCGAGCCGGTTCAGGCCGCTTCCGACTGGGCGCCGGAGGAGGCGGCCCCCTGCGCCTCGAGCGCGGCGAGCAGCGCCTCCTTCAGGCTTGCAAGCTTGCGCTCGTTCTCGATCTTCAGCCCGAACACGTCCTTGACGTAGAACACGTCGACCGCGCGCACGCCGTAGGTGGTGATGTGCGCCGAGGCGATCTGGATCCCCTGCTCGCTCATCGCCGCGGTGACGTCGTGCAGCAGGCCCGGCCGGTCGCGCCCGTTCACCTCCACCACGGTGTGGGTCGCGGAGGCGTGGTTGTCAATCACCACGCGCGGCGGCACGTGGATCGCGCGCGTGCGCGGGAAAGGCGGGCGGGACTTGCGGATCTCCTCGGCGATGCGCAGCCGGCCTGAGAGCGCCTGCTCGATCAGCACGCTCATGCGTGCCAGACGGTGCGGGGCGTCGAAGGCGCCGCCGGCGGCGTCCTGGATCCAGAACGTGTCGAGCGCCATGCCGTTGGTCATGGTGTGGATGCGCGCATCCACGATCGAGGCGCCGGCGACCGCGAGCGCGCCCGCGATCTTGCTGAACAGGCCCGGATGGTCGGCGGTATAGACGGTCACCTCGGTCACGCCACGATCGGCCAGCACGACGGTCTTGATCGAGAGCGCCTGGCCGGCCGCCTCGGCGTCGCGGATCAGCCGCGCGTGGCGCAGATGCGTCGCCGGATCGAAGCCGAGCCAGTAGGCCGGGTAGCCGAGGGCGAGGAAGGCGTCCCGGTCGGCCTCGGCCCAGCCTTCCGCCTCGAGCGCGGCCGCGGCGGCCTGCCGCGCGCGCGCCACGCGCGTGTCGCGCTCGGGCACGTTCAGCCCGCCCGCCAGCACCTCGGCCACGCGCCAGTAGATCTCGCGCAACAGCGTGGCCTTCCAGTTGTTCCAGATCTTCGCCGAGACCGCGCGCATGTCGGCCACCGTCAGCGCCATCAGCAGCCTGAGCCGCTCCGGGCTCTGCACGAGTTCGGCAAGGTCGAGGATCGTCTTCGGATCGTCGATGTCGCGCTTGAAGGCGGTCTGGCTCAGCACGAGGTGGTGCAGGACGAGCCAGGACACGGTCTCGGTCTCCTCGGCCGACAGGCCGAGCCTGGGCCCGAGCTCCTGCGCGATCCGGGCGCCGATCTCGGAATGATCCCCGCCGCGGCCCTTCGCGATGTCATGCAGCAGCATCGCGACATAGAGGGCGCGGCGCGACTGCACCTGGCCGATCAGCGCCGTCGCCACCGGCGCGACGCCCGCCAGCTCGCCCTGCTCGAGCTCGTTCAGCACGCGCACCGCCTCGATCGTGTGCTCGTCGACCGTGAACACGTGGTAGGTGTCGAACTGCATCTGGCCGACCACGCGCGCCCAGTCCGGGATGAAGCGGCCGAGGATGCCGGCGAGGTTCATCACCTTCAGCCACTGCGCGCTGTCGGCCTTGGGCGAGGCGACGAGATCGAGGAAGGCCGCGTTCGCCTCCCGGTCGTCGCGCAGCCGGGCAGCGAGCCGCGCATGCTGCACGAGCGCGCGCAGGGTCAGGGGATGAAGCTCGCGCCCGCTGTCGCGCGCGGCCTGCAGCACGCGGAACAACAGGATCGGCTCGGCGGCGAAGCTGCGTCCGGGCGCCAGCACCAGCTTGCCCGCCTCGAGCGCGAAGCCGCGCGCGGCGAGCGCCGCCGGCGCGTCGGGCGTGACCGCCGGCTGGCCGAGCGCGAGCCGCTCCACCACCGGCTCGATGGTGAGCGTCAGCCGGCGCACCTCGCGCGCCGTCAGGAAGTAGTGCTTCATGAAGCGCTCCACCCCCTGCACCGCGCCGTGGCGCGTGTAGCCCATCGCCGCGCCGATCACCGGCTGGAGGTCGAAGGTGAGCCGCTCCTCGGCCCGGCCGGTGGTGTAGTGCAGGTGAAAGCGGACCGACCAGAGGAACTCGGCGGCGCGGCGCCAGGCGCGCAGCTCCGCCTCGTCCAGCAGCGGGCCGCCCGGCAGGGCTGGGTCGGCGGCGTCCTCGAACCGCGTCACGCCGCGCACCAGGCGGATCATCCAGAACAGGGTCTGGAGGTCCCGAAGCCCGCCCCTGCCGTCCTTCACGTTCGGTTCGAGCAGGAAGGCGGAATCGCCGTATTTCTGCTGCCGTTCGGCACGCTCGGCGCGCTTGGCGGCGAAGAAGGCGGCCGCGCCGTGCTGCACGAGATCGGCGCGGAAGCGCTCGGCGAAGCCGTCGAACACGGCGCGGTCCCCGGCGAGGAAGCGGGCGTCGAGCAGCGAGGTGCGCACGGTGTGGTCGGCGCGCGCCTGGGCGATGCACTCGTCGATCGAGCGCGTCGCGTGGCCGACCTTCAGGCCGAGATCCCACAGGAAGTAGAGCATGAACTCCACCACCTGCTCGGTGCGCGGCGGCTCCTTCCAGGGTGTCAGAAACAGGAGGTCGAGGTCGGAGAAGGGTGCGAGCACGCCGCGCCCGAACCCGCCCGTGGCGGCGAGCGCCAGCGCCTCGCCGGCGGATTCCACGCCGGGGGGGAACACGGTGCGCGTGGTCCAGGCGTGCAGCAGCCGCACCACCTCGTCCATGCGTGCGGCGAGCAGGCGCGCCGCCTCGAGCCCGGACAGCCCGGCCTCGAAGCGCGCCTTGGTGTCGGCCTGGATACGGCCGAGATGGCGGCGAAACAGGGCGAGGGCGAGGTCGCGCGGGGGGTTGGCGCCGTCGCGCGGCAGCGCCGCGAGCTCCGCGGCCAGCGTCTCGCCCCACGCCGGCGGGGCCGCCACACCCCGTCCGGCGGCGGAGGGCAGCCCGCCGACAGCTTGGTCCATGCATCAGTGTAGACGCATTTCGCACGCGCGAAGAAGAGGGGACCACGCAGCGGCGCGGCGATCTGGCCAGACCGCCACGCAGGGCGCATGCCCGCCTACCCGGGCATGCGCAGCCGCTCAGGCTTCCCGCTAGCTCCGGCTGCCGATCCCGCGCATGAAGGCGTCGCGGATGCGCACCGGATCGCGCTCGGTCTGCGTCACGGCCGGCTTGTCGTCGATCCGCGCGGCGATGAACCACGGCCCGGGCGCGCCGAGCGCGCGCGCGGCGAGCGCCTCGAACTCGGCCTCGTCGGCGGCCCAGTGGCTCTCGACGATGCCAGAGGCGCGCGCGATCGCGACCAGGTCGGTGCGCGCGGCCGCCGCCGGCGTCTTCTGCCCGCCCGTAATCTGGTAGATGCCGTTGTCCCAGACCACGATCACGAGGTTGCGCGGCGCGCGGGCAGCCACGGTGGCAAGGCAGCCGAGCTGCATCAGCAGCGACCCGTCGCCCTCGAGGGCGATCACGGTGCGGTGCGGCTGGGCGATCGCGACGCCGAGCGCGATCGGCACCGCGAGCCCCATGCTGCCCAGCATGTAGAAGTTCTCGGGACGCCGTCCGGCCGCCCAGAGGTCGAAATTGGCGTTGCCGATCCCGCCGATCACCGCCTCGTCGGTGAGTTTCGCGACCAGCAGCTTGGTCAGCTCGAAGCGGTTCATCACCTTGGCGTTGTGCCGGGTGTCGATCGTGGCACTCATGCCGAGAACGCCTTTCCGCCGGTGAGCAGCGGCGAGAGGATCAGGCAGGCGGGCGCCTGTGTGGCGATCGCCTGGCGGATCGTGCGGTCGACCACGAACTCGGTCTCGTCGAGCCGCGTGATGGTGTGGTGCTCGATGCCGAGCGCCGAGAGCACCGGGCGCATGGTGCGGCAGACCATCGCCTGGCCCAGGTTGAACTCGCCGAGCGTGCCGCGCTCCGAGACCATCATCAGCAGCGGGATCTGGCAGGCGCAGGCGAGTGAGGCGAGCACGTTCGGCAGCGTGGCGAAGCCCGAGGTCTGCATCAGCACGATGCCGCGCATCCCGCCCATCCAGGCGCCGGCGACGATGCCGACCGCCTCCTCCTCGCGCGCGGTCGGGAAGGCGGTGAAGAACGGATCAGCCTCAACGGCGCGGATCAGCGGCGTGAGGACTCGGTCGGGCACGTAGGGTACGAGGCGGACGTCGTTGCGTCGCAGGGTCTCCACGACGATGTCGTGCCAGGTCGTCGCGCCTCCCGCGCCCGCCATTCCATCCCTCCGCTGTTGCTGCACCGTTGTCGCGCGGCAATCGGGCGGCGTCTAGACCATGCCCTTCAGCCGCACGAGCAGCGCATGCGCCTCGCGCGGGCTCAAGGCGTCCGGGTCGGTCTCGGCGAGCACGCGGCGGAGCTCGTCGGCCGGTTCGGCGCGCCCCCGCGGCGCGGCGGCGAAGAGCGGCATCTCCTCGGCGAGCGGCGCAAGCCCCCGCGCGCGCTCCTCCAGCGCCGCGAGCACCGTGCCGGCACGCGCGATCACCTCGCGCGGCACACCGGCGAGCTTCGCCACATGCAGCCCATAGGAGCGGTCGGCCGCGCCCTCGGCGACCGCGTGCAGGAACACGACCTCGCCCCGCCACTCCTTCACCCGCAGATGCGCGAGGCGGAGTTCCGGCAGGCGGGGCCCGAGCGCGGTCAGTTCGTGGAAATGGGTCGCGAACAGCGCCCGGCAGCGGAGGCGGTCGTGCAGCGCTTCCAGCACCGCCCAGGCCAGAGCGAGCCCGTCCCAGGTCGCCGTGCCGCGGCCGATCTCGTCGAGGATGACGAGGCTCCTTGGCGTCGCCTGGTTCAGGATCGCGGCGGTCTCGACCATCTCGACCATGAAGGTGGAGCGGCCGCGCGCGAGATCATCCGACGCACCGACGCGGCTGAACAGCCGATCGACGATGCCGATGCGCGCGCGCCGCGCAGGCACGAACAGCCCCGCCTGGGCGAGGATGGCGAGGATCGCGGCCTGGCGCAGGAAGGTGGACTTGCCGGCCATGTTCGGCCCCGTCACCAGCCAGAGCCGCCCGCCCGGCGAGAGATCGACGCCGTTGGCGACATAGGAGCCGCCCGCGCGCCGCACCGCGGCCTCGACCACCGGATGCCGCCCCTCCTCCACCGCGAAGGCCGTGCCCTCCTCGATCTCCGGGCGTGTCCAGGCCTCCGCCTCGGCCAGCACGGCGGTAGCGGCGGCGACGTCGAGGCTGGCGAGCGCCTCGGCGCAGGCGGCGATCGCGCCGTCCTCGGCCTGCACGGCGGCGGTCAGCTCGGCGAGGATCGCCGCCTCGCGGGCATCGGCCTCCGCTGCCGCCTCGAGGATACGGCGGTCGAGCGCGGCCAGCGCATCCGTCACGAACCGCATCGTTCCGGCCATGGTCTGGCGGTGCGTGAAGCCGGGCAGCGCAGCAGGCGGGGCGTCGCGCAGGCGCAGCCCGGCGGCCTCCGGCACCTCGATGAAGTAGCCGAGCTGGGCGGTGTGGCGGATCTTCAGGTTGGGCACGCCGGTGGCGGTCCGCGCCTCGGCCTCCATGGCCGCGACCACGCGGCGGGAGTCGTCACGCAGGGCGCGTGCCGCATCGAGCGCGGCATCGAAGCCGGAGGCGATCGCGCCCGGCTCGCCCGCGCGCGCGGGCGGCCGGTCGGCGAGCGCGCGGGCCAGACGCTCGGCCGTTGCCGGAGCGGGATCGCGCGCGGCCTGGGCCGAGGGTCTTATACACAACTGACGGTGCCGACGATGAGGAGAGTGTAGCTCTCGGTGGTGG
>NZ_VIKA01000070.1 GCF_006704265.1 Elioraea sp. Yellowstone | reverse complement strand
CATCCCGGCGGTGCGCGCGGCGCTGCTCGAGTTCCAGCGCGCGTTCGGCCGCGCGCGCGGCGCCGTGCTGGACGGGCGCGACATCGGCACCGTCGTGTTCCCCGACGCGGCCGTGAAGCTGTTCGTCACGGCGACCCCCGAGGAACGCGCGCGCCGGCGCCTGCTGGAGCTGCGCGCGCGGGGGATCGCCGCCGACCCCGACCAGGTGCTCGCCGAGATCCGCGACCGCGACGCGCAGGATGCCAACCGCCCGGTCGCCCCCCTCAGACCTGCCGCGGACGCGATCGTGATCGACACGACCGCGCTCGATGCCGAGGCCGCCTTCGCGGCGGCACTGGCGGAGATCGAACGGCGTCTCGCCGCGGGCTGATCTGGGCCGCGTCCGAAATCGCTTGACTTTGCGTCGATCCGGCCGTTCCTGGGATGCCAACGGGCGGTGCGGCCGGCAAGCGGCTCCCGCCCGCGATCACCAATCGGCCCGGGCTGTCCCGGGCAAGCCGTGCCCGGCCCCGCCGTCCCGGCGGCCCGTCCCGGGGGCGCAAACCGCCGTCGCGCGATCGCGACGACAGGAAGACACGCACCGCATGGCAAACACGGCCACCGTCCCGGTCGCGACCGAGGACTTCGCCGCCCTTCTCGACGCCACCCTCGGCAGCGACAGCGGCTTCGACGGTTCCGTCATCACCGGACGGGTCGTCCGGATCGAGGGCGACGCCGCCGTCATCGATGTCGGGCTGAAGTCCGAGGGCCGGGTCCCGCTCAAGGAGTTCGCCGCGCCGGGCCAGAAGCCCGAGATCAAGCCGGGCGACCTGGTCGACGTCTATGTCGAGCGCTACGAGGACCGCGACGGTTCGATCATCCTCTCGCGCGAGAAGGCCCGCCGCGAGGAGGCCTGGACCAATCTCGAGAAGGCGTTCCAGGCCGGCAGCCGTGTCAACGGCGTGATCTTCGGCCGCGTCAAGGGCGGCTTCACGGTCGATCTCGGCGGCGCGGTCGCGTTCCTGCCGGGCAGCCAGGTGGACATCCGCCCGGTGCGCGACGTCGGTCCGCTGATGGGCACTCCGCAGCCGTTCCAGATCCTCAAGATGGACCGCTCGCGCGGCAACATCGTCGTCTCGCGCCGCGCCGTGCTCGAGGAGACGCGCGCCGAGCAGCGCGCCGAGCTCGTCCAGGGCCTGAAGGAAGGCCAGATCCTCGAAGGCGTGGTGAAGAACATCACCGACTACGGCGCCTTCGTCGATCTCGGCGGCGTGGACGGCCTGCTGCACGTGACCGACATCGCCTGGCGGCGGATCAACCACCCCTCCGAGGCGCTGCAGGTCGGCCAGACCGTCAAGGTCCAGGTGATCCGCTTCAACCCGGAGACCCAGCGCATCAGCCTCGGCATGAAGCAGCTGATGGCCGACCCGTGGGACGGCGTGACCGCGAAGTACCCGGTCGGGGCCAAGTTCACCGGCCGCGTGACCAACATCACCGACTACGGCGCCTTCGTCGAGCTCGAGCCGGGGGTCGAGGGGCTGGTGCACGTCTCCGAGATGTCCTGGACCAAGAAGAACGTGCACCCGGGCAAGATCGTCTCGACCAGCCAGGAGGTCGAGGTGATGGTTCTGGACGTGGACGGCGTGAAGCGCCGCATCTCGCTCGGGCTGAAGCAGTGCCTGCGCAACCCGTGGGAGGAGTTCCTCGAGAAGCACCCCGTGGGCAGCACGATCAAGGGCGAGGTGAAGAACATCACCGAGTTCGGCCTGTTCATCGGCCTGCCCGGCGACATCGACGGCATGGTGCACCTCTCCGACCTCGCCTGGGACGAGCCGGGCGAGACCGCGATCCAGAGATACGCGAAGGGCGACGTGGTCGAGGCGAAGGTGCTCGACGTCGATGTCGAGAAGGAACGGATCAGCCTCGGCATCAAGCAGCTCACCTCGGATCCGGCCGCCGGCGTGCTGGACCGGCTGCAGAAGGGGCAGGTGGTGACCTGCGTCGTCACCGCGGTGCAGCCCAACGGCATCGAGGTGAAGGTGGACGATGCCGTCACCGGCTTCATCCGCAAGGCCGACCTCGCGCGCGACAAGCAGGACCAGCGGCCCGACCGTTTCGGCGTCGGGGACAAGGTGGACGCGAAGATCATCGCGATCGAGCGCGCCTCGCGGCGGCTGTCGCTGTCGATCAAGGCGCGCGAGATGGAGGAGGAGAAGCAGGCGATGGCCGAGTTCGGCTCCTCCGACTCGGGAGCGTCGCTCGGCGACATCCTGGGGGCGGCGATCCGCCGGCGCAACCAGATGGCGAGCGAAGGCAAGGAATGAAGGAGCGCGGGGGAGGGGCCCGGCCGCCGGGCCGCGGCGCACGGGGATGCCGGCCCCTCCCCCAGCCCCGATCGATCCGCCGTTACGGGTAGTCGCAGCGCTCCGCGGTGACGCTGACGAAGCCGCGCAGGTCGCTCTCGGTGACCAGGAAGCGATGCTCGCTCGTACCGCGCACGACCGAGAAGGTCAGCGGCAGCGTGCCGGTGGTCTCGGTGCGCGCCCCGCCGGGCTGGATCGCCACGATCGTCACCGGCTGGGCCGGATCGAACCAGGCGTGCGGCGCCCCGTCCGGCGCGCGGGCGGACTGCCCCTCGCCGGTCACCACGATCGCGCCGGCGAAGGACACCGAGCTCTGCGCGCCGCGGCCGGTCGGCGTGGGCAGCTGGAACCGGCGCGTCTCCTGGCCGGCATCGCATTTCGTGCCGGCGGTGGCGTTGTTCAGCACGAGCGCGAGGCGATCCGGCGCCAGCCCCTCCTCGAGTCGCTCCTGCACCTTGGCGAACAGTGCGCGCGCCGCGCCGGTCGGCACATCGCGCGCATAGCGCTCCTCCCATTCGCGCACGCGCGCATCGGCCTGCTGGCGCAACGCCTCGGTCTGGGCGAGCTGCTGCTGCAGGGTCGCGATCACGCGCCGCTGCTGGTCGATCTCGGCGCGCAGCGCGTCCGTCTCGAGCTCAGCCAGCCGGCTGCCGGACTCGTAGGCGAGCGCGCCCAGCAGGACGAGGCCTCCCAGCACCAGCAGCACCGTGACGGCGCGCCGGCGGCGGCGGCGCCGCTCGGCGCGACGGGCGTCGCGCAAGCCCAGACTCATCGTGCTCCGCCGTCCCCCTGCCTCACGTCCGAGGGCGCTTGTAGCACCGGCCGGCCGGGTTGGGGACCGCTCCCGGCGATCGGTCTGCGCGGAGCGCAAACCCAACGAGCGGTTTGCGCTTTCCGTGCCCCCGGCCTCCGGGTGTATAGGCGACGCCCGTGACCACGCTCAACGGGGCCAAGGACGACTCCTCGCCGCCTCGAGAGGCGACGCGCGGGCTCCGTCCGGGCCTCGTCGTCGCCGCACTCGGCGTCGTCTTCGGCGATATCGGCACCTCGCCGCTCTACGCGCTGCGTGCCGCGCTCACCCAGACGCCGGGGGTCGCGCCGGTCGCGGGCGACATCCTCGGCGTGCTGAGCCTGGTGTTCTGGGCGCTGATCCTGGTGGTGACGATCAAGTACGTCACGGTGGTGATGCGCGCCGACAACCGGGGCGAGGGCGGCATCCTCGCGCTGATGGCGCTGGCGACGCGCAGCCTTCCGGAGGGGCGGCTCAAGCGTGCCGCGCTGGCCGCGGGCATCCTGGGCGCGAGCCTGTTCTTCGGCGAGTGCACGATCACGCCGGCGATCTCGGTGCTCTCGGCGATCGAGGGGCTGACCGTGGTCGACCCGACCTTCGAGCACCTCGTGGTGCCGCTCTCGGTCGTCGTGCTGGTGGCGCTGTTCCTGGTGCAGCGCTACGGCACGGGGCGGGTCGGCACCATGTTCGGACCGATCACGGGGGCTTGGTTCGTCGCGATCGGGGTGCTCGGCGTCGTCGCGATCGCCCGCAACCCGGCGGTGCTGGAGGCGCTGAGCCCGCACCACGCCGTCCTGTTCTTCGCCTACCACGAGTTCACGGCCTTCCTGGTGCTGGGCGCGGTGATCCTGGTGGTGACGGGGGCGGAGGCGCTCTTCGCCGACATGGGTCATTTCGGTCGACCGCCGATCCGCGCGGGCTGGCTCGGCCTCGTGCTGCCGGCGCTGACGCTGAACTATTTCGGCCAGGGCGCGCTGCTGCTCGGGAACCCGAGCGCGATCGTCAACCCGTTCTACCTGCTCGCGCCGGGCTGGGTGCGCCTGCCGCTCGTGCTGCTCGCCACGGCGGCGACGATCATCGCGAGCCAGGCGGTGATCTCGGGTGCCTACTCGATCGCGCGCCAGGCGATGCAGCTCGGCTTCTGTCCGCGACTGACCGTGCGCCACACCTCGGGCGAGGAGCGCGGGCAGATCTACATGCCGCAGGTGAACGCGGCACTGTTCGTCGCGGTGCTGCTGCTGGTGCTGTCGTTCCGCCATTCCGACGCGCTGGCCGCGGCCTACGGTCTCGCGGTGAGCGGCACCTTCGCCTGCGGCTCGCTGCTCGGCTTCCTGGTGGCGCGGCGGGTCTGGGGCTGGAGCTGGGCGGTGACGGGCGCGCTGTTCGGCCTGTTCCTGCTGATCGATCTCGCCTTCCTCGGCTCCACCCTGCTGAAGATTCCCGACGGGGCGTGGTTCCCGCTCCTGCTCGGGCTCGCGCTGTTCCTGCTGATGACGAGCTGGAAGCGCGGCCGCGACCTGATGTTCGATCGCTGGCGCACCGACAGCCTGCCGCTCGCCTCGTTCCTCGCGCGCCTGCCGCAGAGTCGCACGATCCGCGTGCCCGGCACGGCGGTCTTCATGACCGGCAACCCGGACTACGTGCCCAACGCGCTCCTGCACAATCTCAAGCACAACAAGGTACTGCACGAGCGGGTGCTGTTCATCACGGTGCTGACCGACGACATCCCGGTCGTCCCGCCCGAGCGGCGCATGGTGGTGGAGCAGCTCGCCCCCGGCATCCACCGCGTGATCCTGCATTACGGCTTCATGGAGAGCCCCAACATCCCGCGCGCGCTCGTCGAGCTGAAGCGGCACGGGATCGAGGCCGATCCGATGCAGGTGAGCTTCTTCCTCGGCCGCGAGGTGGTGGTGCCGGCCCAGGTGCCGAAGATGTCCTGGTGGCGGCACTGGCTGTTCCTGGTGATGGCGCGCAATGCCGTGCCCGCGACCGAGTTCTTCCGCATCCCCTCCGATCGCGTCGTCGAACTGGGCGTCCGGGTGGCCATCTAGCGGGGGCCGGGACCGACGCCCCCAGGCGGGGGAGGGGCCCCCCGGTTGACCCAAATCATTTGAAGCCTCGCCGGCCTTGCGCGAGCATGTCGTCCCGGAGGAACCCGATGTCCCGGCTCTACACCGTCCGCATGCTGCTCGCGCGCAATCCCGGTTTCCCGGAGGGCTCGACGTCGCGCGGCTACGAGCTGCACCTGCCACTCACCCCCGACGGTCATCTCGATGTCGAGACGTGGCGGCAGCGTCGCGCCGAGTGCACGGTGCGCCGGTTCTGGCCGGACGAGCCGGACCGGCACGGCCAGCTCGTCCATGGCCGGCACGGCTGGGCCTTCTCCTACGAGCCGGGCGAGGCGGACGACGAGCCGCTGTTCAAGCTCGAGGGCCATGTGTTCCGCCCCGGCGAGTACGTCACCGTGCGCGAGACCGACGGCGATTCGCTCGTGTTCCGCATCGTCAGCGTGCGCTGACGGCGCGCCGCGCCGGTGCATCAGGGGGCCGGGAGGATGGTGGCGCGCGCCTGCGCCGCGCGGGGCCTCGGGATGCGGGACGGAGTACGCATGTCCGGCGATCGCGGCCAGGCGGATGCGGCCTTGCGGCATGCCGCGCCGCTTCCTTGACACCCCCGCAGCCCGCCGCTAGGTAGCCCGCGCCTTCCGGGCGGGTCACCGCGTTTCGGAGGAGCGACTGTTGGAGGATCCCTCCCGCCCCGGGCACGACGCCTCGTTCGAGGAGCGCCTTCGGGCGGCCCGCGCCAAGGCCGGTCTGGACCGGCCAGAGCAGGCGAGGCCGGGATCCCCGAGCCCCTGGGGTCTCGGCCTGCGCGCCGGTCTCGAGGTGGCCTCGGCGCTGGCGGTCGGGGTGGGCTTCGGCCTCGCCCTCGACTGGTGGCTCTCCACCCGGCCGCTCTTCCTGGTCGCGGGCCTGTTCCTCGGGGGCGCGGCCGGGGTGCTGAACGTGTACCGCCTGATGCTCGGGCGGCGCGGCCCCGGGCCGGAGCGGAACCGGGGGATGTGATGGCGGCGGAAGGCCAATCGATCGACGCGCTGAGCCAGTTCGCGCTCACTCCGATCGCTGCCGGCTTCACCAACTCCAACCTCTACATGCTGGTCGCCGGCGCCGGCATCTCGGCACTGATGCTGATCGGCATGCGGTCCCGCGCGCGCGTGCCGGGACGGCTGCAGAGCCTGGCCGAGGTCTCTTACGAGTTCGTCTACGGCCTGGTGCGCGACCAGATCGGCCACGAGGGGAAGAAGTTCTTCCCGTTCGTGTTCACCCTCTTCATGTTCATCCTGTTCGGCAACATGCTCGGCATGCTGCCCTACGCCTTCACCTTCACGAGCCACATCGCGGTCACCTTCACGCTTGCGCTGGTGGTGTTCGTGCTGGTGACCGCGGTGGCGCTGGCGATCCACGGGCTGCACTTCTTCAGCTACTTCTTCCCCGAGGGCGCGCCCAAGGCCCTGGCCCCCCTGATCATCCCGATCGAGGTGATCTCCTACCTCTCGCGCGTGGTCAGCCTCTCGGTGCGCCTCTTCGCCAACATGGTCGCCGGCCACGTGATGCTGAAGGTGTTCGCGACCTTCGTGGTGATGATGGGCAGTGCCGGCGCGCTTGGCCTCCTCGGCGCGGTCGCGCCGCTCGCGATCAATGTCGCACTGGTCGGCTTCGAGTTCCTGGTCGCCTTCCTCCAGGCCTATGTGTTCGCCGTGCTCACCTGCATCTACCTGCACGACGCGGTGCATCTGCACTGAGCCCGCGCCGGCGGTTCCGCCTGACCCTCAACCCGCAACGCAAAGGACACGACAATGGACGTTGAAGCCGCGAAGGCCCTCGGTGCCGGTCTGGCCGTGATCGCGCTCGCCGGTGTCGGCATCGGCATCGGCAACATCTTCTCCTCGATGGTCGGCTCGGTCGCGCGCAACCCCGCCTCGCGCGATGCGGTGTTCCCGATCGGCATCCTCGGCTTCGCGTTGACCGAGGCCGTGGCGCTGTTCGCGCTGCTGATCGCGTTCCTCATCCTGTTCACCTGAGGGCGCGCGGGGCCCCTTCCCGCACCCGCGCTCCCGGGGATCGACCGATGCCGCAGCTCGACTTCGCCAATCCGCTCCTGCTGACCCAGGTGTTCTGGCTCCTGGTGATCTTCGGTGCGCTCTACGTGCTCGTCTCGAAAGTGGCGCTGCCGCCGGTGGCGACGATGCTCGAGGAGCGGGCGGCGGCGATCGCGGCGGATCTTGAGCGCGCACGCGCGCTCAAGGCCGAGGCCGATGCGGCGATGGCCGAGGCCGAGCGCGAGCAGGCCAAGGCGCGCGCCCAGGCGCAGGCCGAGCTGCGCGCCACCATCGACGCCGCCAAGGCCGAGGCCGCCAAGGCCGAGGCGGAGCTGGCGCGGCGTCTCGCCGCGCAGCTCGACGAGGCGGAACGGCGCATCGCCGAGGCGCGCGCGCAGGCGATGGCGGCGATCGAGCAGGTGGCGGCGGAGGCGGCCGGCGCGGCGACCGCGCGGCTGATCGGCGTGGCCCCCGATGAGGCGGCGGTGCGCGAGGCGGTCGGCGCCGCGCTGGCGGCCCGCCAGGGCTGAGGGGGCACGCCATGGAGCACAGCTACGAGCATTTCTGGCTCGACCCGAAGTTCTGGGTCGCGATCTCGTTCGTCCTCTTCCTCGTGCTCGCCTGGAAGCCGGTGATCACGAAGATCCTCTCGGCACTCGATGCGCGCGCCGAGCGCATCCGCGCCGAGATCGCGGAAGCGGCGAAGCTGCGCGAGGAGGCCGAGGCCATGCTGCGCGAGGCCAGGGCCAGGCGCGAGGCCGCAGCCGCCGAGGCTGAGCGGATCCTCGCCCATGCGCAGGAGGAGGCGCGACTGGTCTCCGCCGAGATGGCCGAGGAGCTTGCCGCGTCGCTGAAGCGACGCGAGCGCATGGCGCTGGAGCGGATCGCCGCGGCCGAGGCCGAGGCGGCCGCCGCGGTGCGCGCGGTCGCGGCGGATGTGGCTGTCGCCGCGACGCGCCGGCTGATCGCCGAGCGCATGTCCGGCGAGAGCCACGCCGCGCTGATCGACAAGGCGATCAGGGACCTGCCGCAGCGGCTGCACTGATCCCGTCGGCGCCGGCCCCGCAGACGATCGCGGCGACGCGTTCGCCCGGCGCCGGCCGATAGGCGCCGGCGAGCACCGCCGCCACGGCCGCCGCCCCCGACAGGTCGGCGGCGATCCCGGCCTCGTCCCACAGCAGCCGCGCGGCCGCCTCCATGTCGGAGTCCTCGATCAGCACCACCCGGTCCAGCCGGTCCTGCAGCAGCGCGAAGACGCGCTCGTCGGTGCGGCCGGCGGCAAGCGTCGGCACCTTGGTGGTGATGGCGGGCAGGGTCACGACCGCGCCCGCGGCGAGGCTCGCATGCAGGGTGGGCGCGCCGGTCGGCTCGACGCCGACGATGCGGATGCCGGGCTTGAGCGCCGTGGCCGCGACCGCCACACCGCTCGCGAGCCCTCCCCCGCCGATCGCCACCAGGATCGTGTCCACCTCGGGGTCGTCGGCGAGGATCTCGAGCGCCGTCGTCCCCTGGCCGGCGGCCACTGCCGGGTCGGCGAAGGGGTGGACGTAGGTCGCTCCGGCGGCGGCGGCGTGGGCGAGCGCAGCGGCGTTGGCCTCGTCCCAGACCGTCCCGGCGACCTCGAGCCGCGCGCCGTAGCGGCGGATGCGCTCGGCCTTGGCGGGGTGGACCGAGCGGGGCACGAAGACGGTCGCTGGCACGCCGGCTTCGCGTGCGGCGCAGGCGACGGCGATGCCGTGGTTGCCGCCCGAGGCGGTGACGAGTCCGGCCCGGCGCTCGTCCGCATCGAGCAGCGTGAGGCGCGCGAAGGCGCCGCGCGCCTTGAAGCTGCCGGAGAGCTGCAGCGTGTCGAGCTTGAGCGCCAGTTCCGGCAGCGGCGGCAGGGTGACCCGGAACAGGGGCGTGCGGCGCACGAAGGGAGCGATGCGGCGCGCGGCCGCCTGGACGTCGGCAAGCGTGATCATGGCCGCTTGGTAGCCGCGAAGCGGCCATGCACCAAGAGGCGGGGAAAGCAGCCCCCCGATCCGGCTCAGATCGTCAGCGTTCCCGCCTTCGCCGCGTCATACCGCTCGCCGATCCGCGCCCAGTCGAGCACGTTCCACCAGTTGCGCACATACTCGGCGCGCCGGTTCTGGTAGCGCAGATAGTAGGCGTGCTCCCAGACGTCGTTGCCCATCAGCACGCGGTCGCCGTCCATCAGCGGGCTGTCCTGGTTCGGCCGCTGCACGATCGCGAGTCCGCCATGCCGGTTCACCGTCACGAAGGCCCAGCCCGAGCCGAACACGCCCATCGCGGCGCGGTCGAATCGCTCGCGGAACTGGGCGAAGCCGCCGAAGTCGCGCGTGATGGCGGCGGCGAGCTCGCCTGACGGCTCGCCGCCCCTGCCGCCCATGATCAGCCAGAACATCGAGTGGTTGGCGTGACCGCCACCGTGGTTGCGGATCGCGGTCCGGATCGTTTCGGGCATCTCGGTGAAGCGGAGCAGGATCTGGTCGAGCGGCATCGCCGCGATCCGGCTGTGGTCGGCGACCGCGGCGTTCAGGCCGTTCACGTAGGCGCGATGATGCAGGCCGTGGTGGATCTCCATCGTGCGCGCGTCGATCGCGGCCTCGTTGGCATCGAACGGGTAGGGCAGGGCGGGCAGGGTGAAGGGCCCGCCGGGCTGGGCGACCGCGACCCGCAGCGCGGGTGTCAGGGCGGACGCTGCGAGGCCAGCGCCCAAGCCGAGAAGAGTCCGCCGTGGAACGAGCATGACGTTTCTCCCTGTCGGAACCCCGAGGGCCGAAGCGCCCCCGGCCGATCGTATCTTGGGGTTGCCGTGCGGCGACGGAAGAGGACCACCGCACGCAGGCGCCGTGCAGCCCCGCCCCCTTCTCGGGGAGGCGGCTGGCCTGCCATCCGGCGCGCCGCCGCGGCCGCGCGAACCGCGGCGATCGATCCCGCAACGAGCCGGCCGCGGGGCAGGCCGCGCAATCCTCCGTCGTGCCTGCTCAGTCGAGCGTCCGCTTGCCGGACAGTTGCCGCAAGCCAACGGCGCCGATGCCCGGAGATGGGGAAGGGGAGGCCGGCGATCGCGGATTTTCAATAATACGGTGTTTCTGCACTTTGTTGTCGTACCACCAGGCAATAGAACCCTCAGTCGCGGATTCTGCTTCGCGCTGCGCCGAGGCCCAGTCGCAGGGTCCAACCCTCTGGCGCCAATGGCTTTTTCCGGGCAGGGCCGGCCCACGGCAGAGCCTGCACAAATACTGGCGACTCGGTCGTGTTTGTATTATGGAGCGAATCGGTGGCGACGCGCCCGCGCCACGACGCCGCATCGCGCGGCACTCCGGCCAGGGGGGCCTGCCGGACATCGCCAGTCGGGCGTCGAAGGGAACCCGCCATCATGGACCGCGACCTCGAGGCCCCCGAAGCCGAGCCTCCATCCGGCGTGGCGTCCGCGCCGGCCAGCGCGGGCGTCCTCGACAGGCCCCTGTTCCCGGCGACGGTGAAGGAGCGCGAACGCGGCGCCGCCTTCCCGCAATCCGCGCGTTCGCGCGCGTTCCGCCGCCGCTTCTGGCCGGACGCCACGGCGGCGGAATGGAACGACTGGCGCTGGCAGCTCCGGCACCGCATCCGCGACCTGCGCGGGCTCGCGCGGGTGATCCGGCTCTCCGACGACGAGGCGCGCGCGGTGGCACGCCACACCGGGCCGCTGCCGGTCGGCATCACCCCCTATTACGCGAGCCTGCTCGACGAGCACGACCCCGACCAGGGCCTGCGCCGCACCCACATCCCCGTGAACGGCGAGTATCTGCGCACCCCCGGCGAGGCCGACGATCCGCTCGGCGAGGATCACGACGCCGCCGTGCCCGGGCTGGTGCACCGCTATCCCGACCGCGTGCTGTTCCTCGCCACCGGCTTCTGCTCGACCTACTGCCGCTACTGCACGCGGAGCCGCATGGTCGGCGGCGGCGGCGAGTACACCTTCAGCACCACCCAGTGGCAGCGCGCGATCGACTACATCGCCGCGCATCCCGGGATCCGCGACGTGCTGCTCTCGGGCGGCGATCCGCTGACCATCGCCACCGACAAGCTGGAGTGGCTGCTCGCGCGGCTGCGCGCGATCCCGCATGTCGAGTTCCTGCGCATCGGCACCAAGGTGCCGGTCGTGCTGCCGCAGCGCATCACGCGTGACCTCACGCGCATGCTGCGCCGCTACCACCCGCTCTGGATGTCGATCCACTTCACGCACCCAGACGAGCTCACCCCCGAGGTGGCGGAGGCGACCGCACGGCTCGCCGATGCCGGCATCCCGCTCGGCAGCCAGACCGTGCTGCTCAAGGGGGTGAACGACGAGCTCGCGACGATGCGCGCGCTGATGCACGGCCTGCTCAGGCTGCGCGTGCGGCCCTACTATCTCTACCAGTGCGATCCGATCTCGGGCTCGGCGCATTTCCGCACGCCGGTCGAGAAGGGGATCGAGATCATCGAGGGACTGCGCGGCCACACCACCGGCTATGCGGTGCCGCATTTCGTCGTCGATGCGCCGGGCGGGGGCGGCAAGATTCCGCTGCTCCCCGACTACCTGGTCGGCCGCGACGGCGACGACCTCCTGCTGCGCAACTTCGAGCGCGGCATCTACCGCTACACCGACCCCGGCGGCCGTCTTGGCGCCGACCGGATCGTGCCGCCGGAGGCCGCGGCGCAGGCGAAGGGCGTCCCCCATGCCTGATGGCGGCATCATGCGCACGCTGCGCGTCGGCTTCACCTACGACCTGCGCGAGACTTGGCGTGCCGAGGGCTTCGACGAGGAGGAGACGGCCGAGTTCGACAGCCTCGAGACGGTCGAGGCGATCGCCGGCCACCTCGCCGCGCGCGGCTTCACGGTGGACCGCATCGGCCACCACCGCGCCCTGGTCGCGCGGCTTGCCGCCGGCGAGCGCTGGGATCTCGTCTTCAACATCTGCGAAGGTCTGCGCGGCTTCGGCCGCGAGGCGCTGGTGCCGGCGCTGTGCGAGGCCTACGGCATTCCCTGCGTGTTCTCCGACAGCCTGGTGCTCGCGCTCGCGCTGCACAAGGGCCACGCCAAGCGCGTCGTGCGCGACGCCGGCGTGCCGACGGCGCCCTTCATGGTGATCGAGCATGCGCGCGACCTCGCCGTGCTCGATCTCGACTTCCCGGTCTTCGCCAAGCCGGTGGCCGAAGGCACGGGCAAGGGGGTGGAGCGTGCGAGCCGCTGCGCGGACCGCAGCGCCCTCGCCCGCATCTCGGCCGACCTGCTCGCGCGCTTCCGCCAGCCCGTGCTGGTCGAGACCTATCTTCCCGGCCGCGAGTTCACGGTCGGCATCGTCGGCACGGGGACGGAGGCGCGCGCGATCGCGGCGATGGAGGTGCGGCTGAACGAGCGCGCGCATGACGGCGTCTACGGGCTTGCCACCAAGGAGGACTGGCACGGCCGCGTCGACTACGTGCTGGCGACCGACGCGACCGCGCGCGCAGCCGAGGCGGTGGCGCTCGCGGCCTGGCGCGCGCTCGGCTGCCGCGACGGCGGGCGGGTCGATCTGCGCTGCGACGCCGACGGCCGGCCGCAGTTCCTGGAGGTGAACCCGCTCGCCGGGCTCAACCCCTCGCATTCGGATCTTCCCATCCTGACGCGCCTGGCGGGATACGACTTCGCATGGCTGATGGATCAGATCCTCGAGTCGGCCCTGGCGCGCAGCGGCCTGCCGCAGCGGATGCGCGCCGCTGCGTGATCCTGCACCAAGCGGTGCCGCCCGACGCGCCGCCCGACGAGCAGGACGTGCTGGAGCAGGTCGGCGCGGTCGAGGCCGCGCTGATCGAGGCCGGCTGGCGCACCCGGCGGCTCGCCGCCACGCTCGACCTCGCCGCGGTCGCGCGCGCGCTCGCCGCGGACCCGCCTGACCTCGTGGCGAACCTGGTCGAGAGCCTGCCGGTCGGTCGCGCCATGGGCGTGATGGCGCCGGCCGCGGCGGCCCTGCTCGAGGCGCTCGGCCTGCCGTTCACCGGCAACGGCTCCGCCGCGCTGGCGCTCACCGCCGACAAGCTCGCCACCAAGCGCGTGCTGCGCGCCGCCGCCATTCCGACACCGGACTGGATCGAAGGGGAGGGCGAGGTCCGCGGCCCCCTGATCGTCAAGCACGCGACCGAGCACGCCTCCTTCGCGCTCGGCCCCGACAGCGTGGTCGCCGATGCCGCCGCGGCACGCGCGCTGATCGCGGCGCGGCGGGCCCAGCATGGCGGGCGGTGGTTCGCCGAGGCCTTCATCGACGGCCGCGAATTCAACCTCTCCGCGCTCGATGACGGCGCGGGCGGCTGTCTCGTCCTGCCGGCGGCCGAGCAGGTCTTCGATCCGCGCTGGCCGGAGGGCCGCCCGCGCATCGTCGACTGGGCGAGCAAGTGGGATCCGGCTGACCCGATCTACCCTTACGCGATGCGCTCCTTCGCGCTCGGCGAGGACGACGCGCCGCTGGTGGCGCGGATGGCGGCGCTGGTGCAGCGGGTCTGGCAGGTCTGCGGACTGGCCGGCTATGCGCGGGTCGATCTGCGCGTGGACCGGTCGGGCACCCCCTGGGTGCTGGAGGTGAACGCCAATCCCTGCCTCACCCCGGGGATGGGACTGGCCGCGACCGCCGAGCAGGCCGGGCTCGGCTTCCGGACGCTGATGGAACGGATCGTCGCCGCAGCCCGGCCCTGCCCGGGGGGACCGTCCCCTGCGCCCCCGCATCCGCGCCCGCGCCGCGCCGCCGTCGCGTTCGCCTGGCGCAGCGCGCTCGAGCCCGCCGATCCGCAGCGCATCGCCGCACTCTGCGCCGCCACCGGCGTCTTCACCGCAGCCGAGATCGCGGTCGCGCGCGAGCTGGCCGAGGACCGGCTCGTGCATGGCGCGGCATCCTCGTACCGTTTCCTGCTCGCCGTCTCGGATGCGGGCGAACTGCTCGGCTATGCCTGCTACGGCCCCACGCCCTGCACCGAGAGCGCCTGGGACCTCTACTGGATCGTGGTGCATCCGGGCGCGCAGGGCGCCGGGATCGGCCGCAGCCTGCTGGAGCGCGTCGCCGCGGCCGTGCGCGCCGAGGGAGGCACCGCGCTCTACGCGGAGACCGCGGGCAAGCCCGCCTATGCGCCGACGCGCTCGTTCTATGCCCGCAGCGGCTTCGCCGCGGTCGCCACCGTGCCCGACTTCTACGCGCCGGGCGATGCCAAGCTGATCCTGCGGCGCGGGCTGGACTGATTTCGCGCGCCCCGGAGGGCGGGGCCGTGCTATCGTGGCGGCCTTGGCGGTTCGACCGGCGGCCTGCGGGCGGCGCACGCGACCGGTCCGCAGGCCTGCCCCGGGGCGATGCCGCGACCCCGCGCGGACCGGGTGGTCCGATCCCGGCCGTGCGACGGCGGAGGGAGAAGGGCGATGGCACAGGCGATGACGGAGGTGCCCGCGGCCGCGCGCGCGGATGAGCCCGCGATACGCCGGATCACGCTCGCCGATCTGCGCGAGGTGCTGGCGAAGGGGTGGGAGGACTTCCTGACCATTCCGACCCAGCTCGTGTTCCTCGGCGTGATCTACCCCGTGGTCGGCTTGATCGCCGCGCGCTTCGCGACGGGGGACCTGCTCCCGCTGCTGTTCCCGCTCTTGGCGGGGCTGTCGCTGCTCGGACCGGTGGTGGCGCTCGGCCTCTACGAGATCAGCCGGCGGCGCGAGCTCGGCATGCCCGTCTCGGCGCGCGACGCGCTGGGCGTGCTGCGCTCGCCCTCGCTCAAGGCGATCGTGCTGCTCGGCGGCATGCTGTTCGGGCTGTTCGTCGCTTGGCTCGTAGCGGCCCGGCTGGTCTACCTCGCCACGCTGGGCGAGGGGCCGCACGGCGGGTCGCTCGGCGCGCTGCTGACCGCGGCGCTGACGACGCGCGCGGGCTGGATGCTGATCCTGATCGGCAACGGCGTCGGCCTCGCCTTCGCGATCGTGGTGCTGACGCTGACCGTGGTGTCGTTCCCGCTGCTGCTCGACCGGCCGGTCGATCCGCTCGTGGCGGTGCGGGCCTCGGTGCGCGCGGTCGCGACCAATCCCGTGCCGATGCTGGCCTGGGGCCTGATCGTCGCGGTGCTGCTGGTGGCGGGCGCGCTGCCGCTGCTGATCGGGCTCGCCGTCGTGGTTCCCGTGCTCGGCCACGCGACCTGGCATCTCTACCGCCGCGTGGTCGCGTGGTAGCGGGGGCCGGCCGCGGGGCGCCCGGCCGGTCCCGTGGTGGCTCGCGGGCCTGGCCCGGCGCAGCGGCACGCGCCTCGGCGCCCATCCGATCGGCGACCGCCGGCGTGGTGTCGCTGCAGACAACGAGCAGGCGCATCGCAGGTCTCCGCTGCGGCGCCCGACCATGGCGCGGGACGGCCGCACCGCCTATGGTTCCCGCATGGCCGCACCAGTCCAGCGTGTCTCGCTCGATCCCGCGCGGCGCGATCCGGTGATCGCGGCGCTGCGCGCCCGCTTCGGCGAGCGTCTCTCCACCGCCGCGGCGGTGCGCGACCAGCACGGCCGCGACGAATCCTGGCACGCCCCCGCACCACCCGACGCGGTGGTGTTCGCCGAGACGGTCGCGGAGGTGCAGGAGGTGGTGCGTCTCTGCGCCGAACACCGCGTGCCGGTCATCCCGTTCGGCACCGGCACGAGCCTCGAGGGCCACGTCGCCGCGCTCGGCGGCGGGGTGTCGCTCGACCTCTCGCGCATGAACCGCGTGCTGCGCGTCAGCGCCGAGGACCTCGACTGCACGGTCGAGCCTGGCGTGACGCGCAAGCAGCTGAACGCGCATCTGCGCGACACCGGCCTCTTCTTCCCGATCGATCCGGGCGCGGATGCCTCGATCGGCGGCATGACGGCGACCCGCGCCTCAGGCACCAACGCGGTGCGCTACGGCACGATGCGCGAGGCGGTGCTCGGGCTCGCGGTGGTGCTCGCCGACGGGCGGCTGATCCGCACCGGCGGGCGGGCGCGCAAATCCGCCGCCGGCTACGACCTCACGCGGCTCTTCGTCGGCAGCGAGGGCACGCTCGGCGTGATCGTCGGCATCACGCTGCGTCTCTTCGGCGTGCCCGAGCGCATCGCCGCCGCGGTCTGTTCCTTCCCCGACATGGCGGCCGCAGTCGGCACCGTGATCGAGACGATGCAGATGCAGGTGCCGCTCGCGCGCATCGAGCTGCTCGACGAGGTGCAGATGGCGGCCTGCAACCGCTATTCCAGGCTCGCCTATCCCGAGGTGCCGACGCTGTTCCTCGAGTTCCACGGCACCGAAGCGGGGGTCGCGGAGCAGATCGAGACCGTGCAGGCGATCGCCGCGCAGCGCGGGGGCAGCGCGTTCGCCTTCGCGCACGCGGCCGAGGCGCGCAACCGCCTCTGGCAGGCGCGCCACGAGGCGTACTACGCGGCACTCGCGCTGCGACCGGGGGCCAAGGGCTGGCCCACCGATGTCTGCGTGCCGATCTCGCGGCTCGCCGACTGCATTCTCGAAACGAAGCGCGACCTCGCCGAGAACCGCCTGCTCGCGCCGCTGGTCGGGCATGTCGGCGACGGCAACTTCCATCTCGTCTTCGTGGTCGATCCCGACGACGCGGAGGAGCTCGCGCGGGCTTCGGCCGCGAACGACCGGCTGGTGATGCGCGCGCTCGCGATGGACGGCACCTGCACCGGCGAGCACGGCGTGGGCTACGGCAAGATGCCCTTCCTGGTGGCCGAGCACGGCGAGGCGGTCGCGGTGATGCGCGCGGTGAAGCAGGCGCTCGATCCCCTCGGCATCATGAACCCGGGCAAGATCGTCGCGGCCTGATCAGCGCGCCGCCGCGAGGCGGCGGCGTTCGGCCGAGGCGGCGGCGAGCACATCCGCCGCCCCCGCCTGGCGCGCGGCGCGCTCCGCCTGGTCGAGCCAGCCCGAGGC